>PADE01000132.1 GCA_002702965.1 Planctomycetaceae bacterium
GCAACCACTTGTGTAACGTCCGGCAACGACACCGGTCATCGGCTGATGCCGCTCTTAAACGACCCTTTGGGACACAAGCAGGGTTGCTGCAGCGCTGCCGACGCGGACGATGCTAGGCGTGTTGCCGAAGGCATGAACATCCCGTTCTACGCGCTCAATCTGCAAGCTGAATTCGCCCACATCATCGACTATTTTGTCGACGAGTACTCGGCGGGGCGAACACCGAATCCATGCGTCATGTGCAACAACTGGATCAAGTTTGGTCGGCTATTCGACTACGCGGATAGCGTCGACGCGGATTACGTCGCCACCGGCCATTACGCCCGGCTGGCCGAAGGGGTCGACGGCTGCTCCGAGAGGGCGCTGTTGCGCGGCAGAGACGCCGGCAAAGACCAATCGTACGTCTTGTTTGGCATCGCCCGTGAGTATCTATCGCGGATGCTGTTACCCGTTGGTGACTATCAGAAATCACGGATCCGCGAGTTGGCCCGCTCGATCAGTCTGCAGGTGGCTGAGAAGAAAGACAGCCAGGAAATTTGTTTCGTCCCGCCGGGACAGCACGCCGACTTCGTCCGTCGACAGCGCCGTGACTCTGATTTGTCGGGGGAAATCGTCACCACGGGTGGCGACGTGGTCGGGCGACATGGCGGCATCGAGCAGTTTACGATTGGACAGCGTAAAGGTATCGGGGTAGCGTTGGGCGAACCTCGCTTTGTGATCCGCATCGAAGCCGACACCCGCCGGGTTGTCATCGGGGATAAATCCGAATTGGCACGCCGCGTGTTGACGGCCGCTGGTGTCAACTGGCTGTCGCTTCCGCCGACCAAACCATTTCACTGCTCGGCGCAGATCCGCTACAACGGCGTGGCCCAGTCAGCCACCGCCGTTCCACTAGCGGATGACCGGGTGCGGATCGTATTTGACGAAGCCACGTTCGGCGTCGCGCCAGGTCAGGCCGTCGTCTGCTACGCTGGCAACCGCGTTTTGGGTGGCGGATGGATCGAATAGGCAACCCCGACTCGTCGATGCGGAGCGGGGGCATGCCGCGGCCTGCGGTCAGCACCGCGGATGTCATTTGACCCGTTTCATGAATCGCAAGAACTCCCGATCGAGCTTTTCCAGATCGCCGTGAAACGCCGCTTTGAACTCAGCCACGCGTTGTTCCTTGCCATCCTGTACCAGCGGACGCTTGGACGATAGTTGCTTGAGATACGTCACGAATGCGCGCGGATACCGTCGGATCAGAAAGTAGTTTAACGCCCACGCTTCGGCGTACGCCTCGTTGCGTTGTCGCACGATCGGGTGGCGAAACCGACTGTCATCGGCAATCAGGGTGAGCAGCGAATCGGCGGGGCGCGCCTGCAAATACCGCCGAAACTCCGGGAGTCGTACGCGGCTGACACTGCCGATGCGGCGCCAGCCACGAGAGTTCTTCAAATCCGGCGTTTCAAAATAGATGGCCAGCCCTTCCGAGAGCCATAGCGGGTTGTCGGCATAGCGAATCTGTAATCCACAGTTAAACGCCAGTTGGTGGGTCGCCTCATGGATGATCGTTGCCACCGTTCGTTCCGCGGCCGGCTGGGAGAGGATGCGATTCACGTGTTTCGCGGTGCTCGCACGCGACCGGCCAAATCCGAGACCGTCGACCCCGGTCAAGTCGTACATCATGACCCGGTTACTTTGCAGGCTGTAATACCCGATGATCACGTTGGCGGCCGCACCGAGCTCTTCGTCGGCGTACGATGCGTAACTCTCCTGATTATCAAATACCACCGCAATCAACCGCGTCGTAGGCTCCTCCAATTCCCATCCTCGATTTTTCCAGAACACAAAGAAGCCGCGGTACAGACGCTCGTACAGCGCGCCGCACCACTGCGCGTAGGGTGTCGAAGTGTTGTAGCAGACGAGATAATGTGCGGTCGTAAAAACCCGAAACCCCGCCGGGAGTTCCGCCAGCAAGCGAGTCTGGATCTGCTTGACGTCGAACCGTTCGAAAGGAAGATCATCCTCGTCGTGGGAAATCCGCTCCTGCGGCTGAATCGCCCACAGCACGCCCATTTGGTCTTCGATAAGAACTCCACCGTCCTGGGCTTCGACCACCAACCGCCCAGTCACGCTGCGCACTCGGTTGTTGCGTTTGATCTTGACGTAATCGAGTCCCGGCGCGGAACTCGCTGCAACAACTAACGATGCACAGCACAACCAGGCCAACCACCCGCAGGGTTTCATCATTGCCCCACTCCCGCAATCTGTCTGCTCGGAAATCCACCGGAGCCGCTCGTCGCTCGGGTCCCGCAGCGCGCTCAACCGTGTGCGACCCCACACTATTGTGATCGATCGACGATTCGGTGGGCAAGATCGATCGAGACTCCCCATCCGACGTCGCGACCCCGCCGTCGGGTCCGTTGACACCGCGAACTAGTCTTCACGAACCAACTTGCGCCGCCAGGACTCGATCTGTTGCAGTGCTTGCAGCGGCGTCAAACGGTCGACTTCGACCTGGCGGATTTCTTCCAGCAAAGGGTGCTCCGCTGCCGCAAACAGTGTTAGTTGAAGGTCCTTCTGGGATCGTTGCTGTGAAGTCCGCCCCACACGGGGGCGCCCCTCTACGTCGAGATGTTCGGCCTCCAGTTGGGTCAGAATCTGTTTGGCCCGCTCGTTGACCTCGGGCGGAACGCCGGCCAGACGAGCGACGTGAATTCCATAACTTTTGTCGGCCGATCCGGACACAATCTTATGCAAGAACACGACATTTTCTTCCCACTCCTTGACCGCGACGTTGAGGTTGCAGACGCCCGGCAGCAACCCCTCCAACTCGGTCAACTCATGGTAGTGTGTGGCAAACAATGTGCGGCACTCCAAACGGTCGTGGATGTGTTCGACAATCGCCCAGGCGAGCGAAATCCCGTCGTACGTACTGGTCCCACGACCAATTTCATCGAGGATCACCAGACTCCGCTCTGAAGCGTTGTTCAAGATGCGAGCGGTCTCGGTCATTTCCACCATGAATGTGCTCTGGCCGCGAGTGAGTTCGTCGCTGGCTCCCACCCGAGCAAAAATGCGATCCGCCAAACCAATTACAGCGCCGCGAGCCGGCACAAAACTTCCCAGTTGAGCCATCAGCGTGATCAGTGCCACCTGACGAATGTAGGTACTCTTCCCCGCCATGTTCGGTCCCGTAATCAACAAAATGCGCCCGTCCTCTTCCGCAGCCAGTGTGTCGTTGGGAACAAACGTCCCCTCGGGCTCGACGATGTCGAGGACCGGGTGTCGACCGTCTTCGATCTGTAAGACGGGTGCCTCGACAAGCTGTGGCCGACAATAGCCGCGCTGCCGCGCCAATTCGGCAAGGGCCAACAGGACATCGAGTTGCGCCAGCGCCGCCGCCGTCGACTGCAGGCGGCGCACTTCGGCGTGCACCGCGTCTCGGAGTGTGATGAATAGATCGTATTCGAGCGACTTGGCCCGCTCGTCCGCCGAAAGCACCTGTTCTTCGTACTCTTTCAATTCTGGCGTGATGTAGCGCTCGGCATTCTTGAGCGTCTGCTTGCGGATGTACGTCTCGGGGACCTCGGCCTGGTGGGTATTGGTCACCTCCAGGTAATAACCAAAGACTTTGTTGAAACCCACTTTTAGGCTGCCAATTCCTGTCCGTTCCGATTCCGCCGCCTGGTACTGGGCAATCCACTGCTTCCCGCCAGCCGCCAATTCTCTCAATCGATCGAGTTCTGCGTGGTATCCGTCTCGAATCACCCCACCGTCGCGGGCGTTCAACGGACAATCATCGACCAACGCCGCATCTAGCAGTTGTCGCAGGGGAGGACATAGATCGATTTCGGTCTGCAGCTGGCAAAGCCGCGAACTCTCGCACGGCTCGAGACTATGTTTGATCCGCGGCAACATTCCCAGCGTCCGACCGATGAACTTGAGGTCTCGGGGAGTCGCCCGGCCGGTTGTAATGCGCGCCAACAGACGCTGCACATCATAGACCGATCTCAGCTGCTCGCGCTGGCGCTCGCGCAACGCTTCCTCCTGCATCAACTCAGCTACCGCATCGAGTCGCGATTCGATTGCCTGGATGTCGACCAGCGGGTTCGACATCCAATCCGCCAAGAGGCGAGACCCCATGGGAGTCACTGCGCGATCCAGTATCGCCAACAACGAGCCCTCACGACGTCCATTGCGGAGCGTACGGGTCAGTTCCAAACTGCGCCGCGTGGCTTCGTCAATTTCCAATGTCTGGCCGTTGCGGTAGGGGATGAGCCGATCGATATGGTCCAGCGACGTCCGCTGCGTTTCCTGGAGATACTCCAACACCGCACCGGCCGCGCGAACGGCCGCACGGTCGTCCCCGTCAAATCCAAATCCTTCCAAGCTGGCGATTGAAAAATGTCGTCCCAGAGCCTTCTCCGCCGATTCTAGAGAAAACGCCCACGCCGGGCGGACGGTGAACGCCACACCGCTCTCGAATTCAGCACCCAGCGGTGGATCACCGTCCAACAGAAGGCACTCTGCGGGATGAATGCGTGCCAGTTGATCGGCGAGTTGCTGACGTGGAAACACGGCCGCCTGAAACCGCCCGGTCGACAATTCGGCCCAGGCGATCCCAACGTGCTCCGACGATGCCGATCCAGCCCCTCCGTCGAACACCACTGCGGCCAAATAATTGCTTTCGCGAGGGTCCAACAGGGCGTCGTCGGTCAGTGTGCCGGGGGTCACCACGCGCGTCACCTCGCGCTTCACCAAGCCCTTCGCCTGTTTGGGGTCCTCCACCTGATCACAAATCGCAGCGCGGAACCCGGCCGCGACAAGTTTGCCCAGATAGTTCTCGAGTTGATGATGCGGAAACCCGGCCATCGGGATCGGGTTTTCGCCCTTTTCGCGACTGGTGAGCGTCAGACCTAACTCGCGGGCTGCGGTCTTTGCGTCGTCGTGAAATAACTCGTAAAAGTCCCCCATGCGGAACAGCAGCAGCGCATCGGCACAGGCCGATTTGGCTTCCGCATACTGCCGCATCATCGGGGTCTTGGACATGGCCGCACCAATGTAGCACGCCACCGCGGTAGCGACGAGGCGGGCGGGCGCCGCGTCCCCAATCGAGGAGGGCGGGGCGACGAATGGAACGACTCCCGGACCTTCGTGTCACTCGATGTAGACGAACTCATTGGAAGCCAGCAGCACCCGGCAGGCGGCCCGCCAGACTCCGGTCTTGCGATCGTTCGACTCCTCAGACCACTCCTCCTGGTAGGCGTTCAGGAACCGCCGCCAGGCCGCGTGTTCCACCTCTCGCGGCAAACGTCCAAGCACCCGTTCGTACAACCACTCGATGCGTGACGCGTCGTCTTTGGCCTCATCACGGGAAAGCCTCTCCAGCGCTGCGACCACATCGAGCATCAATTCACTGTTCATCATGAACAACGCTTGGGGGGCCACAATGGTCTCGCTGCGATTTCCGGAAACCACCGCCGGATCGGGAAAATCAAAAGAGCGGAACATCTCGTACAGGCCGCTGCGCATCACCGGCAGATAGACACTGCGACGAGTCGAGGCGTACAGCGCGGGATCCTTGAGCGCAGCGGCCGACAGGATACGGAAGGTCTTGTCCTTCAATACCGCTCCACCCATCCGTCCATCCAACAAGCCGGCCACCGCCAACAGGGAATCACGCAGTACCTCAGCTTCCATCCGACGGCGGTTCATCCGTCCCGTGTAGTGGTTCTCCGGATCGCGGCGCAAGTTCTCGGGCCCCGGCCGCGAACTCATTCGATAGGCCGCAGTTGTCATCAATCGCAGATGCATCCGCTTGATCGACCAACCCGATTCGATGAACCGAACGGCCAACCAGTCGAGCAGCGGTTGATTCGTGGGACGCCGCCCGAGACGGCCAAAATTGTCCGGTGAACGTACCAGTCCGTGAACAAAATGCCCTTGCCAGATGCGATTCGCCATCACGCGGGCAGTCAGTGGGTGGCTGTTCCGAGTCAACCAGTCGGCGAGCTGACGACGGCCGCTCTCGGTGGCCGGCAGCGAACCGTCGGATGACTCCGACAGCAGGCGTGGAAACCGCCGAGGTGCCTGCCGACCGCGAATCAGATGATTCCCACGCAAGAATACTTGAAGATCTTCGACCTGTGACTCCTCGGAAGCCATCGCTTTGGGAACTTCCGCGTAGTCCGTTCGAACACGGTCTAGTTTTTCGGAAAGTCGCTTTTTCTCGTCGGCGCGGCCGACAAAATCTCCCAGGACCAAAGCTTCGTCGAGGCGATTCAGTTCACCTTCGAGATCTTCCAGTCTGCGTTCCAACTCGGGACCTCCCAGGGCGCGGCTGTTCCACTTGGAATCAACCCGGTACGAGAGCATCACGCGAGAGCTCTTAAAGATCCCGGCCAGGGCGTAGTAATCATCGATCGAAATCGGATCGAATTTGTGGTCATGGCATCGCGCGCAGCCCAGCGTCAAGCCCATGAAAACGCGCCCCACGGTATCGATCTGATCGTCGACAATGTCCATCTGTTGCTTTACCGGATCGTCTTCGGCGAGCATCTTCGGACCGATCATCAGAAAACCGGTAGCAATCAGCGGCGCGAACGGGTCGTCGGCGCGGCCCCGGTCGCTTTCCCCCGGCGACAGGAGGTCACCAGCGAGTTGCTCGGTGACAAAGCGATCGTAGCTGCGGTCCGCGTTGAGTGCGTCGATCACATAGTCTCGGTAACGCCAAGCATCGGCATACGCCATATTGTCATCCATCCCGTTGGAGTCCGCGTAGCGCGTGACGTCGAGCCATCGACGACCCCACCGCTCGCCGTATCGGGGGGATGCGAGCAGCCGATCGACAACCCGCGGCCAGCGATCGGGCGACCCATCTTGCAGAAACCTTCTCACGTCACTCGGCTGTGGTGGTACACCATGCAGATCGAAGGTGCCGCGGCGGATCAGCATCGCCCGACTGACGGGCGGCGCCGGGGCCAGCTGTTGAGTTTCCAATGCTGCCAAGAGGAACGCATCCACCCCATCCCGCGGCCAGTCGCCTGCGTCGAGCGGCGGAAGAGCTGCCGCCCGCGGCGTTTGCCATGCCCAAAAATCGCGTTCCGCCTCGGTGATACCGCGCGCCTCTACGGATTCCACCGCTGCTCGTTGCTGCCGCGGCGCAGCCGGCCAGGGAGCGCCCATCTTGACCCACCGCACCAGCACCTCGATCTGTCGCGCGGACAGCTTCGCTTTAGGTGGCATCGCCTTGACCGACGGGTCGTGTTCGACCGCCAGCACGAGCAAACTGCGGCGCGGCAGTCCGGGGGAAATCGCCGGACCAGAGCGGCCTCCCTTTAGCAGCGCTGCCCGGGAATCGACCCGTAGTCCATTTGGCATCTCGCCTTCCGGCCCATGGCAGTCGAGACAATGTTCGGCCAGTAGGGGTCGTACCGCGGTCTCAAAAAAACGCACTTGCTCGGCGGTCGGGGACTGCGGCGCAGCGGGGCTCACCCCGGTCCCCCACACACAAACCGCGGCCAGACAGCCGCGCCACAGCGGCCACCGAGTCCCTCTTTTCCAGGCAGACACAAACGCTCTCCTGCAACATCAAATCCCCAACCACTGGTCCGCCCATTGTACTCCATCGGGCACGACATCGATCGACACCACGGGTGTCGCAGGCCCCGCCAGCCGGCACAGGCCATCCGGAAGGGCTGCCCGCTGGAATCACGCTGAAACTGGAGGTAGGATGACGCTCCTCGCAGACAATCTCCCCTGATTCCAATCGCCCCTGCTTCATTGCACAAAGGAGTCCTCGGTGACACGACGCATCTCGCTACTGCTGATACTCGTCATGAGCGGTGCATACACCTGCTCCATGGCCCAGGAAAACAACCATCCGCCCAAAGGTTTCAAGACGCTGTTCAACGGACGTGACCTGGCTGGCTGGTACGGCTGGACGACTAAGAACCCCGAACAGCTATGGGCGATGTCCGAAGACGAGCTGGCCCAATACAAGGCGGAGAGCCTCAAAGACATCAACCAGCACTGGTCGGTTGAAAATGGGGAACTCGTCAATGACGGTTCCGGTCTGTACTTGACCACCGACGAAGAATTCAGCAGTTACGAGTTTTGGATTGACTACAAGACCGTCCCCAAGGCAGACAGCGGCATCTACTTAAAAGGCGTACCACAGGTCCAAATTTGGGACTACACCGACAAAGGCAAATTTGGCATTGGCGGCGACAAAGGTTCGGGGGGGCTCTGGAACAACAGCAAAGGGGCCAACGGGAAAGATCCCCTGGTGTTGGCAGACAACCCACTCGGCCAATGGAATCGATTCCGGATTCGGCAGATCGGCGCACGGACCTGGGTCTGGCTCAACAGCAAGCTGGTCGTCAACAACGCCATCCTCGAGAACTACTACGATCGCGCCCGACCGCTGTTCCACCACGGCCCGATCCAGCTGCAAACGCATGGTGGCGAAATTCGCTGGCGGAATGTCTTCATCCGTGAGATCGGTCCCCAGGAAGCCAATACGATCTTGGGCGGCTCCTCCAAAGACTTGGGTTTTGAGTCGGTCTTCAACGGCAAAGATCTCACCGGCTGGGCTGGTGCCGTCGACAATTACCAAATCGTCGACGGAGCGATCCAATGCAAGAAAGGCACGGGGGGCAACCTGTTCACCAAGAAAATTTACGGCGACTTCGTGGTCCGGATCGAAATCAAGATGCCCCCCGCTGGAAACAACGGGTTGGCGATCCGCTACCCAGGCTCGGGCAACCCGGCCTACCTGGGTATGACCGAACTGCAGGTGCTGGACACGGGTTATCCCGGCAAGTTGGCACCTTACCAATTTCACGGCTCGGCATACGGCATGGTCCCTGCCGCTCAGGGATACCTGCAACCCGCCGGGCAATGGAATTTCCAGGAAGTGACCGTGATCGGTTCGACCATCAAAGTCGAATTGAACGGTAGCGTCATTCTCAACACGGACCTGGGAAAATTAGACGACCCGGAGTTACTCAAACGTCATCCCGGCAAGACTCTCACCGAAGGCCATTTCGGATTCGCCGGTCACAACGATCCGGTCCAATTCCGGAATATCCACATCAAAGCCCTCTAGACGCGACCAATGCGATTGCCTGTCCACCACGCCGCGTCGCCGAATGGGCGGCGCGGCACACTGTGGACAACGTCGCGTGGCCTGCCCACGTAGGCACGCGTGGNGCATCCTAGTCGCACGCNAAGCCGTGGATCTCTNGACCAACGGTTGGGGTCGATGCTGCCCGCCACCTCTCGGTGGCCGGGCGTGGTCGNGTGGCTGCTGACCCACGGGTGAGAACGATGACGCAATCCGAAGTGTGCTTTCTCCCCGCCTGTGACCTGGTCCGGCACATCAAGGCCCGCGAAATATCGGCCGCCGAGGTAATGCGGGCGCACCTCGACCAGATCGAGCGACTCAATCCCCAGGTCAACTCGATCGTCACACTGCTGCCCGAGCAAGCTGAAATTGCGGCGCAGCAAATCGACGAACGCCTGTCGCGCGGCGACGACCCGGGTCCCCTATGCGGGCTGCCCGTGGCCCACAAAGATCTGGTAGCCACCAAAGGCATCCGTACGACGTTCGGATCGCCCATCTACCGCGACTTCATTCCCGATGAAAATGCGTTGATCGTCGATCGATTACAGGCGGCCGGGGCGGTCACGATCGGGAAGACCAACACACCCGAATTTGGCGCCGGTTCACAGACCTACAACGAGGTTTTCGGAGAGACTCGCAATCCCTACGATCTGACCAAAACGTGCGGCGGCAGCAGTGGCGGGGCCGCGGTGAGTCTGGCCTGCGGTATGCTTCCCATCGCCGACGGCAGTGACACCGGTGGATCGCTGCGCAATCCGGCCGCGTTCTGCAACGTCGTCGGATTCCGTCCATCCCCCGGACGCGTTCCGGTCTGGCCAAACGAACTGGGTTGGTTCCCGATCTCCGTGCAGGGCCCGATGGCCCGCACGGTACAAGACGTGGCCCTCATGCTGACCGCGATCGCCGGCCCCGATCCCCGAGCACCGATTGCGATTGCCGAATCGTCGGACCAGTTCTGCGACCCGTTAGAACGCGACTTCGCGGACACCCGGATCGCCTGGAGCCCAGACTTTGGCGAACTTCCCGTCGATCCTCGGATCAGCGAGGTCATGGAACCGCAGCTCGAAACATTTCGCCAGTTGGGTTGCCGCGTCGAACTCGGCCAACCCGACTTCGCCGCTGCGGACGAGATCTTCCAGGTCCTGAGGGCCTGGAGTTTTGAGCAAAAGTTTGCNCCGCTGCTCGAACAACACCGTGACCAGATAAAGGACACCATCTTGTGGAATGTCGAGCTGGGCCAAAAACTCACCGGCCCCCAAGTGGCGCGCGCCGAAAGTCGTCGCACCGAGCTGTTCCAGCGCGTACAGACATTTATGGAAACGTACCAGTTCATGGTCTTTCCGGTGACCCAGGTGCCTCCATTCGACCTGCGGAAACGCTACATTCAGGAAATCAACGGCGTGCCGATGAAAACCTACATCGACTGGATGAAGTCCTGTTACTTCATTACCGTCACCGGGCTACCCGCGATCAGTGTACCTTGCGGTTTTACTCCGACCGGGCTACCCGTGGGATTGCAGATCGTGGGCCGCCACCAGGATGATTTCGGAGTTCTGCAACTGGCTTACGCATTCCAGCAGGCGACCGGATTNTGGAAACAGCGACCCGGCGTCGTCGCAGCCGCGTAAACGATCTCGAACACCGGCAGGTGGGATCGATCTAGGTGGGAACTCGCCAACTTGGTATAGGTGAAGCTGCCTTCGTCTTGGTCTCTCCTCACACGCTAGGCTGGGTCTTGCCGCCAGCCCGCCCAGGATGGAAACTTCCTTACACCGCCAACTCAAACAGCGTTATTCCTCGACCGGAGCTCGCCAAGAGGTTCCTCTGGGAGACTACCGGATCGATGTCGTCACCGACCGAGAACTGATCGAAATCCAACATGGATCGCTGGCGGCGATCCGCGACAAAACCAAACAGCTCCTCCAAGAACACACGGTACGCGTCGTCAAACCGATCATCGCCAGCAAACACCTCGTTAAGCTCGACGCGGCCAACGGCAGGCAAATCAGCCGCAGAAAGAGTCCCAAACGTGGGCAGCTGTTGGATATTTTCGATGAACTCGTCTACTTCACGCAAGTGTTCCCACACCCGCGTCTCACGGTGGACGTCCTGCTGGTCGAAGTCGAAGAACGACGTTACCCTGGACACGGAAGGCGTCGACGGTGGAGCACCAAAGACTACGAAGTCGAAGATCGCCTGCTGCTGCGGGTCGCTGATGATTTACCGCTGTCGACAGCCGAAGACCTCTGGCAACTGTTGCCCAGCCGACTCCCGGCGCCGTTCCATACGGGCCATCTGGCGAAACGGCTCAAAGTCCAACGCTGGGTCGCGCAGCGAATCGCCTACTGCCTGCGCCAAGCCGGGGCNGTGCGTGAAGTCGGCAAGACNGGGAATACACGACTCTACGATCGCGTCGCGCACGCCGCNTAANATGCGAACGGGCGGTGCCGATAGCAACCGAACCGATGCTCACAGCCGCTCTCACCCCCTTCCGCGCTGCGACGGAACAGATCATGTCGAAGGACACCACGGTACTTTTCTGCGACCGTTGCCTGACGACACTCACGCCGGGATCGGGGGACTTTTTCCAAGTACACATCCGCGCGGTAGCAGATCCAAGCCCACCCGAAATCGTCGACTCCCGCCCGGTGGAAGCAATACGTCAAGAGATTAAGTCCTTGTTGAATCAGATGGAGAATCTCTCTGCACAAGAGGCGATGGACCAGGTGTACCGACGAGTCACGATTCATCTCTGCAACTCCTGTTTTCACGACTGGATCGAGCAGCCGGCGGGAAGGTGAGTGGGTCGTGATAACTCCCGATCGCGCCGAACCGCGTCCGATCTGTCGTCGAATCGCGTTCGCGCCCCAACCCCAACGGGTCCGCAGCGACCCTTCGAGGCGATCCCTTGAACCCCGCATTACTCATCGCTCGTAAGCGAGACGGTCACGCGCTGACCGCGGACCAGATCGGTGACCTCATCCACGGGTACTGCGCCAATACCATTCCTGACTACCAAATGTCCTCGCTCTGCATGGCCATTTGCCTACGGGGAATGACGGCGGCCGAGACCCTCGCTCTGACCGAACACATGCTCCACAGTGGAGCCACGTTGCGGTGGCCATCCGCGGCGTCGCGGACCGTCGTCGACAAACACTCTACCGGAGGAGTCGGTGACAAAGTTTCTCTGGTACTGGCTCCCCTGCTGGCCTGTGTCGGTCTGGCCGTCCCGATGATTTCCGGAAGAGGCCTGGGACCCACGGGTGGGACTCTTGACAAACTGGAATCGATCGAGGGATTTCGCACCGACTTGAGCGCACGGCAACTCCAGCAGCAAACCGAACAGGTGGGTTGTGCGATCACCGGCGCCACCGCGGAAATCGCACCCGCGGATCAGAAGCTGTACGCGCTGCGAGACGTCACCGGCACGGTTCCCTCGATCCCGTTAATTACAGCNAGCATTTTGAGCAAGAAACTGGCCGAAGGACTCGCNGCTCTGGTGCTGGATNTCAAATGCGGCGGCGGGGCATTCATGAAAACGGAAGTTGCCGCCCGGGAACTCGCGCAATCGCTCGTCGAGACCAGCTCTGCAATGGGCGTCCGGACGACCGCCTTTCTGTCTGACATGAACCAACCGCTGGGCTGCGCCGTAGGCAACGCACTCGAAGTGGAAGAAGCGCTGGCAACCCTGCGGGGTGGCGGACCCGGCGATCTGCGTGAGCTGACACTGACCTTGGCCGGTGAACTAATGATCCGCAGTGGGCTCGCAGATTCGCAACACGATGCCGCCGAGACCCTCCGCCGGGCCCTCGACTCAGGCGCCGCGATGACGAAATTCGCAGACATGGTGCAAGCCCAAGGTGGTGACNTCGAGCGACTTCCGAAGCTGTCAGTGGCCACCGACATCGTAGCGCCGTGCACCGGCTTCGTGACCCGCATCGACACCGAGGCACTCGCCATCGCGGTGATCGAACTGGGAGGTGGACGCCGCGTCCAGACAGACAAGATCGATCATCGTGTCGGTCTGAAGGTGCTGCGAAAGCTCGGTGACCCGGTCGAACGGCGGCAACCCATCTTGCGGCTGTTCGGCCACGCTGTCACCGACGAGATCATCCATCGGCTCGAGGATGTGGTCGAAATCGAAGACCAGCCGTCTGACCCAGTGCCCTTGATCTACGATGTGCTGCGCTCGCCACCGGACAACAGCGATCGTTGAGTCGGTTGCCGCCCGCATCACCGACTGCCCNAACGCCGCGCGGTTTCGTCCACCGCGCACCCGGGACTACGCCCCGTGAGCGGACCTACTCATCGTCATCGTCGCGGACCCGTGACTTAGACATGATCTCCTGCTGGATATTGGGAGGCATCACGTCGTAATGACTGAAGTCCATCGTGTAGCTGCCTTGGCCACCCGTCATGCTTGACAGCGTGCGGGCGTAGGTGGTCACTTCACGCAACGGGATTTCGGCGCGAACCGTCTGCAAACTCCCACCCGCCGAATCACTGCCTTGCACCCGTCCGCCGCGGCTGGACATGTCACTGTAGACATCGCCCACATTATCTTCGGGTACCGTGACGTCGAGCTTCACGACTGGCTCNAACAAGCAGGGCTGGGCCTGTTCAAACACCTGCTTGAAAACCATTTTCCCAGCCGACTTAAAGGCGGTCTCAGAACTATCGACCGGATGGTGCTTACCAAAGTGGACTTCGATACAGACGTTNTCGACCGGGTAACCGGCAACNACACCACCGACCAAACGTTCCCGGAAGCCTTTCTCGATCGCGGGCATGAAGTTGCCTGGAATCACACCGCCGACGACCGAGTCGACCCACATAAAGTTGGACTGCTCATCGTAATGAAACGATTTCATCTGTGGGAATCGCTTTTTGGTCGCGTACTCCTCGGGATCGACCCCCTGGGGCAGCGGCCACATACGGATGTGCACTTCGCCGAACTGTCCGCGGCCACCGGTCTGTTTCTTGTGCCGATAACTCCCTTCGGCATTCGCTCGGATGGTCTCCCGAAATGGGATCTTGGGCTCCTTGGTCTCGACCTCGAGTTTGTCCCGGCGCTGCAAGCGTTCCTGCACGATCGTAAGGTGCAACTCGCTCATTCCCGTGATCACCAGTTCCTTGGTCTGCGTATCGCGATCTAATCGAACCGTCGGGTCCTCCTCGACGACCTTGTTGAGGGCACCGGAGAGCTTGGTTTCATCACCGCGACTCTTGGGAGCCACCGCCAACCCAACCATCGGGGTTGGAAAGCCGATCTCGGGCAACGTGCACTCACCCAGCGATGTCCCAGTCGCGATGTCCTCCATCTTGGCCACGGCGACGATTTCACCTGGTCCCGCTTGATCGACCGGTGCGGTCTCGTTGGCTTGGACTTGCAGCAGCTGCCCCATTTTCACACCTTTGCGCGCACTCGATGCCGGCGTTTGCTGATCTTTTTTCAGGACCCCCGAATAGACCCGAATAAAACTAAGCTTCTGCACGAACGGATCGATGCGCGTCTTGAATACCTGGGCGATCAACGGTCCGTCAGCGGCGGGTTGAATTTCGACTGTGTCGCCGTCTTTGCTCGCCTCCCTGTTCACATGAGCCGGTGATAAGCCACCTTGGACAATCGTGTCGAGCAGCTCGGAAAGTCCGACCCCACTTTTCCCCGACGTACAGAGAATAGGAATCAAGCTCCCGGTGGCGATCGCCTGGACAATCAATCGGGAGAGTTCGTCAGCGGTGGGGGGCGTCCCTTCGAAATAGCGTTCCATCACCTCTT
>PADE01000133.1 GCA_002702965.1 Planctomycetaceae bacterium
GCACTTTATAATACAACCGATAATACAACCGATAATACAACCGATAATACAACCGATAATACAACCGATAATACAACCGATAATACAACCACTGGCTGACCGGTCATCGCGGTCCCTGCCGCGGTGGCGTCCGGCTGCCGTGGGTGGAGTACCGACAGGCACCGGTCCCGAGAGGACTCCTCCGGACCCTTTGAACGGCCGGTCCACTGATGTGAAGGTAACGATGCGGAACCTACCACCAGGAAATGGGGTCGTCCCCTTCGGTCTGTTGCTCTTGTGGTCCGGCGCTGTGTCGGCGGCCGATACGAATCGCCAGGGGAGCGCCTTTTTTGAGTCCAAGATTCGACCGGTGTTGGTGGAACACTGCTACGGCTGTCACTCGGCAGCGGCGAAAAAGAAACAGCAGCTCAAGGGTGGACTGCGACTCGACTCGCTGCAGGGCTTGCTGCGTGGGGGCGAGAGCGGACCGGCGGTGATCCCTGGAAAACCGGGGGAGGGGCAACTCCTCGCCGTTTTGAGTCATCGCGGCGATCCCAAGATGCCACCCCAACGAAAACTTCCCGACGCGGTGATCGCCGATTTTGAAACGTGGATTCGCGGCGGTGCCAAAGGTCCTCGCGAAGCGCCGCCCGCTCAGCGCGAGGGGGGCATCGATTGGGCTGCCGAGGGCGTATTCTGGGCCTTCCAGTCGCCTGCTAAGCCCTCGCCGCCCGCGGTGCAGCAGACGGGTTGGCCGCAGCGCGAAATCGACGCTTTCGTGCTGGCTGAACTGGAGCGACGCCAATTGCGGGTCGGCCGCCCGGCTTCCAAACGAGAGCTCATTCGCCGCGCCACGTTTGGTTTGACGGGACTCCCTCCGACGTCGTACGAGGTCGACGCGTTTTTGCAGGATGACTCGCCCAGCGCCTTTGAAATCGTCATCGATCGCCTCCTCAACTCGCCCCGCTACGGCGAGCGGTGGGGGCGCCATTGGCTCGATGTGGCACGGTATGCCGATGATAAGGCGTTGGCCTACGCCAACCCGTGGCCGCACGCCTACCGTTTTCGGGATTGGGTGGTCGAAGCGCTCAACCGCGATACGCCGTACGATCGCTTTGTGCGGTTGCAGTTGGCGGGCGATCTGCTCGAGGAGCCGGTGATCGACCATACGCGCCGGCTCGCCGGACTCGGCTTTCAGGGATTGGGTGCTTTTTACCACAAAGGCTCGGTGCCCGAGCAGGTCGCGGCGGACGAGCTCGACGATCGGGTCGACACGCTCTCGCGCGGTCTGTTGGGTCTGACTGTGGCGTGTGCACGTTGCCATGACCACAAATACGATCCGATTCCGACGCGCGACTACTACTCGCTTGCCTCGGCTTATTCCGGTGCCTCGTGGAGCGAAGTCGCACTGGTTTCCGAACCGGTGATCGCCCGCTACAAGGAGGGGCAAGCGCAGGTCGAGCAGCAGAAACAGCAGCTCGCCGCGTGGCTCCGCGGGATCGCCAGCGGCGCCGGCCGCCAGCAATTCGGACAGCTCAGCCGGTACTTGCAAGTTGTCTGGCGTCTCAATCTGAAGGCGGACGGTGCGGCGGCCCAGCCGGTCGATGAAGTCGCCCGCCAGGCCAAACTGCACGCCTATTTCTTAGGACGATTTCGGGAGTTGCTGCAGCCGCAGCAGGAGTCCCAGGCCCTGCAGCGCTTTCCCCAACTGGGCGAGTGGTTTCGGCTCGCCAGCCAGGCGCCGCGGGTTGCCGATGTCGAGTCCACCCAAGTGCCGGCCGCCATCGTTCGGATCGCCGACGCATTCCAGGGATTAGCGCTCGAAGCGCTGGCATCCTACGACACGCTGGAGGGCGAGTACCAGGCGGCGCTGGCCCGGGCGGCGGACGACGAGGAAGCCCGCAAACAGGTCAAACGACGTCCTCTGGCGCCCGCGCACGATCAGCTTTTGAAACAACTCTGGCTTGACAAGAACGGCCTGTTGTACGCCGATGACAAAGCCACCGAGCAGCAATTGGTGACCGACGACGAAAAACCGAAGCTCGCGTCGTTGCGGGCCCAACTCGAACAGCGCAAGAAAGCGGCGCCTGCGATGTATCCCGTGGCGCACGGCGTTCGCGGCGGTGGCAAACCGATGCAGGTTTACGTTCGCGGCAACGTAAACCGCAAGGGCGAGGCTGCCCCGCCCGGTTTCCTGCAGATTTTGACCGCGCACCGCGACACCGCATCGCCGGAGTCGTTGTTTACGCGTTTGGATTTGGCGAACGCTATTTGCTCGCCTGCCAATCCGCTCACCGCTCGGGTCATCGTCAACCGCGTCTGGCAACATCACTTCGGTCGCGGAATCGTCGCCACGGCTAGCAATTTTGGGACGGTTGGCGCGCGGCCTACCCATCCGACTCTGCTCGATACGCTGGCGGTGCGTTTCATGGAAGCGGGTTGGTCCTTGAAGTGGCTGCACCGCGAATTGTTGCTCTCGGCGACCTATCGGCTGGGCTCGGCGTACGACGCGCACAACGCCGAGGTGGATCCCGACAACCGCTGGTTGTGGCGGTTTGCGCCGCGGCGGCTCGACATCGAAGCCTGGCGGGACGCGGTACTCGCGGTCTCGGGGCGGCTCGATCAGCGGATGGCGGGGCCGGCTGCTGGTGCAACGAACACGGACCATGTGCGACGCACGTTGTACTCCACGATCAGTCGCCGCGACCCGGACAAGACGCTGGCCGCTTTCGACTTCCCAGATGCCAATGTCTCAAGCGAACGTCGCAGTGTCACGACGCTACCCCAGCAACAGTTGTTTGTGCTCAACAGCGATTTCATGATCGAGTCTGCCGAAGCGCTGGCCGGTCGATTGGAGCGCGGCAGTTCGTCCGCTGCGCAACGCATCACGCTGGCCTACCGGTGGGCGTATGGGCGGGGTCCGACGGCCGACGAGTTGGCGTTCAACGTGTCGTTTGTCGAGGCCGTCTCGCGTGGCCGCGACCCGCAGAGTCTCTCTGCCTGGGTCCAATTCGCGCAGGCGGTCCTGGCCGCGAATGAATTCACCTGGATTGACTGAACCGATGTGTTACCTGAGATGAGGGGCGAGACATGATCTCTCGACGGGAAATGCTGGGGCGCGCGGGTGCGGGGCTGGGAACCGTTGGATTGGCCGGTCTGTGGGCCGCTGAATCACTCGCCGGCGATCGAGCGGGACCGCTGTCACCGAAATCGCCACACCACGCGCCACGCGCCAAACGGATCATCCATCTGTACATGAATGGTGGTCCATCGCAGGTCGACACATTTGATCACAAACCCGCGCTCAAGACGTACCAGGGCCAGCGCCCGACGAGTACCACGGATCTGAAGACTGAGAACGGAACCGGTGGGATGATGCCGTCACCGTTTCGGTTTCATCCCCGCGGCCAGTCGGGGCTCAGGATCAGCGAGTTGTACAACGAGACCGGGCGCTTCGCCGATGACCTCTGTGTGATCAACGGGATGTACACCGATATTCCCAATCATGAGCCTTCGATGTTCATGATGAATAGCGGCCACGTCCAGGCGATTCGTCCGAGCTACGGATCCTGGCTGCTGTACGGATTGGGAACCGAGAACCAGAACTTGCCCGGTTATGTGGTCCTCTGTCCGGGGTTGCCAGTCAACGGCGCTGCGAACTGGAGCCACCGTTTCCTACCCGGTGTGTTTCAAGGCTGCCACATGAAATTGCCCACCAATTTCAAGCCGCAGCAGGTGATCGCGAACCTGGCGAACAAACGTCTGTCGACCGTGGCTCAGCGACGGCAACTCGACCTGGTGCAACAAATGAATGCCCGGCACGTTTCGCTCCGCGGAAGCGAGAGTCTGCTCGACGCCCGGATCGCTTCTTTCGAGATGGCGTTTCGGATGCAGGCGGCCGCTCCCGAGGCGTTCGACTGGCAGCGTGAATCGGCGTCGGTCCAGGCTGCCTACTCCGGACCCGATGGCAAGCTGAGCGATTTCGGCATGAACTGCCTGCTGGCTCGACGGATGGTGGAACGGGGGGTCCGCGTGGTCCAGGTCTACTACGGCAGCAATCAACCGTGGGACACGCACAGCAACAACGACCAGCAGCACCGCCAGCTGTGCGGTAAGACCGATCGCCCCATCGCCGCGCTGTTGGGCGACTTGAAACAGCGCGGCCTACTGGATGAGACGATCGTCATGTGGGGCGGTGAATTCGGCCGCACGCCCGCTTCGCAGGGCAGCAACGGACGGGATCACAACCATTGGGGCTTTTCGGTGTGGTTGGCCGGCGGCGGAATCCGGGGTGGGATGAGCTACGGGGCGACCGATGCATTCGGCTACCGCGCTACCGAAAACCGCACCCACCCCCACGACCTGCACGCCACCCTCCTCGATTTACTGGGGATCGACCACGAGCGGCTGACCTACCGCTACGGAGGTCGCGACTTCCGCCTGACCGATGTCTCGGGGACGATCTTGCGCGACATCATCGCCTGATTTTCCACTGTGTGGCTTGCGCGCCGCGTGTCGCGTATGTTGGTTGCTCGACGGTGGACCGTAATCGGGAGTGATGCGATGCTGCGACTTGCGATCCGGCGCCGCCTGTGCGCGACGACGCTTTGTGTGGCGGCGCTGTGTGCGGCGGCGCGTGTGTACGCAGACGAGCAACGACCGCAGCCGTTTCAGGTCGATCCGCAGACCGTCGCATTGTTTCATTTCGCCGCGGCCGAGGGTGCCCACACGGCCAACGCCGTTGAGAGAGAACCGCACGGTACGCTGGCGGGCGCAGCGATCTGGCAGCCGATCGACCATCCCGGCGGGAACCGGGCGTTTGCCGGCGGGCTGTTACTGATCGACGAAAACGCGTCGCTGACCTGGCCCGACAGCCCCAGCGCCGATTTGCCGGGCACCTATGCAATCGCTTGCAGCTACCGGAGAACGTCTCCTTCAAGATGGAGTTTACATTGACAGAAGCGGCGCAGCTGTACGGGTTTGGCGCCCGACCGTGAACGTGGTGGACGGTGCGTGAATTGCCTGGCCCACGCATGGGATGATGCGTTTTCCCGATCCGGACGGGTCGCTCACGGTCCCAGATGCGGCGTCCAGGCAATGACCGAGAAACACACGCTGCGCAGTGACTGGTATCGGAAACGTCACTGGCACGGGATAACAGAGGACAGCCATGAACATTTGTGTGATGGGACCGCTGGCCGGTCTGCTGCTTTGTGCAACGGCCTGCGGCCAACACGATCCGCAGCGCAACGCGGTGCGGCACATCGCCACCGGTAAATGGGACCAGGCGAACCGGGAACTCGCGAACGCGGATCCACAAGATTCCGAAACCCACTTTGTACGGATGTTGGGTTCGCTGGCCAACGAGGAGACGGGAGCGGCGGTCGAACACGCCCGGGCGGCGCTGGCCGCGGGCTTGCCGTTTGGACGTCTGATGGCCGGCCCGCGCGAGATGCTGAGACCCTTGTATGCCACCGACGCGTTCCGAGAGTGGGCCCGGCAGAACGCAGCGCCGCGTTTACTCCACGGTCCGATGCTGGGCGCTGTGACCAGCCGGGATGCCTCCTTTTGGGTGCGGACCGCGCGGGCCGCGGGGGTCCAGATCCGAGTTTTCGGTGACGAGCGGGAACCACCGGTGGCGGTCTCGCAGGGCGTGTCGACGACGCCGGCAAGTGACTTCACGGCGGTGGCCCGCGTGCGCGGGTTGCACCCGGCGACCGACTACCACTACGGGGTCTGGATCGATGGAAAACGGGTGGCGTCCGACAACACCCACTTTCAGACTTTTCCTGCAGAAGGCGAGGCCGCCACGTTTGGGGTTGCCTTTGGGGGTGGTGCCGGGTTCGTTCCCCAATGGGAGTCGATGTGGGACACCATCGGCAAGACCGATCCGGTCGCGCTGTTGATGCTCGGAGACAACGTCTACATCGACGATCCGACGCATGCCCTGACCGGTCGATATTGCTATTACCGCCGCCAGTCGCGCCCGGAATGGCGACGCCTGGTCGCGGCGACCAGCGTGTATGCGATTTACGATGATCACGACTTCGGCACCAACGATTGCGTCCCCGGCCCGGAGGTTGAAAAACCGGCCTGGAAACGGTCAGTGTGGGAACATTTTCGCCGCAACTGGGTGAACCCCTCTTACGGCGGTGGCGACCGGCAACCCGGATGCTGGCACGACTTCTACATCGCAGACGTACACTTCATCCTTCTGGATGGGCGCTACTACCGCAGCCGTCAGGGTGTGCCGAGTATGCTGGGGCCGGTCCAAAAGGCCTGGTTGAAGGAGACCCTCAAGGCGTCTCGAGGGACGTTCAAAGTGATCGCATCGCCGGTCCCCTGGACCGAGAATATCAAGCCTGGTAGCCGTGATCCCTGGGACGGATTTACAGCCGAACGCGAGGAGATTTTTTCCTTTCTAGAGGACCACCGAATCGAGGGGGTGTTCTTGATTGCGGCCGATCGCCACCGCACCGATTTACGGGTCACCTCCAGACCGGCGGGTTACGACCTGTACGAGTTCGAGAGCTCGCGTCTGACGAATCGCCACACGCACGCGGTGGTGAAGACGCCGGGACTGATCTGGGGTTACAACAAGACCTGTTCGTTCGGATTGATGCAGTTCGACACGACCCGCGCGGACCCGCAGGTCAACTTGACTGCGGTTGCCATCGATGGTCGGCGAGTACACACGCATACGCTTTCGCGCAGCCAGCTGACCGCTCCCGCGGCGCGGCAGAAGTAGCGGCAGGGGTGAAATCGGAAACGTCCCGATCGCCGCAAGGTCCCAGCGGCGAACGGTTATTCGGCGAACTGGACGGCTTTGTCGAATTGGACGACCTTGGTGAACCGCACGCTGCCCCCGGTGACCCTGATTCCCGGCATAATGAGGGGTGTGAACGAGGGGTCGTAGCCACCCACCACGTACAACGGCTCGACACCGCGGACCTTGTCGTGACCGAAGGCCAGATTCGATCCGTAGAATTCGGTGTANCCNTTGCGNTTGTCGAGATCGAGCCGGTTGCCCTCNAAACGGTTGCCGACNAANGTGTTNTTGTTGTTGTCGNNNCCNGCGGNNGAGGNCTTGTGGATCACGATCGCGGTAGGCGTTTCGCTGGGCGAGTTTCCGTGGCTGATACCCTCGAACGAGCAACCGATCAAGCTGTTGGTGTCGCCCGCGTCAATCTGGATTCCCGTGTTGACGAACTGTCCGATGCGTACCGAATAAAACTGATTCCGGTTGACACTGCTGCCGCGCCCACTGACGGGGCTCTTGAGCCAGATGCCACGCGCACAGTAGATGATCACGATCGTATCCAGGACGTTGTACCAGCAGCCGCTATCACCCTGTCCGTCGACTGTCGGACCCGCTTGCAGGGTGATTGCATCGCGACAACCGGAAATGAGCAGATTGCTGAACCGGTTGTAGTTCTGGTGGGCGGTCTGTTTGCCGTTGTAGTCCGTGGCGGGCTCGATGCGCAGCGCTGTCACACCGTCCGGCCCTCCCTGGAGTGCCATGTTTTCGACACCACCGTGTGAACCGGAGAAGCGAATCAGTGTCTGGCCGGCCGTGGTGGCGCGGAGGATGGTGGCCCGTGATTCGCCGACGATCCGCACCCGGTCGCTGCGGACTACCAGCTCACGGTCTAGCGGGTAGGTTCCCGTCGTCAATGCGATCGCCCCCCCGCCCCGTTTTTCGATCCGCTCGATTGCCTGCTGAATGCGTCCCCGGGAATCGTCACCCGGGCGAACGATTTCGGCCGCGTCGGTGACCGCGGGAATCGCGCTGGCCGCACCGGCGCCCAGTGTGGACAGGAAGTCTCTGCGAAACATGTCAGCTCCTTTTCGAGAGGGTGGCGGCCCGGACATCGCGGTGTGTGTGCGGTGTCGACTGTCCGTAGATGGCAGCGCTTCTGAGACTCGTCTGGCGCATCGAGGGAATGCTCCAGACGGGGCGTNTCCCTGGTGATCGCGTCGGTGACGGNTCGTTAAGACAGAATGTCGGTGATCACCTGGCCACGGTCGATATCGAGGCGCTTTCTTCCCGGCACCTCCAGCCGAGTATTGTCCAGTCCCAGCAGATGGAGGACCGTGGCGTGCAGGTCTGTGACGTAGTGACCGGAGCCCAACGCGTGGTAACCGAGTTCGTCTGTGGCGCCGTGCACGTATCCCCTCTTGAGTCCAGCGCCCGCCAGCCAGACGGTAAACCCGTGGGGGTGGTGATCGCGGCCGGTGGTCCCACTGCCGCGTTCTTCCCGACCCGGGGTTCGACCGAACTCGGTGCAGAACACGATCGCCACGTCGTCCAGCAAACCTCGTTGCTTGAGGTCTGCCACAAACCCGGCGATCGGCTTGTCGACCGACTTGCACATCCGGGCGTGATTCTCCTTCAGCTTCTGGTGAGAATCCCAGGTGCCGTAGGGCGAGGGAAAGACCTGGACAAATCGCACACCCCGTTCGACCATCCGCCGGGCAGCCAGTAACCGTTCTCCTGCCAGCTTGGTCGGCCCCTCGTCGATGCCGTAAAGCCGCTGGGTGTCGGTGGTCTCCTGGCTCAGAGCCACCGCCTCGGGGACTGCCGACTGCATGCGGTACGCCAACTCGTAGGACTTGATCCTGGCAGCCAGCCGCGGGTCCTCCGGACGCGTCTCGGCGGTGAGTCGGTTTAACTTCGCCACCAGCTTGAACTCGTTGGCTTGCTGGCGCACGGATTGGCCGGAGCGGCGGCCCCCGAAAGAGAGTGGGTTGGTGGGATCGAGTTTCAGCGGCACTCCGGCGTGCGCCGGGCCCAGGTAATACGACTCGATCGATTGGCTGGTGTCGGTTCGGGTTGGACCACCCAGCACCACGAAGCGAGGCAAGTTTTCGTTGATCGATCCCAGCCCGTAATGGGCCCAGGCTCCGATGCTCGGCTGGGTCTCGTCGAGGCGATGCCGACCGGTGTGGATCTGGTTCTCGGCCGCGTGATCGTTGTCGGTAGTCCACATGTTCCGCACGAAACACAAGTCGTCGACCTGCTGGGCCAGGTGTGGCCACCAGTCGGTCACCGCGATTCCACTTTCACCGTGACGCGCGTACCCGATCTGCATCGGAAAGATCTTGGGGTACACATCCCGGATGTTGATTTCCTCGGCTGGCACACTCCGGAATCGCTCCCGGTGCAAGGGAGACTCGATCGGGTTGGGGAAGGGAGTGTCGGCGTACGTTTTCCCGGCGTAACGGTTCAGGGCCGGCTTCGGATCGAACGTTTCGATCTGGCTGTAACCGCCGGAAAGAAACACCCATACGATCGACTTGGCGCGCGGCGTGAAGTGCGGCTCGCCGGTCGGAGAGCCCTCGCCGCGGACAATCCCGTCGGCAGCCAACATCGATCCCATTGCCAGGCCGGTAAAGCCCATGCCACAATCGGCCAGGAAGTCGCGACGTTGCATCGATTGGTTCCCGCTGTCAGGTCACGTCGGTGTCGGTCACCGGATTGTGACAAAGTCATTGTGATTGAACAACACGCGAACCAGACTCTCACGAACCTGGTCCTCGCTCTTCAATTCCTGTTCTTGCTGCTCCCAGAAGGTCAGACAGGTTGCTAGTTCCCTGGTCGTCGCCGCCCGTGACAACAGGTGCAGGAACGCCGCACGGATGAAGGCTTCGGGCCCCTCCGCGGCGATCTGTTTCACCGTTTCGGCACTGGCCACGTGGATCAACTGGCTGTTGCTGAGTGCCAGAGCTTGTTGCGGCACGACGGTCGTTGATCTCCGAAAACACTCACCCGGATTGGGCGGATCGAACAGTTCGGCAAACGCCATATTGCCACCGGCTTCTGGATAGACCTCGTAGTACAGGCTCCGCCGCTGCGTGGACATGGATTGGGTATTCAAGAGCACCTGTCCTCCGAGCGTTTGGTCCAGCCGCCCGGAAAGGAACAACAGGCTGTCGCGGATCACCTCAGACTCCATCCGACCCTGGTTCCGCCGCCACAGCCAACGGTTGTCCCGGTCTCGGTCCATGTTGGAGGTTTGGCCTACTGACGAATCTCCCAGCTGGTAGGCGCGGCTGGTCACCATCAGCCGGTGCAGGTGTTTCATACTCCAGTCGTTCTCCACCAGTTCGACGGCCAGCCAGTCCATCAGCGCCGGATGTGTGGGTGGTTTTCCGTTGCGGCCGAAGTCGTAAACGCTTTCGACAAGCGGAGCATGAAAATGGCGCAACCAGATGTGGTTGACCGCCACCCGTGGTGTCAGTGGGTTGCGCGGGTCGGTGATCCAGCGGGCCAGCGCGGACCGCCGGCCGGTCGATTGCTTCAACGTCACGCGGCTCAGTCGCGCATAATCCGTCGACTCGGCCGCCTGGGCCCGCTTGGCCTTGGTCTCCTGCTGCTGTTTTTTGGCGGTCGCCCGTTGTTGTTCGTACTGCTTAATCTGCACCGCCTTCTGTTTGTCAGAGTCCGGCAAGGCCTGCGCCCGCCCTAGTTCGAAGCGGGCCTCCATCATCCGCCACTCGGCCATCGCCAGCGCCGAGGCTAGCTGGCGACGGTAAGCCTCGCGCGACAGCGCCTCGATTTCCGCCACCGGAGCCTTCGCCCGCTGGGCGTTGTCGGCGGCAATCGTCGCCCGCAGGCTGGCCAGTTTCAGTCGGTTGGCTGTTACCCCCTGCTCGGCCACCGTGGTCCCCAACGAGGCGGCATCCAGCGCCGTTTCGGCCTGCTTCAAGCGGGTATAGCTTTCGCGGGCTGACTCGCAGGCGGCGATCATCGAGACCACGGAACTCGCCGGGGCGACCGATTGCGGGTGAATCACCCAGCCGTCAATGCCCTCGACGTCTTCACCATCGGTAAATCGCGGCAACTCGAAGCCCCAGTGAAATTGCTGGTCACCGGCGACCAGTTCGACCTGGTCGACCAGCGCCTTGGTGCCGGTTCGGCAGTCGAATGTAAATGGTTGGTGAGGGTTCTTGGTGGGATTCCAGCCGTTGAGCGCGATCGGCTGGGCTTCGACCAGCGGTCTGTCGGAGCCCACCAGTTGGACGGTGAGGACCGCCTGATCTCGCGGTGTGTCGATAAGGAGGGTCACCTTGAAGTGATCCTCTCCACCGCCGAAGTTGTAGCTACCAGCGACAAACTCCTGGAAGCCTCCGCCCCCGGACCGGTACGAGTTGATCTTGCCGGCGACAAAGCTCACATACAGTGCCGTCAGGTTCTTCTCGGTATCGCGGGCCAATTGAAAATTGACATGTTGGTCCTTGAGAATCCGGAGTTGAAAAGAGATTCGCGTCCCGACGGGCAGGGAAGTCAGGCCGGGCAACTGGTTCTGGACGATGCGGCGACCCTGCATCGCATCCAGGTAGAGTGACTGTTTGCCGACGAGGGCCCCGGGTTGCCCCGACTTGATGGCTTGCTGCAGTTCCCGCTCGAACTCGGTCCGCGCATCAGCCAATTGTTTTTCCAGGTCACGGGTGTCGACTTTCTGTCCGGCGATGTTCGCGGCGCGTGTTGCGGCCACGGCCACGGCCCGCTGCTGCTGCTCCAGCACGGCGTTTTGAATAGTCGGACGAGCTCCCGGGTACCAGCCCGACAGCGGCAAATCGATCGGTCGAATTTCCGGAAACAGATTTGCCAGGAAGGCGGGCACACCGGGCGCGATGCTGCCGCGCTGCTTGTCCTTGTTCCGTTCGTCGCCGCCGGCATAGAACCAGGTCTCGACGTCGGGCCGTTCGTCGAATACCCGCACCATGCCCACGCGGACCACCTTGCGGGAACCCGAGTAGACGTAGGGCGGGTAAGGAGGCGGATCGGGTTGCCCGGGTACACGATCCTGTCTGACCCCCATCGGCTCGAAGAATGCCCGCATCCGGAAATAGTCTTCGTGCGTGATGGGGTCGTACTTGTGATCGTGGCAATGGGCACAGTTAAATGTCAGGCCTAGGAAGGCTTTTCCGGTGTACTCGACGGAGTGTCGCATCCACTCATTGGGGTTCAAGGAGTAGTAGTTGCGAATCAAGTAGCCGGTGGCCGGCCAGGTCGAATCGTCGGTCGCAGCCAGTTCGTCGGCCGCCAGCATCTCCTCGACCATTCGGGCGTAGCTCTTGTCGCTGTTCAGAGAATTGACAATCCAGTCTCGCCAGCGCCAGATCTGCGGAGCGCTGTTGCGCACGTCGTTCTCCTTGCGACGTCCGTACCAGTCTGAATACCGCCAGACGTCCATCCAGTGCCGTCCCCAGCGTTCGCCGTAACGGGGTGAGGCCAGCAATCGGTCCACCACGCGGCCGTACTGTTCGGCAGACGGATCGGCCAGGAACGCAACCAGTTCTTCCGGGCGAGGTGGCAATCCAACCAGGTCCAGGTAGACGCGTCGTAACCGCACCGCCGGCTCCGCGTCGGCGACCGGAGCCAGGTGTTCCCGGTCATACCGCGCATGCAGCAGCACATCGATGGGGTTGCGGGCCCACTGCGAGCGCGCAATCTCCGGCAAAGCCGGCCGCACCGGACGCTGGAAGGCCCAGTGCTGACGGGGATCCTGTTCGGGCTGTTCGTCAGCTGGCGAGGGGCTGCCGGCGGCGACCCACGCGCGAATGATCTGGATTTGCTCGGCGGTCAGCGGCTTGCCGATGGGGGGCATGCGGTGCTCGGTGTCGTCTGAAGAAATCCGCTCCAGCAGGGCCGATGCGTCGGGCGTGGCTGCCAGGACGATCGGACCACTCGCACTCCCCCTGCGGATCAAGGCGCCGCTATCCAGACGGAGGCCGGCCTCTTGTTTCAGCGAACCGTGACAGGCGTAGCAACGTTCCTGGAAAAGCGGCTTTATCTGCCTGGCGTAATCGACGGGCGCCGCGTTGACAGCCAGTTGCCAGCTCGTCGTCAACAGCAGCATCGCGCACGGTGTGACCACGCGCAGTCGCATACGGATCGCACGAACGGGGTGCCTAGTGCGTAGCTGTTCCACCTCGCGCGGGCTCCTGGAGAGGGTGTGTGTGCGGATGTAGCGACGCGAAGCCTATGGCCGCCCGCGGTTCCATCTTAGCAGAGGGGACTGGGAGCAGCCAAAGGCAGGTGGTCTTCGTGGCGGCCTTGTGAGGGCTGCAGTTGGCACGGCCGTATTGCTAGACTGGGTAACTTTGGCAGCCGACTTCTGACCAACTGAATCCGGGCAGGGCCACGATGATCGATTTGACCCGTTTGGCAACCGATTTGCGTTTGGTGCAGACCGTCCCCACGGACCCGGGTACGGCCTGGCAGAAGGAGGCCGCGGTGGCGATCGACGCGCCACCGGATGAAGAGACCGATCCGGTTCCCGAAGCCGTGTGGACTCCCGCCGCACTGCGCAGCGGCCGGTGCGGCGCCGTCGCTCCCCGGGTGATCGGGCTGCCGGGTGGCGGTTACCGGATGTACTACAGCCAGATCCTACCCCGCGCTGGATTTCCCACTGGCGCCAACGACTACGACAACGCTACCACACGGATCCTGAGTGCAACGTCGGTGGACGGCTTGCACTGGAAGCCCGAGCCGGGAGTCCGACTGTCGCCGCAGCAGGGCGGTGCGGGGGACTTTCGCGTGGTTTCCTCNGAGGTGGTTCCGCTGGGTGACTCCAGCGGCAGACTGCGGATGTATTACGAGTGCTGTAGCGGTCCACAATCCGTCCAAAACTCGATTCGTAGCGCCATCTCGGAAGATGGTGGATTGCGGTGGAGTCCTGAACCGGGAGTACGGTTGGAAGGGGCGGGTGAGAACTACATGGCTCCACGCATTCTCTTTCTAGAAGAGGGTGAGCTACGGCTATTTTGCTGCCGTCGCGGAGAGGGAATCGTCAGCGCGCTGTCGACCGACGGCGGCTCGACCTTTCAGCTGGAACCCGGTTTACGGATCTCCTCCGATGGGCAGTGGGACCGACTGACCGCCTTCGCGCCGGAGATCGTACGGATTGCCGCCGGCGGCTACCGCATGTATTACGCGGGGTACGGCAGTTCGCAGCGGGCCGACGTTATGACGGCCCATTCCGCTGACGGGCTGACCTGGGAGAAACAGGAGCAGCCCGTTCTGTCTCCCGGAGGTGGTCTCTGGGACGCGGCCAAGTGTTCCGAAATGGGTCTGTTGCGGTTGCCCGACACTCCAACTCAACAGGCCGGCTATCGGATGGTGTACGAAGCGTGTGACGGTACGGTGGCGGATCGGCGCGGCGTGTGGCGGGTGGCTAGCGCGACGGCGCTCTCCACTGGCGGATAAGCAACACGACGGCCCGAGTGATCGCTGGCAGCCGTTTGTTGTCTCGCAGGCGTTCGGACGCATCATGCGCGTCGCCGTCGCAACCCGGCTGTTCGCAGTGCGACCGGCCCCCGATTGGATGAGAGGTGAACACGCGCGATTGACTCGCTGGTACCCGCTGCGGGTGTTCGCGACCGCGAGTTGTGCTTCCGCAGCGCACCCCAGCGGGGCCCCTCTGACGCCTGAATCCACCGCCGCGGCCATTGAAGGGCCTAGGGAACCCGGTCAGAATGATCTTGGCTGGTGGTCGACCTGCGGTTGCCGCCGGCTGCCCAGCGGGTGTCTCTCAATGCCACCGAGGAGCCGACATGTACCGACTTGCGATCTGCTGTGGTTTGACCGGCTTGGCGGTTTGCGGGCTGACCTCCCATCGGGCCTGTGCTGCGCCGCCGGTTGGCGCCCGGGTGGTGTCGTTTTACGGCTACGACGATTGTCTCCGCTTGGAAAATGAGAGTACTCGGGTCACGCTTTGCCCGGCGTCGGGTGGGCGAGTGCTCCAATACGCCCGGGCGGGGACCAACGCGCTCTATCTGCCAGCGGGTGATGAGGGTTGGCTGTACCAGCCCGGTCGGGAGCGCCATTCGCCTAGCGCGGGACGGTTCGACATTGGCCCCGAGCAGACGATCGCGGCGCATCCTGAGCTTTGGCTGGGCCGCTGGTCGGGCCAGATTACCGGCCGCTGGTCGGTCCGGCTGACGAGCGTCGAGGATCGCCAGACGGGTGTGCAGTTGATTCGCGACTTCACGCTCGACCCGAAGTCGACGCGGTTGGAGTGTCGCCAGACGATCCGCAACGTCTCACGGCAAACGCGGGAGTACTGTCATTGGAGCCGCACGTTTGCGGTGGGCGGCGGGATCTGCGTGATCCCGCTCACCGCACCGAGACGGTTTCCCCACGGTTACGTGATGTACGGCCCCGACGCGGCAATCCAATTCCGTCCCCAGGATCCCCAGATTCGGATTCGCGAGGGCTTCCTGGAGATATTGGGGGCGCCGCGCTACCCGAAGCTGGGGATGGACAGCTACGCTGGCTGGTTTGGCTACCTGATGAAAAACAATCTGCTGTTCGTGAAGCGGTTTGCGGTCCACCCCGACCGTGTCTACAACGAAGTGGCCGGCCTGACGACCTCGATCTGGTACCCCGACGGTCCGATGTGCGAACTGGAGCCGATCGGTCCCCGCGAACGTCTGGCTCCCGGACAGTCGGCATCGTTCACCGAAACCTGGTGGCTGTTATCGCACGCCTACCCCGCGCCGGGTGCGAAAATCGACCTGCAGAAACTGAGCGCCCAGGTGGCCGGTCAGGCCCGGCTCAAATAGGGGATTCGGAAGTCGCGCGGCAGGCGTGATGCGGCGCCGCCGATCACCACCCGAATGGAGAGGATTGCGAACCGATGTCGAAATGCGGTCGAGCCGTTCGGGCGATCCTGTTGTCGGTTACCGGGGCGCTGGTGATCGGTTGCAACCCGGTGCCCGTGTCGCAGCACGCGCTCAGCGATGACCACAGCTCGGTGCCGGACGACGGGCTGGTCGGTTACTGGCGGCAAGGTGATCCCCAACAGCCGGGAAAGGCCGAGCCGGACGCGGTGACGATGGCCATCGGCCGCGGCCCGGACGGCGCGCAGTCGCTGGAGATCGTCGGCCTGGAAATCGATGACGCTGGTCGAGTCCGCGTTCGGCGCGCACCGTTGTGGACCACCCAGGTTGAGGTTCAGCGGGGAGNCTCGGCCGACGGGTCGCGGCGGCGGTTACACCTGGCGAGCATTCGACTCCGCGATCTGGAACCGGAAAAGAAGCTCACGGGGTATTGGTTGCTGCTCTACGAGCCGGCTGGTCCGCGGCGTGTCAAGTGGTACCGCATGGATCCCCACACGATCGCCCAGGCGATCGAGTCGGGCAGCCTGGCTGGCAAGGTGCGACGCAATCCCCGCGCCGGCCAGCCGTTGAAGCTGTTTCCCAACCTGGTGGAACCAGAATTCGACGAGATCCAGATCACGGCGAAACCGGACGCCTTGCGGACCTATCTGTCGGTCACGGGTGCCGCTTGCTTTGACATGGAACAGCCGTTGCTGGAACTGCTCAAACTCTCCCGCCCGGGATCCGCNGCGGCCCGTCCGAACACCGCTCCGGTCAAACCGGATCCCCCACCGCCAGCAGCGTGTTCTTCGCCGGCAGACTGATCGGGTTGGAGTAGTGGTACACGCGGCAGACCTCCGCGTCGTCTCGCACCACCGGGGTCGGCTGTTCGATTACGAAGTCGGCGAAGTCCGGCGCGTTGAACGCCACGAAAGCCAGTTTTACGCAGTCGACCGGCGGATCGAATCGGCGGGACAAGTCGGGAAAGGCGATCGGTCCGGTGTCGACCTGGTAGATGCGGTTGTTGACATCGATGTTCATCGTCTTGACCGGGTATTCGATGACCGCCCGCAAGCCGGTTTCGTCGTTGCGAATCTCGGTTTGCGCGACGATCGGGATCGCTGCGTCGGTCGCTTGCCGAATCGGTTGCCACCCTGTCAGCAGTTGGACTTTTTTCCCGGGGACCAGCTTGTATATCGGCTTCCCCCAGAAATCGGCGACCTTGCCCAATTCCCGATAGCGATCGCGCACGTCGACGTGGCGCCGCAGNATCAGCAGATCCTCGCCGCCGTAGATCGGCATGAAATCGTAATTGTCCTGCTGAAATAGATCCTGCTCGGCAAACGTGTCCTCGCTTTTGCAAGACCCGCACTGGTAGATCTGAAGCGGCGTTGACGCCCGGTCATCGAACAGCGTGGTGCGGCTTTCCACCCAGAACCGCACGGCGTTCGCGGCGGACGGGTTGCAGAGGAACGAGCGGCCGTAATCGAGGCAGTCGAACTCGGATTTGGCATCACCCTGGGCCTCGCTGACGATGCCGGTGCCGACTGCCATCAGACCGCTACCAAGGAAGTTTCTTCGCGAAGGCTTCACGGTAATCGACTCCAGAGGTGCACGGGATCCCGGTCGGTGCCCGCCCCTTTGCTGCCCGTGGGCCCGCGCTGAAAACGGGGACCCATTATAGGGTGCTCACCCGAGTATCCCCAGCCGTTTCCCCGGGAGTGCTGGTTTCCATGCGATTTTTGCTGCGCNGCCCGTGTGGTTCGAGCGGACCGGTTGGCCAATTCGCCGAATCGGGGGTGGTGGAATTGAAGCCACTTCTGAAGACAAGCTAAGATAGATGCCTCGAGGCCTGCGGCGGTCGGAGGAAAGCACACGTCGCTTCCGACCGGGAACGACTGCCGGTCGACCCTTGTCCTGACAGCGTTGGTGATGAGCGAAATCTGGCGACGATTGACGATCTGCCTACTGCTGGCAGCCACCGTGCGCNCGGCGGGGGCTGCCGAGGAAACTCCGGTGCCAGTCACGGCGCCGGGGGGATCGGTCCATTTTGCCACCGATGTGATCCCCATTTTGCGCAAGCACTGTTGGAAGTGTCACGGCGCATCGCAGCGGAAGGCGGAGTTGAGTCTCCAGACGTTGGGCGGACTGGCCCGCGGTGGCGAGAGCGGCGAACCGACGATCGTGGTCGGTGCGGCGGATCGCAGTCATCTGATCCAGCGGGTGATCTCCGGCGAAATGCCGCCCGGCAAGATGCGGCTGGAGGATCGGGAGATCGGCGTCTTACGGAGGTGGATCGAGACCACCGCCCGGCAGGAGTTGGCCAGCGTCGACGGTCATCTGTCAGCCGTTCTCCAGCGCGCCCGCCGCGTCCAGTTCTTGCTGGAATTGAAATGCCAACCCTGCCACGGTCGCGATGCCCAGCAGGGGGGGCTCGATATGCGAACCATGGAGACGCTGCTGGCGGGTGGAAAATCCGGTCCGGCGATCGTCCGGGGTGATGCCCAGCAGAGTCTCCTGCTGCGCCGTATTCGCGACGACCAAATGCCGCCTCGCGAGGTCCGCTACAAGCGCTCCATCAAGCCGGTGACGGCTGGCGAACTTCAGCTCCTGGAGAGCTGGATTGCTGACGGGGCAGTCGATCCGCCCCCACCGCCGGGCCTGCTCGACGATGACGGCTTGCTGGTCGATGCCGAGGATCGCAGCTGGTGGTCGTTCCGGAAACCGACTCGGCCTCCGCTGCCCGCGCAGCCCGATGGGCTCCGCCCGCGGACACCGGTCGACCGTTTTCTCGTCCGGCGGTTGTCCGACGCGGGACTCGCCTTTTCGCCCTCGGCGGAGCGGCGGCACTTGATTCGCCGGGCATCGGTCGCCCTGCACGGCTTGCTCCCTGAGCCGGCGCAGGTGTCCCGTTTCTTGGCGGATGGGGCGCCCGATGCCATGGAGCGATTGGTCGATCGACTGTTGGCGTCGCCGCGCTACGGGGAGCGCTGGGCGCAGCACTGGCTCGACGCGGTCGGTTACGCGGATTCCGAGGGCTCGGTCGACTTTGTCTATCCGCTGGTCTACCAGTACCGCGATTACGTGGTGCGGGCGTTCAACGCTGACAAGCCGTACGATCGGTTCCTGTTGGAGCAACTGGCGGGTGACGAGTTGGTCGATTACGGTCGCCTGCCGCGGTTTTCGCCGGAGCACCGCGACAACCTCGTTGCGACGGGGTTCTTACGCACTTGCATCGATCCCACCACCAGTCCGGAGACCAACTTCCTCTACGACCGCTACCAGGTGCTCGCCGATACGGTGGAAATAGTTGGCTCGGCTGTGCTCGGGCTAACGCTCCATTGCAGCCGCTGCCACAGCCATAAATACGACCCGTTGCCGCACCGGGACTACTACCGGTTTACGGCCATCTTCGCGGCCGCCTACGCGCCCTACGATTGGATCAAGCCCAAAGATCGCTTTGTCGAGCTTGCGGGCACCGAGCAGCGACAGACGGTCGCCGCCCACAACAAGACGATCGACGAGCGCGTCCGCGCCGAAGGGGATCGGCTGAAATCGGTGGCCGTGACGTACCGCGCAAAATTCCTGGAAACCGAACTCGGCAAGCTGGCCGAGCCACTCCGCGCAGCGGTGCGACAGGCGCTGGCCACGCCCCCCGGCGAGCAGACCGACGCACAGAAAAGGCTGTTCTCGAAATACGAGAAACAGCTGCGGCCCGACGACGCTAAGTTGGCGGCTGCTCTGCCGGAGTTTAAGCGCGAAGTGGACGCGTCAAACAAAACTAAACAACAACTGACGGCCGAGCGGCGCGAGATTCCGCGGGCTCATGGACTGACCGACCGCCGCCGCCAGGCGGATCCTTTTTACTTGCTGCGGCGCGGCGAGTGGAACCAACGCGGCCGCCGTGTACGGGCCAGNGTCCCGGCGGTACTCCAGGACCCAGGTGACCCGTTTCGCCTGACCCGGGCGTTCGCCGNCGCGCCGACGACCGGGTTTCGGTACTCGCTGGGGCGGTGGCTGGTCACAGGGGACCATCCGCTGACGGCGCGCGTGTTGGTCAACCGTACCTGGCGGGATCATTTTGGNCGNGGCATCGTNGNNACNGTNGNNAANCTGGGNNNNACCGGANCGCTTCCCACNCATCCGCAACTGCTGGACTGGCTGGCGGTGGAGTTTGTGCACCGCGACTGGAGTACCAAATGGCTGCATCGGTTGCTGGTCAGCTCCAGCGCCTGGCGCCAACAGTCGCAGATCCGACCGTCCGCCGCCGCCGTCGATCCGCAGAACCGCCTGCTGTGGCGCGTGCCGCTGAAACGCTTGGACGCCGAGGCCGTACGTGATTCGCTGTTGGCGGTGGTCGGCGACCTGAATCTTCGCATGCTAGGCCCGGCGGTCGGTGTCAAGACCATGGCGGATGGCCAGGTGGTCACCGAGGACGCGGCGGCCGGCAGACGGCGCAGCCTGTACTTGCTGCACCGCCGGTCGACACCGCTGACCATGCTGGAGACATTCGATGCCCCGCGGATCACTGTCAACTGTATCCAGCGGCGCACCTCGAACGTGGTTTCGCAGGCGCTGCTGATGCTCAACAGCCGGTTTGTCGATTCCTCGGCGGGTCGTCTGGCAGCACGCTTGGTCCGCCAGACCCCGCACGCTCGCGAGCGGGTCGAACTGGCGTATCACCGGATCCTGGGCAGACCGCCGCAGCCGAGTGAGTTAGACCAGGCGCTCCGATTTCTCGCGCAGCAGGCGACGCGTTACGCGGCCGATCCCGCGGTCGCGCCGCCGCCGCCGATCACTTCGGTCTTGGGGATGCATGCCAGCAAGGGGATCACCTTCGATCTGGCGGCCGTTCGCGCTGCCCATCCGGGCCGCCGCGTGGCGCGCTTCGAGGGAGTCGCCGCGCTCGGGCATTACCGGACGGGGGACGGTGACGCACACTGGTATGTTTTCGTGGACGGCGAGCAACGAGCCGGGGGACATCTGCTCAGCAATCGGTTTGCCGTGCTGCAGCTCGACTTGCCCGAAGGGGCTCGGTTCCTGACGTTGGTCACCTCCTCCAACGGTACCATGAACACCGACTGGACGTTTTTTGGCAATCCGCGGTTGGTGCTCGAACAGGGAGATGCCTCGCAGCGATTGGACCTGGCCGACGTCGTGGGTGGCGGCGACGGCACCGGCACAGGGAGTGCCATCGGCCTGGACCCCTGGAGCGGAGACGTTCTTCGCGACCAGGCCGAGGCCCGCAGCGGACGGGTCAACGAGGTTCACCCGGTGGCCCAGCGGCCACTGATCGATGCCGTGTTCGTGCCCCACGGCAGCGGTGATGGAAAGCGGGAAATTCCGGTTTCGACGAGCGGACTGTTGGTGACCGGTATTTCGGCGGGCTCGGGGACCACGCATGCCCATATCTGGAACGGACACAACCGGGGCGTCAATGGTCTCAAGCGGGTCGACATTACTCGTCGCAACGGAGCCCTGGTCGATCTGTGTCTGGTGCTGCTCAACTCGGCGGAGTTTTTGTACGTTGATTGAGGGACTGGACTGATGGGCTGGGACCGATCGACTGGGCGCATGAAATCACAGCTACCAAGATCCACGAAAGAGACGATCCATGTCCGCTGACACGCTTTTCCGACGGCAGTTCTTTTCCCGGATCGGCCAGGGCTTAGCGGGCGCGGCGCTGCTGGAATTGGAGGGTTTGGGTGCCGCGCGGGGAGCCGCCACGGACCGTCCTGGGGGCCACGGCCTGGCCCCCCAATCCGCCCATTTCGCGCCCCGCGCGAAGGCGGTGATCCAACTGTTTATGCACGGTGGGCCCAGTCAGATGGACCTGCTCGATCCCAAGCCCGCGCTGGACAAGTACGACAGCCAAAACTTTCCCGGCGTCATCGATGTACAGCAGCCGGAACAGGCGGGTGGCATCCTGAAAAGTCCTTTCAAGTTCGCCCGCTACGGGCAGGCGGGGATCGACGTCAGCGAGATCATGCCGCACGTGGCAACCTGCGTCGATGACCTGTGTGTGATCCGCTCGATGTGGACCGAGCACATTAACCACGAGCCGGCGCTGTGGATGATCCACACCGGCCGGACGATTCCCGGCCGGCCGGCGATCGGCTCCTGGGTGGTTTACGGCCTGGGTGCCGATACCCGCGAGTTACCGGCCTATGTGGTGCTCGATGATCCGCTCGGGTTGCCGGTCGACGGGATTCGCAACTGGTCGTCCGGGTGGCTACCGCCACACTATCAGGGGACCCGTTTTCGCGCCCAGGGGACGCCCGTCTGGAATCTCATTCCGGATCGCAAGCTCAGCCCGGCGCTGGCCCAGGCGCGCCGCGATCTGTTGACCCGACTGGACCGCGCGCACCGCGCCGCCCGCCCCGGTGAAAGCGAGCTGGACGCGCGGATCAACAGCTACGAACTGGCCGCCCGGATGCAAATTTCGGCGACCGCTGCGCTGGATGTGTCCCGCGAGACGAAAGCCACCCAGGACCTGTACGGACTGGGTCAAAAGACGACCGATTCCTACGGCCGGCGATGCTTGCTGGCGCGGCGGCTGGTGGAACGGGGTGTCCGCTATGTGCAGTTGTTTATCAATGGCCAGATCTGGGACAACCACTCGGGACTGGAGGCCGGCCTGCGTTCCAGCTGCGCCCGCACCGATCAACCGGTGGCCGCCCTGCTGACCGATTTGAAACAGCGCGGACTGCTCGACGAAACGCTCGTGATCTGGGGTGGCGAATTTGGGCGGCTACCGATTTCTCAGTCCAAGAACGGTCGCGACCACAACCGGCAGGGCTTTACGATCTGGATGGCCGGCGGGGGTGTCAAGGCGGGACACGTGCACGGCGCGAGCGACGAATTCGGTTACGCCGCCGCGCAGGATCGCGTCAGTGTGCCGGATTTTCACGCCACGGTGCTGCACCTGCTCGGTCTGGATTACCAGCGGCTGAGTTTTGATCGCCACGGACTGGACGAACGGCTCACCGGGGTTCACGAACCGCAGGTGGTGCGCGGGATTCTGGCCTAGCCGAGATGGCGCGACCGGGCGGGGGTCGCCCAGCGCACGAGGCGTCATCGCTCAGCAGTAGATGGCCTGACCGAAGGCGGCCAGACCGCCGCCAACCGTATTGGCTGGCGGCGTTTTTTGCGATTCATCCGCTGCGGACAGCCGCGGCCCGTTGCAGGGATTCGGTGTAGCGCGCAGACTGGTTTGGGTACCGCGCGTGGCGGCGCATTCCGAGTGCCCGAGACGAAGATGCAGATCAAGGTTCCCGAAGAATTGGCCCGCTATTGTGGCGGCCGCGAGGTATGGCAGCTCGAGGCGGCGACCTCGGCCGCCGCCATCGCGCAACTGGTGGACCGTTTTCCCGATCTCAAACAGCGCCTGTTGGGATCGGGTGGTCGCCTGATGGCTCACCTGATCGTGTTTCACAACGGTGCGGTGCTGGCCGTGCCGGAGCGCTCCCAGCGGGCGCTGGCGGCGACCGACGAACTGGAAATCATGTTCCTGGCATCGGGCGGTTAGTCGGCCCCGACGGGGCTGACATTAGGCCAGCGCGGGTGCCGGTTGGGTACCCAAATCGTGTTCTTCCAACAGGCGATCGAATGTATCGATGACCTTCTGGTGCAGTTCCGCGAAGAACTCCTCGGTGTTGAAATGCGGCAGGTCGATCTCGGGGTACTCGCGGTGGGATTCGCTCGGCAGGCGGTAATCGTCAGGCGTCATCCCCTGCAACTTCTCCAGGCGATAGCCGCGCAAAAAGGTCCGCATGATCAAATCCCGCAGCGTGCCGGCATCGATCTCCAAACCGGTCAGGGCGGTCAGCGCGCTGGCCATCTGGTCGTGGTTCAAGGTGGCGAACTTGCAGATGCCAATAATATCGTCGCGCAGCGGAATCAGCCCCTTGTCGGGGTTGGTGATCGCATCCACCCAGTAGTCCATGCCCGTTTCCCGCTCAAATAGGAGCAGCAGGAACGTCCGCATCGACATGTGCCCCCCGGCCAGCGCCCAGGGATATCCCGGATTGGTTTGCGGCAGATAGGCCGGTAGCTCGAGCCCCTTGCAATGCATGGCGTACGTCATCTCGCCGAGTTCGGTTGCCATCCGGTCGACACCCTGACCGAGCAACTCCAACCGCCCCTCGCCGATGTCGGTGATCGCTTTATGGGTGCTCTCAAAGTCTCCGTAAAAGGGGCCCTCGACCTGCGCCTGACCATCAGCCTTGTGGCGCTCGTTGAATTCCATGGCGTAGCTCAGCGTGGTCCCGCAGGAGATCGAATCGAGCCCCATTTCGTCGACCAGGGCCACCAGCGTGCAGGCCTGGTCGACATCAAAGATGCCCAGGTTCGAGGCCAACAGATTCAACGGCTCGAAGTCCAGCTTGGCGCGGAATGTGCCCGCCTTGCCGTCCTCGCCGATGTCGTAGACATTTTTGTGGCACTTAATCCCGCAGCGATAGCAGGACTCGTCTTTGATTACATAATTGCCGGTTTCCTGTACATGCTGGCGGTACAGGGGGACCGAGGCTTCCGTTCCCGTGGGGGCAAAATTTCGCTCGGGAAGCGCGTGCTGATCGTTGAGCGCGACAAAATTGGCCCACGTTCCCCCCAGGCCGTCCGTCGCGTCGTCGCGGAACCGTGCGCTGCCTGGACCACGGGCCACCTCCTTGTTGAGTTCGGTGAAGTTGTCGGCCGACGCGGCGCGGGTATCCTTGATGTCCGCGACAATCGCCAGCAGATTCTTGGAACCCATGATCCCGCCCATACCACCGCGGCCACAGAAACGGGGTTTGGGGTCGCCGCTTTTGAGCTGGTTTTCGGTCGACAACGCAATCGCCGCAAAGCGGGCCGATGCATAGTTTTCGCCCGCCGGACCGATCACCGCGTAGTGCGCGTTGGGGCTGTAGCGTTGGTGCAACGTCTGAATCTTGTCGTTAACCAGCCGGCCCACCAGGAACTCGGCGTCTTCAAAGCGAAACTGAGGGGCGGCGGCAGGGTCGTCGGGGTCGGCCTGGATGTGCAGCAAGACCGGTTTAGCGCTGCGTCCGGTCATCACCATTTCGTCGATTCCCAGATAGCGGAGCTTGGTACCGAACTTACCGCTGCCCGCTGACCACATCGCAGATGGAAGTCCGCTGCGTGAACGCTTGAGGGGCGAATAGGCCAAGAAATAGGTCCGCAGGCCGGTCATAAACTGTGTCCCACTGAGGATCCCCAGCGTCATCAGCAGGACCGCTTGGGGGTCGTAGGCGTCGCGCACCGGATGCTGTTCCAAGCCTTTGAAACCGCGGGCGATCCCGCCCAGCACATCGTCTAGATCCTGGCAGCGAACCCGCTCGCTGCGGACGCTCGCCGCCGCCAGATCGATGTGGTACCGTGAAAACTCAAAATCATCCGGTTTCGCCGCAGCGCCGGGAACTTGGTCAATCATCAAGGGAGCTCCGCAAAGCATCTCGGGTTCGTCGTGTTGTGGTCATCAACCGCACATCATACCCCCTGGGGCAACCAACACCACCGCCGGGGCACCGTGAGTGTGTCGAGCCCGGAAAACCCAGACACCTGGTCACCGCCGGCTGCTTGCGGTCCAATAGTGTTGCGAGAAAATCGACCTGGGATCGTGGAAACCTGTGACGGCTCAGACGAACGAGGAAGGCATAACCGCTGAGGCGCGTGGCAGCGAGTGAGATGGAGAGAAATGAGATACCGAGTCGACACATTTGTCGACACATTTGTGAGGTGCAGGTGATGGGGCGCACGCTGGATTTGGGNCGACGGCTTGAACTCTGTTCGGCCGATCCACACTGCCAAGACATTTCGCTGGGGTTGTACGAACAGGTCGTCTCAGGTGGGGACCCGACCGCGGCGGAGGTTCGGTTTCAGGTCCATACCTACAGTGCGGTCNCCGGCGCGGCGGAGCGGACCGCTTTTCTCGCCGCCGCTCTCGTGGAACTGGCCGGCTTGGAACGCGTCGACGAGTCGGGGTCAGAGCTGCGTTTTGCGTGTCAGGGGCGACACGAACGAGCGCTCAAGCGGGCCTTTCTGGACATCTGTAAGCTCTCCTCCGACGACGTCTGCGAGCCCCATCCACCAACACGGCTGGACAAGAAGGCTGAGTGCCAGCTGATGATTGTGCCACTGGAAAATGGTGAGTACCGGATCGACGCAGAAGCGGACAGCCCGGCCTCCGAACGCCGCCGCCAGGCGGTCGCTCGGGGATACCTCAAGCTGTGTGAAATGGAAGCGGTGGCAGGCGATGATTACCGGGTCCGGTTTCCGTGCGGGGCCCGTCACGATAGATTGCTACGTTTATTGTTCTTTCGGGCGCAGCATGTTCGTTCGACGCTTCGTGAAGACGAAGAGGCTGGGGCGCGGGGCGTGCTCGCTGCGCCCAGTCAACAGGTTTAGATCGCGAAGTCACCCGCAGACGAAGCGGCCTGACGGAGTGAATGGTGAGTGAGAGTCGACCTCGGATCGCAGCTACCCAACCACCCCGTGGACCGGATCGCGGTGAAGCACGATGACGACAACACAATCCCCGCCGAGTTCCATGAACAGTCGACANCGCGTCCTGGCGGCGCTGTCGCGCCAAGCGGTTGACCGCACACCGGTCTGCAACCCGACGTCGGTGGCGACGGTCGAACTGATGGACCTGGTCGATGCGTATTTTCCGGAGGCCAATCGCGATGCTGAGAAAATGGCCCGCCTGGCCGCCACTAGTTATACCGAACTCGGTTTTGATTCAATCATGCCGGTGTTCACGATCGTTCAGGAATCGTCGGCCCTCGGCTGCGAGATGCAGTGGGAAGGAAAGGACAATTGGCCCACCGTCCGGATGANCCGNCCGATCTGGTCGGAGCCAGACGACATTCGGATCCCCGATGACTTCCTGATGCACCCGGACATCACTTGCGTCTTGGAGGCCATCAAGATCCTNCGCAGAGAATTCGGCGATGAGGTGGCCATCATCGGCAAGACTATGGGGCCCTGGACGATGGGCTACCACTGTTTTGGTGTCGAGAAGTTCTTGCTGATGTCGCTCGACGATCCCGGTAAGACCAAGCTCTGCCTGGATCGGATGCGGAAGATCACAGTCGACTTTGGGCGCGCACAAATCGAGGCCGGTGCCGACGCCTTGACGCTGCCCGATCACGCCACGGGAGATCTGGTGAGCGGCCAGTATTACCGCGATTTCTTGCGCGATTTGCACACCGAATTCGTCGATGAAATCCCGATCCCGCTGATCCTTCACATCTGTGGTCGCACGGTCGATCGCATGTGCGACATTTCTCAGACGGGAATGGCCGCTTTCCATTTCGATTCCAAGAACGAACCGGCCGAATCGATGGAAATCGTGGAGGATCGGATCGCACTGGTGGGGAACATCAATAATCCCGAGACACTGTTTGCCAAAGGGCCNGAAGAGGTTTGCCAGGAAGTCGAGGCGAACCTCGAGGCCGCGGTTTCCCTGATCGGTCCGGAGTGCGCGATCCCGTTGCAGACGTCGATCGAGAACCTCAAGGCCATTCCCCGCACCGTCGCCAACTGGCATCGAGATCGGACTGCTCGTGCTGAGAATCCTCCTGCCGAAAATTAACACCCCGTGCAAACGGTCTTGGTGCCGCTTGGCTGCGGTTTGCCCAGACGGTTGCAAGCGGCGCTCGTACCCTGGGAAAGTCGACTGATACCGATGACCGATTTTCTAGACCAGATCCGACAGGGCCGTGTGCTGATCTCGGACGGTGCCACGGGGACCTATCTCCAACAGCACGGCTTGGAAGCGGGCGGGTGTCCCGAGGAGTTCAACGCGAGCCGTCCAGAGGTGGTCCGTGGGATGGCCGAGGGTTACTTCCAGGCCGGTGCCCAGATGGTGGAGACCAACTCTTTTGGCGGCAGCCGCTACATGCTGGCCAAATACGGATTCGGCGAGCGCGTCGAAGAGCTCAACCGACTCGGTGCCGAACTGGCCCGCTCGGCCGCCCCGACCGGGCGGTATGTACTCGGTTCGATCGGGCCTACCGGGGAGTTTTTGGAACCCAACGGAACAGCNACCGAAGCGGAGATGTTAGAGGTGTTCACCGAGCAGGCGCGGGGTTTGGCGGCGGGTGGTGTGGATGCGTTTTGCGTGGAGACGATGAGCGACCTGGCCGAATGCACGTTGGCCATCCGGGCGGCCAAGCAGACCACCGATTTACCCGTGGTTGCGACGATGACATTTGATCGAGGCCCACGCGGCTTTTTCACCATGATGGGCGTCACACCGGCCGCAGCGGCAAAGCAATTATCCGAGGCGGGCGCGGATCTGGTCGGTTCGAATTGTGGGATCGCGATCGACCATATGGTGGAGATCATTGCGGCGATGCGGGAGGCGACCGACACGCCGATTTTGACGCATATTAACGCCGGCATTCCACGGATCGAATCGGGTCGGATCGTGTACCCGGATACCCCGGAAATGATGGCTGAGTGTCTCCCGCGGGTGATCGAGGCGGGGGCCAATGTTGTGGGGGGATGCTGTGGCACTTCCACCGAACACGTGCACGCCTTTGCGCGGGTTTGTCGGGAAGCGGGTTACGTTTGAGGTACCGGCCGGTCGGCCTGCGGTACCGCTGAAGAGTGTGCGGAGAAACCGAATATGGCGCGTCTCGAGGATATTCCGAACGAGTTCATTCGTCAGGAGCTAGAGGAATTTGTCGAAAGGGAGCACGAACGACGCCATTTGGTCAACCTGTACGCGCCAGCTAAGCCGCTGTTGTTGGAGCTCGCCGCTGCGATCATCGACGGAGAACATCACGTCGCGGATACCTTGACGCAGACCGCCTTGCAACAGGAGATCGGCGCGTTGGAGATTATGGATGACGGTCTGATTGCCGGGATGGCGCTGGTGGGAATCAAGTTTCGCGAGAATTTTATTTTCGTACCCGAGGTATTGGCCTGCGCGCGGGCGATGAAGGCCGGCATGCGGTATATCGAACCGATTCTCTCGGCGTCGGGGATCGAACCGATCGGGAAAGTCATCATGGGTACCGTCAAGGGCGACCTGCATGACATCGGGAAGAACCTATGCATCATGATGCTCAGCGGGGCAGGGTTCGAAGTGGTTGATTTGGGGGTTGATACCTCAGCGGATGAATTTATCGACGCGGTCGAGGAACACGGTGCTACGCTGGTCGGGATGTCTGCCCTACTGACAACCACGATGCCCAATATGGGAAAGACGATCGAGGCTTTCATTGACGCGGACCTACGCGACGACGTGCGGATAATGGTCGGCGGAGCCCCCGTGACACGCGATTTCGCAGACGACATGGGGGCCGACGGTTACGGGGACAACGCAGTCGAGTGTGTGGAACTGGCCAAACAGCTGATCGGTGTAGTCAGATAGCAGCGGCGGCGGACAGGGGCTCCTGAACAGGATGGGGTTTGATGGAGAAAATCGACCACGGGGAATTCGGTAAGCGGGTCGACCGGATCAGCGCCATCTTTGGTCAGCTGGCTGCGCACGCGGAACAGCAGACGCTGTCACGCTGCCCCTATAAGGACCGTTGGAATCTCTGCACGGCGCAGTTTGGTTGCCGGAATCAGGGGCCGGTCGATGCGAACCGTGGGCTGCAGGTTTGCAGCGGTGACGATCAGTTGAACTACCGCAGCGCCTGGGATTCCGAGGCGCACTGCGAACCACCTTCGTAGCACCGCGAGTAGCGACAGTTCGACCGGTCGGGAGCCCGCTCCGATGACGTCTGTTTTCTTCGCCGATCGGAATTGCGTTTCACAGGTTGGCAAGACCCTCTTTGACCATGCCAACATGTTGGGCGTTGACGTTCCCAGTTCGTGTGGTCGAATGGGATCGTGTCACGAATGCGTTGTCGAGATTCGAGACGGGGACGAGTCGCTGTCGCCACCCTCCGAGGCGGAGTCTTTCTTGCGTGACGGTTACCGGTTGGCCTGTCAGGCCACGGTCCGCGATCGGAATGCGGGCGTCGCATTCGGTCTGCTGCGACGGGCGACTCGGGTGCTCTCCTCGAAGACCGAGTCAGCCGTGCCTTTGGATCCGCAGGTCCGCCGCGCGGGCGACCAGGTGATGCACGGGGAGGAGAGGCTCGACCGCTATCGGGGGCGAATGCTGGGAATCGGTTTGGATGTGGGAACCAGCACCGTGGTGGCGGAGTTGGTCGACTTGGAATCTGGAGCATCGCTCTGCCAAGCGCATTTCGAGAACCCCCAGCGATTCGGTGGCAGCGACGTGATCAGTCGCATCTACTACGATTCGCAAGTTGCTACCGGCGAGCTTCACCGGGCGATGATCAATACGCTCAATCTCGAGATCCGCCGAATGTGCGCTGAGGCGGATGTCAGCCGCCACCAAATCTACGATTTGGTGGTAGTTGGCAACGCGACGATGCGGGAGTTGTTTTTTGATCAGAGCGTCGAGTCGATCGGCCAGCGGCCTTACAAGTCGGAAATCGAACAGGAGGTGCTCGCCGGACGCCGACCGAATACCGAGCGGTCTGAGTCCGCTCGCAAGTTGGGGATTCACGCAAATCGAAACGCGCGGGTTTACGGGGCACCGCTGGTGGCCAGCCATCTGGGTGGGGATGTGGCGGCAGACCTGCTGGCGCTGGATGTGGTCGCCCAGCGGGAGACCTTCATGCTGGTCGATATCGGCACGAATACGGAAGTCGTGATTGGGCACAAGGGGCGATTAGTGGCGGCCTCGTGTCCGGCAGGGCCCGCGTTTGAAGGGGGTCTGGTCCGCTTCGGGATGCCCGCCTGCGACGGCGCCATTGAATCGCTCCGCCTGGTCACCAAGGGGTTTGAGTATTCCACGATAGGGGGTCTTCCGCCCCAGGGGTTTTGTGGCTCCGGGTTGATCGATTTGCTGGCCGAATTGCGGCGGGCGGGCTGGATGAGCGAGAAGGGGGTCTTTGGCGACCGTCAGCGGGAACTCACCATCGTGGCTGAACCACCGCTTACGCTCAGCCGCGAGGACGCCAGCCAACTGGCCCAGGCCAAGGCGGCCAACTACTGTGGTCAGACGATCTTATTACAACACCTGGGCATCACTCCCGCGGAGATCGACCGTCTCTACCTGGCGGGCGGATTTGCCAACTACATCGACGTCACCGCGGCCGCCGATATCGGCTTTTTGGCACCGGTTCCCGTCGCCCGGATTGTGCGGTTGGGAAACGCCGCTCTCGAGGGCGCACGGCAGCTGTTAATTTCGGCGCCCAAACGGCGCGAGTTACTCGACGTGTTGGCGCGCGTCGAGCACGTCGAGTTGGAGACCACCCCACAGTTTTTCGAGATGTTTGTCGATGGTTGTCAGTTCAAGCCGATGGTTGCGGAGTTGTCTGCCGACGGGCCGGAATCTGCCTGATATCTGCCGCCGCACCCGGGACCGCAACGCGGTAGCCGCCGGGGACGAACCTCACAAACCGTGCTTTAAACCGTGCTTTGAGGTGCTGACGTGACGGCTTCCCAACGGATGTTCGCGGCCTGGTACGACCGTGCGATGGCGCGTTACGAAACGTACATCGCCCAGCGCAAGCAACGGCTGTTTGCCGATTTGTCTGGTACGGTACTGGAGATCGGCCCGGGAACCGGCGCCAACCTCCCGCACCTTCCCCGGGGTTGCCGCTGGATCGGTGTCGAACCCAACCCTCACATGCGTGCCCCGCTGAGCCAACGGCTGGACCGGCTCGACCTGGAGGCGGAGATTCAACCGGNCGCAGCGGAGGACCTGCAANCGCCCGACGGCAGCATCGATGCGGTGATTGCCACATTGACGCTCTGCTCGGTCCGCCGGCCACAGCGTGTGCTGTCTGAGATCCGCCGGGTGCTGCGGCCCGGCGGCCAGTTCTGTTACATCGAGCATCTGGCTGCTGCTCAAGGCAGTTGGGCCCGCCGTGGGCAACAACTGGTGGCCCCGCTTTGGAGCTGGTTGGGTGATGGATGTCGGCTCGATCGAGAAACCGACGCGGCGATTCAAGCCNGTGGATTTACCGCCGTTGAGATGGACCACTTTCGCGTGCCCCGCTTTGTACTGCCCCGAGTCGTGGCGTTGCAGGTCTCGGGCACGGCGATTCGCTGAAGGATCGGTCNCCGNCNGTCCGATGAAGCCGGACGCCACGGCCAGGCNGGTAACCGAATCGGGGGTGGTATGGACGGGCCACCGCGCGTCACTCGGTTTGCGNCCCAGACCCGGACTGCGGCGAGCGGGCCGCAGGTTACAATATTGAGTTCACCTCGACGGCTTGGCTGCTCATTCGCTGCCGCGTCCCGACTTGTTGTTCCAGTCTCAGAGGCCGCTCCCGATGAATCGCCAAACTCGTCTGGCCGCGCTCGCGATCAGCGCTTGCTTGTGGTCAGCCGCGTGCTCGGATGCCGCGGACTCCCGCTACGACTGGCCCCAGTTTCGTGGGCATCGGGCGGCCGGTGTGGCNCCCACCGCGGGAGTTCCCGTNCAGTGGGACCTCGGNTCGGGGGACCAGGTCGCTTGGAAAACCGAGATACCCGGATTGGGGCATGCCAGTCCGATTATCTGGGGTGATGCGGTCTACGTGGTGACCGCCATCAGTGGAGATCCGGCGCCTGGCCTGCGGGTGGGACTCTACGGCGACATCGCCTCGGTCGACGACCAGACCGTGCATGTCTGGAAGCTGTACAGCCTCTGTAAACGGACGGGGCGGGTGCTGTGGGAGCGGGTTCTTCACCGGGGCGTGCCGCGCATCAAACGGCATACCAAGGCGACCCATGCCAACGCCACGCCGGCCACCGATGGGACACACCTGATCGTGTCTCTAGGCTCCGAGGGACTCTACTGTTATGACCTGGCGGGCAACCGCTTGTGGAAGCGCGACCTGGGACTGCTCGACTCGGGGTATTACGTCGTGCCGGCAGCCCAGTGGGGATTTGGTAGTTCGCCGATCATCTACCGTCAACGGGTCATTCTGCAGTGCGATGTGCAGCGCGACTCGTTTCTGGCTGCTTTCGATGTGGGTGACGGACGCCAGATGTGGCGCAGCGCGCGGCAAGACGTCCCGACCTGGAGCACCCCCACCATCTACGAGGGGGCCGGCCGGACCGAGTTGTTAGTGAACGGGTATCGTCACGCCGGCGGTTACGACCCCCTTACGGGTCGCGAATTTTGGCGGCTGACGGGCGGTGGCGACATCCCCGTCTGTACGCCGGTGGCGGCCGGAGATCTGATCATTCTGAGTAGTGCACACGGCGGGCGAGCACCGTTGAGGGCAATTCGAGCCGGCGCCGAAGGGGACATTTCTCCGCCCGTTCCGGGCGGCCCTTCTCCGCACATCGCCTGGTCCCTGCAGCGTGATGGCATCTATATGCAGACCCCGATTGTCTACGGCGATTACCTGTATGCCTGCAAGAACAACGGCGTTTTGAGTTGCTTCGAGGTCCGCACCGGAAAACGCGTATATCGTCACCGGCTCGCCGGGGGCGTCGGTTTCACTGCCTCGGCGGTGGCGGCTGATGGCAGGCTCTACTTTACCAGCGAAGAGGGGGGAGTGTACGTCGTTCGAGCGGGCCCCGAATTTGCTCTGCTGGCCGAAAATCGCATGGGGGAGATCTGTATGGCGACTCCCGCGATTACCGAGGGCTTGCTCGTCATCCGCACCGCGCGACATCTGTACGGCATCGGGAGCCGCCCTCGGCCCGTGCAGCGAGGAAAGGCTGCTCGGTCGTTCGCGGGCGGTCCGGCCAGGCGTGGCATTTCGCTCGCAAGTCGATTGCGGAAGCTGGTGAACAGGTTGCGAGATCGGTTCGTGCCTTAGGCCGTGTGTTGGCAGACGGGACCGTGATCGAAGCGGGTGCCGGGACAATCCGAGCGTGGTCTCGATGCCGGCTTGCGCTACGCATCCAGGGATTGAAGCGCCGTGCCCAACGCCTCGATGCCTTCGCGCAATGCCTCGTCGGGGATCGTCAGGGGGGGGCAGACTTTGAGCGTCGATCGCATCGTATGAAACACCATCACGCCGTGCCGCACCGCCGCCCAGGTCCAATCCGCCGCCCGGCGATCATCCGGTTCGCCGCTGGTGGGGTCACACACATGCAGCGCCCACAATAGGCCCCGACCCGCGACCCGCGCGATAGATTGGGGAAATCGCTGCTGCAATCCGGTCAACTGCTCGGCCACCAGTCGGCCTTTGCGATCCGCCTCGTTGATCAGGTCTTGTTGCTCGAGTACTTCGAGGTTGGCCAGCGCCGCCGCGCACGANACCGGGTGAGCCGCATGGGTTGTAGTGACCGACCCCGGCGGCAGCACATCGAGGACCTCGGCGGGGCCGATGACCGCCGCCAGCGGGAGGCTACTGGACAGTCCCTTGCCGACACACAACAGATCGGCGCGCACGTTGTAATGCTGGTGACCAAACCAGCGCCCCGTGCGGCCGAAACCGGTTTGAATTTCATCGAATACCAGCAATACTTGGTGGCGATCGGCCCATTCTCGAAGTCGTTGTAGATAAGCGGTGGGGTACGCAAGCGCACCCCACCCTTGCAATGTCTCGAGGAAGACCCCGGCGATGTGCTCACCGCGGATCCCGCGCTCTGCCAGCTGAGCCAACGACTGATCGAGCAACGCCACCGGGTCCTCGGGGTCGGGATGGTCGGGCGGTCCGGGAAAAGCCAGATGGTGAATCCGCTGGTCGGGACTGGCCAGCCAGTCCTTGCCGGCGCTGTGGCCGGACAACTGGGTCGCTCCCAAAGTAATNCCGTGGAAATCACCGCGATGTGTCAGTACGTGATCCTTGTCGGGATGGCGTCGCTTGCCGCACGCGCGCACCAATCGCAGCGCCGACTCGATCGCTTCGGAGCCGGTCGTCCAGAAATAGACTTTTTCCATTCCCTGTGGGCAGACGCGTAGGATCCGCTCGGCCAGCGCGACGCGTGGTTCCGATGGAAAGCTGAATTGCGCCAGCATGCCCTCGCGCGCCTGTTCCGCGATCGCGTCGCGAATCGCGGGATGGGCGTGACCCGCGTTGGTCATCACCGCCGTTGAACTGAAATCAATCCAACAGTTATCAGCCGTATCGAATACCTGATAGCCTTCGGCGCGTTCCCAAATCACGGGCGGTTGGTAACAGTTGACGCGCGGAAACAGCTGTCGGTGTTTCTCCAGTACGGTGCGCGTCTGGGGTGCTGGAATCGGAGTGCGAATCCGCCGATGTTCGGTTTCAATCGTCGGCCCCGGTTGTGGCGGCTCCGCAAACCGGTCGTTGTGGTAATCTGACATCGGTCGTAGGAGTTTCCAGTCGGCCGCGCCGCGGATCACCCGATCTCGGGGCGGTACGACAGTCGGTCTGGTAAGTCACAGTTGAAGAAGTGTCCCGAATAGAACACAGGCAATACTCACAAAGCAAGTGTGCTTGAGGTTTGCCGCACGGCTCTCGCGCTGCCATCGACCCGCGGGGTCGGATCACGCCGAAGGCGTCGACGCGGCCGCCCCGGAGCCCGTGGTGGTTGACCTGTCCGGTCGGCGTGGTGGGCGTTTGAACCGCCGCACACTGCTGTTGATTGGCCCCTGCTTTTGGGGAGCGTNGGGACCCTTGAAGTAGCCGCCAGGCGGTGGTGGCGGATAATCGTTAGATGCGCATTGGCCGGCTGATCTGCGGANGGGATTAGCGCTAATTGGCCGCTGACAGGATTCACATCCTCACCGCTTTCGATACACTCTGAANGGGGTCCNTACTTTGTTTCGCNGTGCGCGCCANCTGCGGGCGTTGTGCCATGTCTGAACTAATGGCTACCGATGATTTTCTCGAACTCCTCGTTCAGAACGAGGTAGTCGGTGAGGAAGATCTGGAAGAAATTCTCTATCGGGATGGTTTGCGGAAAGAGGCGTCCCCGATTGTTGTCGCCAAGCGACTGGTCAAGCGGCAGCTGATCACAAGATTCCANGCGGAAGCCGTACTCAACGGCCGCTCGCGCAGCTTGCTGATCGATGAATTTCGTTTGATCGACGTGCTCGGTTCCGGTGGCATGGGTTGTGTTTACTCGGCCCGAGAAGTCGGTTCGGATTGGCCGGTTGCCATTAAGGTGCTGTCGCGGGAACGTCGCAACGATGCCGGAATGGTGGTCCGTTTGCAGTTNGAGGCCGAGGCCGGTTTGCGGCTCAAACACCCCAATATCTTGAGAACTTTGGCGCTCAACCAATCCGAAGACAAATACGGAGAGTTCTCGTATATGGTGATGGAACTGGTTCAGGGTGTGACTCCCCTGGAGTGGTTTTCCGTTGCCGGAAAAACGTCCTGGGAACAAGTCTGCGATGTGATTCAGCAAGCCGCCGCGGCTTTGGAGTACGCGCACGGCTTCGACCTGATTCACCGCGACGTCAAGCCGGAAAACTTGTTGTTGAGAACCAACGGTACCGTCAAGGTGCTCGATTTCGGGCTGGCCATGCTCGACGAAAACGATGAAGAGTTCTCGATGGCCATGATCTTTGGACAGGACCGGGTGGGAACGGCTGACTACGTAGCACCCGAACAAACGGTCAATAGTTACGACATTGACCACCGCGTCGACATTTACAGCCTGGGTTGCACCTTCTACTTCATGCTCACTGGTAAGCTCCCGTTTCCGTATGCGCGAAACGGCCAGAAGATCATGGGCCACCGCAAGAAAAAACCGCTGCCGGTCGGGGAGCTGAGTCCGGAAGTTCCTGCCGAGCTCGTAAAAATCGTCGAACAGATGATGGCCAAGCGACCGGAGCGACGATACGCTTCCGCGGCTGAGGTCATGTCTGCGGTGGAACCGTTCGCCCAGCGCTCGACGATCCCATTCGAGTTCGAGAAGATCAGATCAGCCCGTGTCAAGCTGGCGGGTAGGCGGGCGTCGGAAAAGAAACGCCCGCCCTCGTCGAGCCCTCGACAGAGTTCGGCTACCGGTGGCCCTGGCGGACAGGCCAAGGTGGAAACCAAGGCACCCACCGAAACGGATGGGACGGCGGGGGACGCCGGTCCCCCCGAGAGCGNATCACCACGTTCTTGAGGTGGTCTGTGACTCTGCGCCGCTGCGCCGGCTGGCACGGTCGTTAAAGGGGTCTCAACGGCCAGCACCAGGGTACCAGCAGCATCGCGGTCAACCCCACGACCACCGCCAGCGGAAGGCCGCACCGCAGGTAATCACGCGGTTGATAGCCGCCCGGGCCCATGACCATCAGATTGGTCTGGTAGCCGATGGGAGTCACAAACGACAGCGATGCGGCCAGTGTGATCGCGATGATAAAGGGTCGTGGATCGAGTTGGCCCGCCCAGGCGACGGCCAACGCAATTGGCAATAGCATCGCGGCCACGGCATTATTGGTGATGGTCTCGGTCAACAGCAGGCCCAGTAGGAAGATCACTACGAGCAGCGCGTAGGGGTGCTCGGCGCCGACTAGGTCGACCAAAACGCGGGCGATCCCTTGCGCGGCCCCGCTTTGGAGCAGCGCGCGTCCCAGGCCCAAGGCAGCTACGATGGTCAACAAGACTTGCAAATCGAGCGCCGCGCGGGCTTCCGCCATCCGCAGACAGCGGGTAAGCACCATCAGCGCCGCGATCGTCAGCGCGGCGATCGGCGGGGTGGCCAGGCCACCCACAGGCGTGTTCTGCAACCACGCGCCGGCGATCAGCCAGAGCATGCCGAGTGCCGACAGGCCGGTTGCGATCGGTAGCTTGTGATGGCGTCTCGGCTCGGTCCCCTCGACGCTGCTGACCAGGTAAAAATCGGTGCTGTTGCGGTAGGTGTGCACAAAATCACCGCCGGTTTGCAGCAGGAGTGTGTCACCCGGCTCGAGGAGGATGTTACCGATCTTGTTGGTGAGGCGGTCTCCGTTACGGTGCACGGCCATGACCGCGGCGTTGTAACGTTGCCGGAATTGGGCAGCCCGGACCGTGGTGTTAATCAACGGCGAGGTCCGCGATAGGACGACTTCGGTCAGTCTTCTCTGTTCTCGAGTGATCGCATCGTTCGCAGCGGGATGCGAAGCGGAAACCAGGCCGGGAAGTTTCTCCAGGTCGACGATTGTGCTCACGATCCCGGTAAAGATGAGCCGGTCGTGGGCGAGGATTGGGTCTCGGGGCGCCACCGGCGTCAGTACGTCCCCCCCTCGATCGATCTCGACCAAAAAGAGTCCGGGTAGGTGTCGCAAACCGGCTTGTTCAACCGTCTGACCAATCAGTGGGCAAGTTGGTTGTACCAACATCTCCACCAGGTACTCACGTCGCTGTTCTCCCATTTGCTCCACAATGTCCGTGCGGTTGGGAAGCAACCTGGGTGCCAGCGCCAGAAGCACCAAGGCTCCGGCCAACGCACAAGGAAACCCGACGCGGCCCAACTCAAAGAGTCCGATCGGACGTATTCTCTCGAGAAATGCAGCCGACCATTTCGCACCGTCCGTGGCGGTACCTTTTTCGGATGAACTTTGCGATACCGTGATCGGCGCTCGGCCACTCTGAAAGTGCCGTTGTTCGTCGCGCAGCATCCCGTTGACGACGAGCGTGGTGCTGGTGCCAATCACCGTGCAAACCCCGCCCAGGATCACCAGATAACTCAGCGGCAAGAGAAGGCGTGAGGGGCTGATATGGTGCCTTCGGCACCAATCGATCACGACGGGCATCAACATGGCGACTAACGCCGTATTGAGTGTGAATGCCGATGCGGCGAGCAGCGTGGGTGTCAATCGCCACAGCGCCTTGCGCTCGGTGTGGGCTGTTCCCAGTAATCGTGTGCCCAGCCAGTCCAATGCGCCACTGGAGCGCAATCCCGCGGCTACCATCAATAGCCCGGCAATCGCGATCGGGGCGGGATTCGCAAAACCGGCCAGCGCTTCTTGTGGAGAGAGCACGCCGGTCAATGTGACGGCCAGTAGCGCGATCAGAAACAGAAGGTCGGTCGGCACGCCGCGCCGCAGCTGTAGTGTCACAAAGACGCCCAAGCTCGCGGCGACCGCAATCCAGGGATGAAGCCAATCGGGAAACGGCATCAAACAACTTGGGGAGATCGACTCGGACGGAAAACGGCGTTTATACCAGAGAGAACTCTATTTGTCATTATGTTGACAAAGTTAGTGATGTTTAATGTCAAAAGGGGCTGTTTGGTCCCCCTCCNGCTGTTCTGTGGGGCGCCGTCTTAAACGAAAAGAGGAGTTGACCCGGATTACCGTAGGATTCGAGCAATTTCCCGCACACGATAGGCCCACGCAGTATTACCTGTATTGCCCAGTTTTTTCATAGGTCGTGTTTTCTCTATTCCGATATCCTTCTCGTGGCGCAGATTCCCGGTGAGTCCAGCAGGGTGATGGCTAGCGGAACTGCATCTGAATTGTGCTCGGTGCTCGTTTACGGAGAAATGGCTCGATGAACCGCTCGCTGCAGATTTGGAATTTCTCGATGGTATTGGTTGTCGCTTGCCTGGGGGTGGCCAAATCGGCGCGGTGTCAAGTCACGGCGCTCCATGGTCCGATCGGCAGACAGGACAGAACGCTTGATCCGACATCCCCGAGTCAACTGGTAAACGAGTTGCCCGGCCAGTTGGAAGCGTCCCCGAGGACGGTCCCCGCACAGCCAGTCGCGTCCCGCGTCGATCCGCGCGATACCAGACCACCTGCGCAGCAGCCCCGCGTCACCGCGATTGCTTTGGAGAGCGTACACGATCCTCTGTACGATCGAATCGTGTACGAACTTCCCCGCCCGCTACAGGCAGAGGACACGCCCGCGGCCGCGGTGCGATTCCTGGCGGATCCGCGAGCTGTGGCGATGTTGTCGCACGGAATACCTCGCGAAGTCGTGATCCGCAGAATCGGGTTACTCTCGCGCCTGCAGGAGGCGGCTGGACGCCATCGATTCTCTGATCGCCCGATAATCGTGCCAGTTGCGACCAAATCATCGCCAGCTTCACCACGGATCCGCGGCGCGGTAGACGTGACCACGGTCTGCCCTCACCTCGATCAAGACCGGATCCGCCGATTGGCGGAGCAGGTCCCCCCGGAACCACCGGCGCCTGCGGTGGTAGCGGCGGTGATGACCATCGCGTCGTTGGCAGATTCGCGCCCGGCAGACCCGGGCACGTCGGACTTGGCGTCGACCGCGGGTCAGCAAACGGAGCCAACGCCTTCACCCGCCAGGCGTGCTCTGGAATATCCACCAGAGCCGATTGCGACACAGCGAGAGGTTTTTACGGCGGTTGCAAAGACCCGTGACGCGGCGATTGTGGGTCGGCTGGTCGAGCGGTCGATCTCCGGCGAATCAGCTCCGATCGGAACCGGTGTTGGCGTGGTGCGTCGACCTCGTTCCAGGGCGGAATGTCCTCCGGAGCCACCCACCCTCCGCACCGCGCCAGGACAGCGCAAGCGGACCGCTGAAACCACCGCCCNTACGTCGCAGGNACCGATCCAGAGCNCGGTAATCCGATTGGCTGAGGAGACCCCCGCAGCGCCCGGTTTAGCGGAAGTTTCCCCGGCTGCTGAGGAGCCTGTGCTCGATCGACCGGGCGCCGTGAACCGAATCGGTGGGGTAACCAGCCGCGCCGCTGTGTTGGCGAACGGGGATCCTCTGCTGAGTCCCTTTGCACGTCAGCCGACCCGGTCGTCGATTGCCCCAGCCATCGCCAGAGCCCTGTCTCGCGCCTGGGATCTGACGCTCGCCGAAACATCCCGGAGCTACGCCCAGCCCGCTCGAAAGGCATTGATTCGCACACTACGGCAGTGGCCCGTACAGGAATTGCTGCCGCCCGCGGAAATCCCCTAAGCTGAGGAGTACAGTCGGGTTGACGATCGGTTCTGGAAAAAAGGAACCTGCCGTCGTGGCGCGCAGCGCCTCCGCGGCAGCGCGAGATGCGGAGAATTGAGACATTGCTTCGGCGATGCGGTTGGGACCACCCGTTGGATGTAGAGATGAGTGCGTTCCCGGCCGTCGTTTTTCTTTCCATTCGAACAGAAAACGATCTATAGCAACGAGTTAAAGACGAATTTTAATTTTTTCGTTGGCGTTCTTGAATCGCGGCAAATACAATAACCTTAGCCGGCGCAGTTTCCCTGCGCTGCATATCTTTCGGGCGAGGCAAGGCCGTAATTCGCCACTGGCGGCGGATCGGGGTCCTGTTTGGTTTCACCTCCGTGTTTTGGAGTGCGACGGCTATGTCCAAACGCAGTCTGCTGGCATTGGCAGCGATGGTCTCCTTAGTCAACGTGATCCCCTCGATGGCGGCGCCACCGCGCGACGCCGACCTGCGGCTTACCAAAGCCCAACAGGAAGGGGAAAAAGCCCCGGCGGACGACCTCAGAGACGTCCCCCGCGAGGGTGCCTTCCTCGACAGTGTCGAGCAAGCCCGCTCTCTGCGAGCGGCCGAACTGGAAGCGGAAGTCAGGGTGCAATTGAAGAATGCGCGGGCCCGATTGGCCCGTGAACCGGATGCCGTTACGCAAGACCTAAAGTCGAGCCTGGAGGCGATTCGCCAATCGAATGTCGATCCGGAAGTGAAGGCCCAACTGCGCAAACAGTTGCAAGCCGGGATCCGCGAAGCGCAACGCCTTGGTCGCATTCGGGAAATTGAACGCGCTCAAGCGGAGGAAGCGAAGGTCGCTGCCCGTGACCGCAAACGGATGCTCGAAGAGCTCACTCGCAAACGCGTGATTATCAAGAACTTGATGGAAAAGTTCAATTCGCTGATGCAAGAGGCCAAGACCGATCCCTACCAGTACCGGCGAGCTGAAGACGATGTCGCGGCTCAGATCCTGGAAGACAATCCCCGGAATCAGACGGCTATTCTAGCCAAGTTCAATGCCCGGTTCCTTTTTCACATTCACGAAATGAACCGTTTACGAGAACTGCGGCACAAGATGTTCGTGGAGGGATTGTATCAGGTTGAGTTGTCGCATGTACCGTTTCCCGATGAACCCCCGATCGTCTACCCCGACCCAGAGATTTGGGAAGAACTGACACTGAACCGGAAGAAATACGCCTCGGTGTCGGTCGGAAACGACAGTAAGCGAGAAAAGGAAATTCTGGCCGAATTGGATAACCCGACCAACGTTGAATTCGACGAAGAAACGCTCGACAACATCATCACTTACCTGAGCGAAGCACACGATATCCCGATTGTGCTGGACGAGACGGCGCTCGACGAAATTGGTTTCGACGTGGCGACCAATCCGATCACCAAGAACCTCACCGGAATTTCGTTGCGGGCCGCGCTGCGCAATATCCTGGGGGACCTGGAGTTGACCTATACGATTAAAGATGAGGTGCTCAGTATCACTACCCAGGAAAAAGCCGAGACCGAATTGCTCACCCGCGTGTACCCGGTCGGCGACCTGGTCGTTCCCATTATGAGTGGTGGTGGTGGCGGTGGTATGGGTGGCGGTGGTATGGGTGGCGGCGGTATGGGTGGTGGCGGCGGTGGTATGGGTGGCGGCGGCATGGGTGGTGGCGGCGGCGGCATGGGTGGTGGTGGCGGTGGTATGGGTGGTGGCGGCGGCGGCGGTATGTTCGCGGTCGAAGAGAGCCTCTCGCTGGGAACCAAGAAGGCCGTTGTTGCTCCGGTCAAACGTCCTCGCATCAAGCGTCCGTCGGTCGCCAATCAAATCGCTGCTGAGCCCGCAGAAGTCAGCCCCGTGCGTCTAGAGCGGAAAGCGGGAGAGTCGCTCTCCGACGCCTGGAATCGCTTCTTTGCCGAGCACGCAACCGGCAACGATGCAGAACGTCACCGGATCAATCGAATGGTCCGCGTGAATGTGCGTTTGGAGATGAATCAGGCCGAGAACTTGTTGCAAAAGGACCAGGAGAAAGCGGCTCTGGTGAAGGTGCAGGAGGTGGTCCATGTCCTGCAGGCTGCTTTGCGCCACGGATTCGCGCAGCCTTGGATGTACGAAGCGCTCGGATTGGCGATGCGTACCGTGCAGGCGCCGGCGGATGAGGTTGAGCGGGCGATCATGTCGGCCGTTGACTTCAGCCGATCCCCAGAGGACGTGTTGTGGGTCGCTTCCTATCTCGCGGCCAACGGATTCGATCAGCGCGCACTACAACTGTTTCAGGATGTGTCGGCGAGTCAGCCATTGCGCCACGAACCGTACATTCATGGCTTAGCGGCGTCACAGCGTTTGAACGATGTCGATGCCCTCAGGTGGGCCTGTGAGGGAATTCTCAGTCATGCCTGGCCGCGCGAACATCAGGCGATCGAACTCAAGGCCAAGCGAGTTGCCATGGCGACGCTTAAGCAACTGCGAGCGGACGGGCGACCCGAGCAGGCCGCACAATTTGAACGCGTCCTCAACCAGGCTCTCGTCCGTGACTGCGTGGTAAAGGTCACCTGGACGGGTGATGCAGACATCGACGTGATGGTCGAGGAACCGGGCGGAACGATCTGTTCGCTGAGAAACCCCCGCACCACTTCTGGTGGCGTGATCTTGGGTGACACGTCGGCGCGACTCGGTGTCACGCCAGTGCGTGGCTATTCGGAAACGTATGTCTGCTCGCGGGCGTTTGGCGGCCAGTATCAGGTTTTCCTTCGGCGGATTTGGGGAAAGGTGACGGCTGGCAAGGTCACGATTGACATCTACACCAATTACCGCACCAAGGGTCAGAACCACCTGCATCGGCAATTGGAGATTGGCGACAGGGATGCGGTAGTCACCTTTGAACTGGAGAAGGGGCGTCGTGCCGAACCGCTTGAGGAAGTGCAACTGGCGCGAGTCGTGCAAGATCAAGAGGCTGTTGGGCGGGCCATTGCGGCCCAGATGCTCAGTAATCTTGACAACTCGCTGGCCTCCGAAGAGTACCAGCGTGAGATGAGACTGGCGAAACGAGATGGTCGTCTGCGGCGGGTACGCGGGCAATCCGGTTTTCGCCCGGTACTGACCGTGCTTCCTTCAGGGTCGATGTTTTTCGGCAGCGCGGTGATTTCGGCGGACCGAAGGTACGTGCGGATTACACCGATCCCCTTCTTCTCCTCGATTACGGAAGTGTTTACCTTTAACTTCGTGTCCGGCGAGCAGCGGCGAGTCGACGACGACGACGACGGCGGTGGCGGTGGCGGTGGCGGTGGCGCTGGCGGTGGCGGTGGCGGCCAGTAAGTGACGGAGCCCCGAGTGGCCATGAACACAACACCTTACGACCCCCGGTTTCTGCAGGGGGTCGTTTTTTTTAATGACTGTGAGTTCTTCGAAGCCCATGAATCTTGGGAGGATTTGTGGGCCGATGATCAGAGCCCCTCACGCACTTTTTTTCAAGGCTTGATTCAGGTGGCCGTCTGCCTGCATCACTTCGGCAACGGCAATATTCGCGGGGCCCGCAAACTCTATCACAGCAGTCGAAAATACCTCGAGCCGTATCGTCCTTTCCGCGAAGGCGTCGATCTGGAGAAGCTGTTGCGGGAATTGGAGGACTGTTGCCGCGAGATCCTCGCCGCGGAAGAGGACTTTCCGGACATCGAAATCGACCCCGAGCGCATTCCCGAAATTCACCTTCAGTCCCAGGGCTCGGACGCGCCCGGCTGATCTTGCGGAAAGCGGCCAGCGGGCTGGGAATGCGGTCGACCAGGCTGCTACCACCAGGCGTTCACGCGCCGTATTATGGTCAACTTGCCTCGCCGCTGGTGACGTGGAAGGTAGCCTCCCCGGGGATGCATCCCGTCTGGGATGATCTCGCAAGCGATCAACCGTCGGTGGCGCCGCGACGGGCTGGCGCGAGCGCGCAGCAAAGTCTCGCCGGGAGTCTCGCGAAACGACCGCATCAAAAAATGAGTAATCTATGACTATGAAGATTGTGATTTACGATCCGGTTGGCTTTGACGATACACAGATCGCTTCGATTCGCAGTGCAGCGGGAGCGGCGTCTGTGATGGTTAGTAGTCCTGAACAGCTGAGAGCTGATCTGGAAGAGGCCGAGATCTTCTTCGGTTTCCATGATCCCGAGGTTTTCTTCGAGGCATCTCAGTTGCGGTGGATCCAGACGACCTCGGCAGGGCTCGACAAGATTCTGGTTCCGGAATTGGTCAAACGGGATTTAATGATTACCAATGCCAGTGGTGTTTACGCGCCCCAAGTGGTGGAACAAGCCTGGTGTCTGACACTGGCCGTGGCCGGTCGCGTTCCCCCATACTGGGAGCAACAGAAACAGCATCATTGGCAAATCATTGACCGTATCGATCTCGACGGGAGCACGGTCGGGATCATCGGTTTGGGCGGTATTGGTCGGAGGTACGCACGGGTTGCTGCGGCCTTTGGGATGCGCGTGCTGGCCGTCGATCTGCACCAGCCGCCGAAACCCGAATCGGTGGAGTCGTTGTGGCCCATCGATCAGATCGACGAGCTGCTGGAACAATCAGATTTCGTGCTCGTCTCCTGTCCCTATACGAGCGAAACGCACCACCTGATCGATGNGGGCCGTCTNTCGCGGATGAAATCGAGCGCGGTGCTTGTCAACATCGCGCGGGGAAGCATCGTCGATGAGGCCGCCCTCGTATCGGCTCTCGAGAACGGCCACATCGCTGCTGCGGGAATCGATGTTTGTGAACGGGAGCCACTGCCGCCGGAAAGTTCGCTGTGGAATGTCCCCAATCTGGTCATTACTCCCCACTGCGCAGGCCTCTCCCCGCAGCGGATGAAGCAGATGGCCGACTTTTTCATCGCGAATCTCCAACGGTATCTTGATGGGCAGCCGTTGGCGAACCTGGTCAATCAGCAGCTTGGCTATCCGGTTCCCGCCCAGCAGTGATCCACCCGTCGAACCTGTCGATGCAGTTGGGTGCGGACCGCGCAGCTGCGTTGCAAGTCGCTCGTAATGGCGCGTGGTCAGGACCGTGCAACGCGCGTCTCTGCATCCGATCGATTAATCCTAAGTCTATGTAAATGTGGGGTTTAGACGCGGTAACGACGACTTGAAGAANCCCGCTATGGCGTGTATGATGCGACTGGTGTAGGCATTCCATCGGTGGCCGATTTTCACAAGGTGCGGTAATGCATAGACGCCGGTTTGCCCTTTGCTTGGCCCTCTTTGCCCTGGCGTCCGCCAAGGCGTGGGCGGAGGCAGACGACCTACTGGCTCCCGATCGCTCGATCGAGGACGTCGTCGACCACTACGTGGAGGCGAAATTGGCCCGNGAAGGTGTGGCGGCNGGCCCGCTCGCGGATCCCGCGACACTGGTGCGACGGATCACGCTCGATCTAGTCGGACGGCCACCGACCGTGCACGAATCGCAACGATTTATCGCATCAACCAGCGAGCAGCGGCGCGCCGAGCTGTTAGACCGGTTGTTTGCCGCGCCTGGNTTTGTGCGTCATCAGGCGAATGAGTTTGACCACCTGTTGATGGGGGGTGGTGAGAGCATTCGCGATTATCTCTTGCAGGCTTTTGGTGAGGGGCGGCGNTGGGACCAGATATTCCGAGAGCTGTTGTTGGGTCGCGGAGATGACCAGCAGCAGACCGGCGCCCTGAGATTCGTCACGACCCGAGTCGCCGACTTGGACAAGCTTACCAATCAAACGAGCGTGGTGTTCTTTGGCGTCAACATCAGCTGTGCGAAATGTCACGACCATCCCCACGTGTCGGAGTGGACACAGGATCACTTCTACGGAATGAAGTCGTTTTTTAGTCGTACCTTCGACAATGGAGGCCTGCTGGGCGAGCGCGCATACGGTCTCGTTAAGTTTAAAACCACGGCTGGGGAGTCGCGGCAGGCATCGCTGATGTTTCTCAGTGGCACCGTTCTCGAGGAACCGGATTCCAAGGAGCCGTCCAACGACGAGAAAAAGGCAGAAAAAGCCCGCCTCGACGAACTCAAGAAAAAGAAACAACCACCCCCCGTTCCCGGGTTCAGTCGGCGCACTCAATTGGTGGAAGTGGCCCTTCGGACTAATGAAAACAACTACTTTGCCAAGGCCATTGTCAACAAGATCTGGTATCGGCTTCTGGGCGTCGGCCTGGTCGTTCCCATCGACCAGATGCATCCGGAAAATCCTCCCAGCCACCCTCAGCTGCTGGCTTGGCTGGCCCGGGATCTGGTGACACATCAATACGACCTGAACCGGTTGATTCGGGGTCTTCAAATGAGCCGCACTTATGCCCGCAGCAGCCGTTACACAGCGCCCGCCCGCCCGCCCGCGCGGCTGTTTGCAGTCGCCCCGTTGCGGCCGCTAAGTCGTTATCAGTACGCGACGACCTTGCGGATTGGCAGCTTGAATCCCGACCGTTTTGTCGTTTCCGACAATCCGGCAGAAGTCGAAAAGTACATCGAATCGCAGGAAAACGCGGCGCGCGATTTCGCTGGTTTGATCGAGCAACCTTACGCCGGATTTCAGATTGGTGTGACCGAAGCACTGCTGATGAACAATGCGGTTCGCGTCGAAAAGGAGTTCCTCAACGATGCGGCCGACTCGATGGTGGGTAAACTAAAAGGGATAGATAATTCCAGAGAAATTGTTGAAACGGCCGTTTGGACGGTCCTCAACCGACCTCCGGATGAAGCGGAGATCGAGTCGTTGGTGGAGTACCTAGCGCGCCGCGCGGATCGTAAGTTGGAGTCTTGCCGGCAACTGGTGTGGGCGCTGTTGACGAGCAGTGAGTGTCGATTTAACTACTAATGAGTTGACGGTTTCGAGGTCACCTGGTCGATCATGAAAGCGTGCAACGTCGGATTTCTTCGGGAGTGGTGTGATGGCTCGTAAACGAGGTGGCGGCTTCTGCGGATCTGCGGAACACCTGATGAGTCGGCGTCGTTTTCTCGGCGGCACCGCGTTGGGGACGGCCGGTCTGGCGGCCGATATGAGAGGGTTGGATGCGCTCCGCGCACCGGTCTTGGCAAACCAACTGCGCAATAGCGGAAAGCGCGTTATTCTGCTCTGGCTGGCTGGCGGTGCCAGCCAGTTAGAGACCTGGGATCCCAAACCCAATCGACCGACAGGAGGGCCTTTTGCGGCGATCTCAACTAATCTGGCCGGTGTGCGTATCTCTGAGCTGATGCCGAAGATGGCCCAGCGTTTGGACCACACCGCGATTATCCGGTCGCTCAACACGAAAGATGGATCTCACGGAAGCGCGGCGCGGATGATGCACCTCGGCCGGCGCGACGAGCCCAACGTGAAGTACCCCGATCTAGGGGCGGTTTGCGCTCGAGAACTAGGGCGTGTAGAAAGTCAGGTACCCGATTATGTCTCGTTCTACACGGCGACCGAGGGCCGCGGAAACGCGTTGGGGCAGTCCGGGTTCTTAGGCGCGCGTTTTATGCCCATGTTCCTGACGACCAATACCAAACCAGACAATCTGTCGCGTCTGGCGACGATCTCCGAACTGGATCACCAGCAGCGGATGGACCTGCGGGCACTGGTCAGCCGTCGATTTGCAGCGGGCCGGGAGTCGAGCGCGTTGAGCAGTCACAACGAGGCGTATTCGCGCGTGCGGGGCTTGATGGCCAGCGAAAAACTGTTCGATATTTCGAGCGAACCGCAGTGGATCCGCGATCGCTACGGTCCCTCTTTGTTCGGGCGCCAGGTCTTGGTAGCGCGTCGCTTAGCCGAGGCGGGTACACCGTTCGTCAAGATCTCGCGCGCCTGGTGGGACAGCCACGGACAGAACTTCGAAACCCATCTGGAGTTGGTCAGCGAATTGGACCACGTCATGTCGACCCTGTTGGACGATCTCAAGTCTCGGGGCATGTTAGAGGATACGCTGGTCATAACGTTGGCTGAATTTGGTCGGACACCGAATA
>PADE01000134.1 GCA_002702965.1 Planctomycetaceae bacterium
CCAGCCGACCAGGATCCCCACCCAGTTGGCGACGAAGTAACTCATTCCGAGCGTGTAGGTCGCCCCGGAATCGGCCACCAGATCGCTGGAATCGATCGCGGTGGCGTACATCGACAGACCGATCAGCCACCAGGGAAGGCTGCGCCCGCCCAGAAACCAGTCCGCGCTCGACCGGTTGCCGCGGCTGTACCAGAATCCAAAGGCGATAATGGCGCCGTTGGTAATCGCCACCAGAGACCATTCCAGGCTACTCATGGCCCATCCCCTCGCGTTTCCCACACCCCATTGCGCGTGACCACCTCGACTCGGGTTACGGTTTCACGGCGTGGCTCTCAAAGCGAAACAAAGTGGCCGCGTCCATCGCCGCCTCGTCCACCTCAACCCCCAGTCCGGGACCCGTCGGCCCGGTCACACAGCCATCCGCAGCGGTGCGGATCACATCGCGCATTCCGTACTCGTACGGTTCATAGGGTATCGGTTGTTCGTAATAGGAACACAGGCCGGTCCCCAGCATCAAATGCAGATTCGCGGTCGAGATCAACGTATTGCCCCACGACATGACTTCACATCGCTTGCCGGCCGCCGCGACCTGCTGCAGGTATTTTTGGGCCGGAGTGAATCCGCCACAAACCGTTACATCGGTGCGGGCGTCGGTCCAGCAATTCGACGCGAGCGCATGCTCAAACGCCGGCAAATCCTGAATCCAGTTTCCCGACGGAATGATCGGCACCTGTTCCAGTGCGGTCAGGGCTCGGTACCCGGGCAGATCGTAGTCCATCAGGGGCGCCTCAAACCAGCGAAACTCGAGCGCCGCGAGCTCGGCGGCGACCCGCGTCGCTCCCTCAATGTCATAATTATTCTCGGCATCGAGCATAAACTGGACCTGGTCTGCGGGGAATTCCCTGCGCGCTGCCCGCGCCAGTTCAAGGTCCTTGTCGGGCAGGCACCAACAGTGGAACTTGACCGCCCGAAAACCCATCTCGAGCAGTTCCTCAATCAACCGCAGATAGGCCGGTACGTCCTCCAGCAGGGGGGTACTCGCGTAGGCTGGGATCCGCGGTCGCGCNCCACCCAGCAGCTGCCAGATCGGTTTACCCTCCCGTTTCCCATACAGGTCCCACAGCGCAATATCGATCGCGGCCAGCGCCTGGGGAGGCAGCGGAAACACACGCGGCCAGAGTCCCTGCCAAATCTGCTCGCGCTGCAACGGATCGGCGCCGATCAACTCCGGAACCATGTGCCGCAACGCCTCACCCGTGTAGCGATCAAAACCGTGTGAGGTGTAGTTGGAAACCCCGCCGATCCCCTCCAGCCCCTGGTCGGTTCCGATCCGCACTAGGGTGTTGGTCATGTACTGCTGGGGCAGATCGTGCGACCAGGTGAATCTCTGCACCTCGGGGGCCACGACGCGAACTTCCACTCGATCGATGCGCATCCCTGATTTCCCGGAAGCCACTTTGCCGCGCGACCGGGGGCACCCACCGGTGGCGTAGCGATCATTCCTACCACGCCGCACCGAGCCGTGTCTAGCAGCGGAACCTCCCGCGACCCGGTTACACCCCCTCGGGCGGCCGCGCGGGGAGTTGACCCACTGCCAACTGTGGGAAGACCCGTGCGACTTTGCGCAACAGGTATTCACCGTAGGTGCCCTGCCACTGGTGTACGCTAGCGCCGTCCCACCGCGACGGTGCGTCGTCGACGACGCACCGCCCGGCGTCGATCGGACGAATCTCGGCATCGTAGGCCGGGTCGAAAAAGAACGGCATCGACAATCGACCGCGCCGGCCCCGATTCCGTACGCGGTGGGGTGTGGAGCGGTAACGCCCCCCGGTAATGCGATCGAGCATGTCTCCCAGATTGCAAACGAACGAATCGTGAATCGGTGGCGCGTCGACCCAACCCGTTTGCGTCTTGACCTGCAAGCCCCCCTGTTGGTCCTGCCAGAGCATCGTCAAGAACCCGTAATCGGTGTGCTCTCCAACACTCCAAGCNGCTCCCGCGGGCGCGGGTGCCGAGGTAGGCGGCAGCGGGGGGTAGTGAAAAATGCGAAACAGAATCAGTGGGTCCGCGGTATAACGACTTGCAAAATAGTCCCGCGACAGGTCGAGGCTCAGCGCCAGCCCCTCCATCAGCAGGTGGCCCAGTGCCGTCAAAGCCCGCAGGTAATCCTCCACCGCCTGTCCAAACCCGGCGATCGGCGGGTACAGGTTCGCCCCGTGAAACGGAACCCGCTCCACCACTCGCCGATCGGTGTCCGAGAGCTCGGTCCCCAGATAAAGACCCTCTTTCTGATCGGGGCGCCCCTGGGTGAGTTCGGTCCCGACTCCGAAATAGCCACGCCAGGCGGTCCCCCCGAGGTCCATCCCAAGCTGCTCTTTGGTCGCCGCAGGTTGCGCGAAGAAGGTGCGACTCAGATCCGCCAAACGACGGGCCAGACGATCGTCGACCCCGTGACCAACCACGTAGAAAAAACCCCATTGCCGACAGGCCGCGTGGATCGCGTCGACGGTCGGTTGCGGANTCACTCCCGGCTGCCGCAGCGACGTCAAGTCGACGATCGGAAGATTAGGCGTGGCAAGGGACATGCGACTCGNCTCGGAACAACGCGGCGGGGTCCAAAAGGCCCGGCGCATCGGCTGGTCCACNCGCCGCATCACGACTGGGAACGCCGAACGGGGACNCCGTTGGCAGCGGTGGAAGGCTNAGGCCAAGATCGCATCGATCGGGCGNCCGCCGTGGGTAATGGGGACAGGTCGACCGAACCGATCGGGAACCCGCAGCGCTGGGTCGATGCCCAAACACTGGAAAATCGTCGCGCAGATGTCACCCGTGCTGACCGGATCGGCCGCGACNTACGCCGCCTGGGAATCGGATGCCCCGTACAGCGTCCCACCGCGGATCCCCGCGCCTGCCAGCATGACGCTGTAACAGTGGGTCCAATGGTCACGGCCCGCTTTCTTGTTGATTTTCGGGGTCCGACCAAAATCACTCATCACCACCACCAACGTCTCGTCCAGCAAACCGCGCTGGTCGAGGTCTTCCATCAGGGCGCTGTACGTCAGGTCGAGCTGGGGAAGGTTGTAGTCGCGCAGCACACCCGTGTTGCGTTCGTGCGTATCCCAGCACTCGTAGGACAGCTTGCAACGTTCCCAGTAACAGTCCCAGGTGACGTTCACGAAGCGAACTCCCGCCTCCAGCAGACGGCGTCCTGTCAGGGCGCTGGCACCGAACAGACTGCGGCCGTAGCGGTCGCGNAAAGCAGCGTCTTCTCGCTCCAGATCAAACGCCCGCCGGACCTGGGAAGACGTCAACAGATTCCAGGCACGCTGCTTCTGCTGATCGTACGACTGGACGGCCTCGCTGGCGTGCAGCTGGGCACGCTGCTGGTCGATTTGCGTGAGGAGCCCCCGCCGGCGATCGAGGCGGTCCAGCGTGATGCGGGAATCGAGCTCGCTGTGCGGAATGAACGGCTCACCGCGCAGCACCTGCGAGTGGTACGGTTTGTCGGGTGGATTGTCGACGTAGGGACGACACTGTGAATACAGGGGATCGAACCGTTTTCCCAGGAATCCCGCGTAGGGACCGGGGCGTCGGATCGACTGGCCCCAGCCGAGATAACAGGGCAGATANACGTACGCCGGCAAGCTGGGATCCTGGTTCAAATATTCACAAATCGAACCCATGCTGGGGGGGTAGCTCGCCTTGGTCGTCGAGATGTTGTCCAGCGGCACCTCGTAGCCAGTGTAGCTGGGCAGCGTGTTATGGCAGCCCGCGCGGTGGTTGACACTCCGCACCACCGCCGCCTTGTGCATCCACTTGGCGGTCTGCGGCAACAGCTCGCAGACTTCAACCCCCGCAGCGGTGGTCGCGATCGGCTTGAAGTCACCGCGCACTTCGGACGGTGCGTCGGGCTTCATGTCGTACATATCCTGGGTCGGCGCGCCTCCCAGCAGGTACAGCATGATCACGTTTTTGGCCGGCCCGCTGGTGCTCCCCGCAGCCGCTTCGGCACGCATCGCGTCGACCAAGCCGAATCCACCCAGCGACGACAAAGCGCCGACTTTGAGTGTCTCACGGCGGGTGATCCCATCGCAACAGCGTCTCGCGCTACCCAGCATCGTGAACATCAGGACACCTTATCGTGCGCTCGTAATCGTGCGCTCGTAATTGTGCGCTCGTAATCGTGCGCTCGTAAACACCCCCGTCGCAAACCGTTGGCACCCGTTCTCAGCGGGCCTGATTATAGTATGCACTACCAATCCGTCACAACGCCGCCACCCGNCCCAGTTGATGGCGGGCCACTGGCAGGCCACTGGCGGGGACAGAAAGGGGCGCCGCGCGGTAGGCTAGAGACCGTTCCAACGCTCCACACACCCCCCCTGTTCGCATGTCCCATCGCCTCGCCATCGCCGTTTGGAGTTGCTGCGGGCTGGCGCCCCTGTGGGCGGGTTACTCGGCCCCACCCACCAGCCCCGCCGTGTGGTTGGTGTGGTCCGCCTGGCTGGCTGGCTGGCCCTGCCTCTGGTGGGCGACCCGCCAGTCGACCCGGCGGCAGTTATTGGCAGCCTTTGCGCAGACCCGCATCGCCCAGCTGGTCGCACTGAGCTGGCTGGCGATCGGACTGTGGGGTCTGTTCCAAGTCGGTGGTAGNAGCGGCTTNCTGTTGGCGCTCACTCCGCCGCTGGGAGTGCTGGCACTGTGGGCGACCAGCGGCGACCTGCGCCAACTGCAGCGCCGCGCCGCCGGCTCCCTGTGCGCCGCCAGTTCGCTGGCCCTCTCGGCAGCCGGCCTGGAGCTGACACTCCGCTGGGCCCATGCGCAGCGCCCAGAAAATGACTACCGAACGGTCACCTGGGGGCATCGCGTAACCACCAACCGGCTGGGGTTTCGTGAACGCGAGGTCCGCATCCCCAAACCGGCGGGAAGCTATCGTGTGATGGTGCTGGGAGACTCCTTCACCTGGGGCGCGGGCCTGGCACTCGACGAACGTTATACCAATCTGGTTGAACAGGAACTCCAGCGGCGATTCCCCACGCGCGGGGTCGAGGTCCTCAACTTCGGTCAACCCAGCACCCCCACCAGCGTCCAGGACCGCACGCTCGGTGCGCTGATCGAGCGCGTCGATCCCGACCGGGTGGTCGTCGGTTTCTGCATCAACGACCCGCAGCCGCGCGCCCAGAGTTATGCCGTCGAACTCGAGCGTTACCACTGGTTGTTTCTGGGCATCGATGCACTGGGACGCGGGCAACTGGCGCACACCCAGCGTTTCCTGAAGACCCACGGCGATCAACTGCTCCGTAACACCGGACGGGTCCCCCAATGGTGGGTGGCCCTGGACCGAGTCTATCAGCCCTCCTCGACCGCCTGGAACGAGTTCGTCACCGCCCTGGTGTCGATCAAGGAACGCTGTGGGGCAAGGGACCTTCCGCCACCGCTGTTTGTCGCGCTGTGGTACGGACGGGGAGATTTCAACCGCCCCGACACCCGTCTGCGGTTGATCACCAAGTGGTGCCGGCAGGCGACGGCTGCCGCACAACAAATCGGCTTTGAAACGGTCGACATGGAACCCGCTTTTCGACGGCAGGGAGACCGCGACCGCTGGGTCAACGCCTGGGATGGTCACCCCTCGGCCGAGTGCAACCGCATTTACGCCCGCCACATCGTCCGCCATCTGGCGCCGCCGCTCAAGGCGACAGCCGCTCGCTGAAACCAGCAGCCGTTTACAGAAAGCCGTTTACAGAAAGCCGTTTACAGAAAGCCGTTTACAGAAAGCACAGTGCGGCGATCGTGTACANCACCATCGCCACACCGGCGGCGGCCGGCACCGTCAGCAGCCAACCACCAAAAATATTACGTGTCACGGTCCGGTTCACCGAACTTAGTCCCCGCGCCAGTCCGACCCCCAGAATGGCACCCACCAAGGTGTGTGTGGTCGAGACNGGCAGTTGCAGACGACTGCACAGCAGGACCACCGCGGTGGCCGACAGGTCGGCCGCAATCCCGCGCGAAGGTGTCAGCTGGGTAATCCGAGACCCGACGGTCCGCATCACCCGGTACCCGTACATCGCCAATCCGGCGACGATTCCAATGCCTCCCAGACAGAGTACCCAGAAAGGGACCGGGACTTTTTCCGGAATCTCTCCACTGTTGACGATGTCCACCACCGCAGCCAGCGGTCCCACCGAGTTCGCCACATCGTTGGCGCCGTGCGAAAACGCCACACAGCAGGAGGTGAGCACCACGATCGGCGCTAGCGCCATCTCGACGCGTTCGAGCTGNTCACCGAGACTGAGACGATAGTCTCCCCGCAGTTTCCTCGCCAGATAGAACCGCGCAGCAATCATCGCCACCAGACCCNCACCGATCGAAATCCAGATCGCATGGTCGGACATCCACTGCAATTCGGGTCCGGCTTCCTTGATGAGGTGTTTGAGACCCTTGTGCAACGTCCCCAGACACATNACGAAGGCCACCAAGAATACCAACAGCGGAGCAAAGTGCAGTGCCGCCCGTGACGGCTGAGCCCGACCCAGAATCGTGCGGATGATCAACTTGAACAACAGGAACGCCATCAGCCCGCCGGCAACTGGAGAAATAAACCAACTGACCACAATCTTAGCCATCACCCACCAGTCGATGGCCAGGTGGCCAAAGGCCACGATCCCCATCCCCGACACCGCGCCGACGATCGAATGGGTCGTCGAGACCGGCATCCCCAGATAGGAGGACGCGTGCAGCCAAATGGCAGCGGAGAAAAGCGCACAGGTCATGCCCAGCGCCAGTTTCTTGGCAGCCTCCGTCATCTCCCCGGGGGGCGTTGCGGATGGGTGCCGGATCGGCGCCGGGTTCGNCCGCGGGAGCCGGACCGCGGGTCGACTCCCGCCCGGTCGCGACGTNGNCCGCAACCACGTCCGGTTTGATGATCCCTTTGCGGATCGTGTCGGTCACGCTCGAGCCGACCAGCACCGCTCCCAGAAATTCGCAAATNCCAGCGGCGATGACCGCATTGCGGATGCTGATCGACCTGGACCCAACCGCGTCGGCCATCGAGTTGGCCACATCGTTGGCGCCGATGTTCCAGGCCATATACAAGCCGAGCAACGCCGCACCCGCCAAGAACCAATAAGTCGTGTCCATGATCCGTCACCGCACGCCTCACGGCGCCTCTTCTCCAGTTGCAAATAACACGCTAACCCTTGACGATCATCGCGCGCAGCATATCGCCCGTGTTCTCCGCCGCATTGGCAATACTGCTGAGCGCCGCCACCATCTTCTCGTAGAACAGCAGCGTCACCGGATCGAGTTGATCTTCCATCTGGTACATCCGTTGCGCCAGCTTGCGCTGCAAGCGGTCCGCCTTCCACTCCTCCTCCCCGAGCGTCGCGATGCGGTCCAGAATGCGTTGGGCTTTGGCACCTTCAAAGGACGTCTCCACCAGTTCGATCATCTCATCTGCGGCGGCCATCATGGTGTCGCTGACTTGAGCCACCTGGTCGACGAGCCCGTAGAAGTGGTCGACCAGGTCGGGGTGGACTCGGGTCTCACGGATGATCAGGATCACCGCGAAATCCTCGACACTGTCGGCGATGTTGTCCTGGCAGTGAAGGTAACGATCCAGGTCCTCGCGGGAGACCGGAAGAAAGAACCGCCGCGGCAAGTTCTCTCGAATCCGATGCTTGATCTGGTCCGCCTCNAACTCCAGTTTCGATACCCGATCCTGTAACCGGTGTACCTCGGCGAAGTCCTCCGCTATCAGCGCCGTCATCAAGGGCCGCACCAGCTGCACACAGGCATCGACTTTCCTGGCGTGCTCGACGAGCGGCTGAAACGGCGAATCTCCAAAAACCCGTTCGAGTAGGCTCATGCCATTGCTCCCTACCTGGANGTGTCTACCGGGCGCACCACTTACCCGCGGTCGCCGTACAACATCAACCCCGTCCGCCGCCATCCGCGTATCCGTTCGACCAGAGGGGGAACGGTTCCCACCATCGGCGACCCCGAACTCGGAGAATGAGGTCGCGGAAACTGAACAATACCAACGAGGCGAAATCTGGAAAACCAGGCGATCACCGGAAATGCGATCACTCGGTGGAAAAGCGATGAATCGTCTGTGACCGGAAGACCTCGCCAGGTCGCAGCAGGGTACTGGGAAACTCCGGCCGGTTCGGTGAATCGGGAAAGTGCTGCGTCTCCAAACACAGACCGGCGTATTTGCGGTAGATCGTCCCACCTCGGCCGACCACACGGCTCAGATGGATCGAGGTGTAGAGCTGTGCCCCCGGTTGGTCGGTGAAGATCTCCATCACACGTCCCGACTGCGGCTCGCTGACCCGCGCCAGCGGAACCACGCCGGTCGGATTCCCGGCGATGACGACCTGGTGATCGTACAGCCCGGCGACTTCGCGGATCTGCGAGCCAATCGATCGCGGCTGGCGAAAATCAAACGGGGTACCAGCCACCGACGCGATCTGGCCGGTGGGAAGACCGTCCCGATCGACCGGCAGGTAACGGTCGCAGTACAAACGCAAGCGGTGATCGAGCACGTCCCCCGTGTCGTGCCCCCGCAAATTGAAGTACGAGTGCTGGGTCAGGTTGACGTGCGTCGCTTTGTCAGTCCGNGCCTGGTAACTAAAGGAGAGTTCGTTCTGCTGATTGAGGGCGACCCGCACGACCACCTTCAGCCGCCCNGGGTACCCGGCTTCCCCATCGGGGCTGGTATAGCGTAATTCGACCCCCACGCTGTCCGGTTCCCGAAAACTGTGGGCCTCCCAGAGACGCCGTTGGAAGCCGACGTCGCCGCCGTGAAGATGGTGTCCGCCGCGAAAATTCTTGTCGAGCTCAAACGCTTTCCCATTGATCGTGAAGCGGGCACCGGCAATGCGGTTGGCGTACCGGCCCACGATACAGCCCGAGGAAATCGGATCCCCGAGATAGCCCGCCAGGTCATCGTATCCAAGCACAATGTCGGTCCGTTTTCCCTCTCGGTCGGGCGTGATCAAGGAGGTCAACGTGGCGCCGTAGTTGATCAAGCGAACCTCCATTCCCCCGCGATTGGTAAGCGTGTACTCATCGACCTGCTGCCCGGAGGGGAGCTTGCCATAAACGGTCGGGCCGACCACCTCCAACCGCCCAGAGGGCCCTGTGGAAGCCGGCTTCTGGGTCCCCAAGAAGGCCAGCAGGTCGGCCAGCTCGCCGCGCTTCTTTACCAGCCCGGCGGGCATCGGCGACGTCGTTAGCTGCCGCCGCTCGGCGATCTCTGACTTGGGCAACTCGAGCCGCTCGGCCGCCGGCGTGAGCAGCTGCAGGCGGTCGGCCGTCTCGGCTAGGACGAGTCCCTGGTGCACTTTCCCCCCCGCTGTCACGATCTGAGTGGCGCGAAATACGGGCGACACACTGCGGCTGGGCAAGAGCACCGATTCGACCAGGTAGGGAACCGTCAATCGCCCGCCGGCCGCGGCCAGGCTGGGCCCGCCCTGCACGGCACCCTGCCCCATCGTGGCGTGACACTTGGCGCAGCCCAGGCCCTCACCGCTGAACAGCTTGCGACCGCGATCCGGATCACCTCGCTGGGCCGCCTGTCCCCAGTCGACAGCCAGCAACTCGGCCGGCACCGGGACCAGTTTGCCCGCCGCGGCACGCGCCAAGCGTTGTGCCAGCCCGGCCTCGTCGAGACGTTCCGGAAGGGACCAGGTGACCGCGCCTGCCAGTGAGCGGTAATGCAGATACAGCTGGTGCTGCTGGACCTGATTGCGGACGCGGAGGAGGATCTCATTGCTGCCCGCTTGCAGGTCGAGATAGACCACGTCCTGCAACGGGAGGGCGCCGCGCCGCATATCCTCGGTCACCAGCGTTTGGCCATTGAGCCAGATCTTCAGACCGTCGTCCGATCCGGGCAGCAACATGGCCTGCATGCGGCGCGGACTCTCCAAACGGAAGAAGGCGTACACCGAACTGCCATCGGTGGGACCGTAGTGCTTGCGAAAATCGAACATCCGGCCCCGTTTCATTTTTTCCCAACCGACACTCTGGTCGCGGCCGGGATAGCGGGCCGCCAGGTCGACCGGTCCTTTCTCGGGGGGATGAACGGTAGCAAAGCCCGCCGGACCATCCTCAAAAGGACCGGCGATCCACAGCTCTGAGATACCGCTCAGCGGAGCCCGCACCAAGCGCTCGCGTTGGCTCCGTTGACGCACCTTTTTGACCCGCTCCGTGGACCGTGGATCACCGACCAGCATCAAAAAATGGGCCGCCTGCAGGCGCAGCGCGTCCTCGGGGTCTGCCAGCCGGTCGACCAACAGCGCAAACGCCTGCTGCTGGTCGTCGCTGGGCCGCCCGGCAACCCAGTGTTCCGCCGTCGTAAACATCCCCAGCCGGCCGCGTTTGCGCAGATCGATCGTCTCCGTCGCGTAGGGGACGATATAGGGGTTCTCGGTGGGCCAGTCCGCCAACGGCAGCGCCGGGTCCAGCGGCGCCGTCGGGCGGGGCAGCGTCAACCGGAAGCCCGCCGCCAGAATTCCCGCCAGGCGGGTCGGCGCATCCGCGGAACCAGCGAGCTCCAGCAGTTGCTGGGGCGTCGCGCGGCGGGCCAGCAAGATCGCCGAGGTCTGCCGCAGATAGGTATCGACGCTCCGCGCCGGACCCTGCAGTAACGCCTCTGGAAGAGGACCCTCGGCGGCGAACAGGCCGACCACGGCGGCGTGCTGCAGCCGCGCGTCGGGAGCGGCCAGGGCCTGCGCCAGAATCCCGGCGGTGCGGGGGTGCCGACCCCAATACTCGACCGCGATCCGTACCGCGGCCAGCGCCAACTCTCGGTCGCCCGCGGCGGCCAACCGNTGCAGGCGGCCCAGCAGCTGGTNCGACGGGTCCGGTCCTGCGCGAAGTGCCGCGGCGGCCGCCAACCACAACTGGTGCCCAGCCAGTGGCAGAGACGCTGCATCGGTCGCCCGCTCGACTGGGAAGCTCAGCTCNGCCCCCTGGGTCAACCGGCGGATCAGCTCCTGGTGCGCCCGCCGGGCNGGCCAGGAAGACCCGCTGGCCCATTCTCGGGCCAACGNTTGTGGCGCAGCGCGCACCAGGTCGATGGGGCGAAACGGGTGGTCCGGTGGGTCATCGGCCCGGGTGATCATGATCAGNTCACTGGGGTAGACCGGCGACCCCTCGTTGTGCGCCATCGAGGCCAGTGTGACGAACAGACGGCCACCGCGACCGACCGCCACACCGACCGGTCGCGTGGTCCCGTAACCCTGNAGCAACACCTCCTCGCGGGCGGAGAAGCTGGCGCCGCGGCGNGCCAGCGGGTAACGCGTCACGGCCCGACTCCCCCAGCGGGCGACCAACAGGTTGTGGCGATACCGCGCGGGCAGGTACGCCTCGTCGTAGTAGGTCTGCCCGACGGGGACGGCCCGCCCCATATCGGGCGAGACCGTCTCCAACAGATCCGCGCGCTGGGGCGTTTTGCGGACCATCCAGCCGCGCGGCCAACCGAAATCGGCATGCGGGGTCACGTGCAAAATGCGACCCGGCACGTACTCGGTCGGCAGGCCTTCGTGGTCGTTGTCGTTGGTAAACAGATTCCAGCGCGTGTCGAAGACCAGGCCGCAACTATTGCGGGTNCCGCCGGCGACCACCTGCAGACGGCTACCGTCCGGCCGACAGCGNAANACNCCACCGACGCCGGTGTACGGCGTGCGCGTCCCCGGCGGCTGGCTGAACATCGTCCAGTGGCCCCAGTGGTCCGCGCGCTGGAAGTCACCGTAGAAGACCAGCAGGTCCCCCATCGAGATGTANAGATCTCCCTCGGGGCCCCANGCCAGACCATGAAATGCCTGATGCACATGCCAATCNGGCGGTCCCCANAGCAGCCGTCGCGGCTGGAGATTGTCGCGNCGGACAACGCCGTCGGGAAACAGGTAGAGCGCCGACAGCGTCAGGACGTATAGATCGTGACCGCGGATCTCGATGTCGTAGACCCACGAGTCCTTGGGAAACCGGTACAACTCCTGGCGGGGACCGTAACCGCCCCGACCACGGGCGGCCGGTTCGTAGACAAACAGCCCCTCTCGGCCCCCCACAAACAGACGGCCCGTGGCGTCGGCGCGCATCGAGAGAAATGACTCGCCCGGCGAGCGGTCGATCAAGACCGCTCGCAGCTGCGGGTCGTTGAGCCTGTAGTCGGTGGGCGGCTGCTGAGCAACGCAGCGTGACAATCCCCAAATCAGCAGNAGCANCGGTGCCAGTCGTCGTGGGAAGCGCATGTTTCCTCTTTCAGAGTTGCCGAAAAGATACCGGGAGCATCCAGTCACTGCTCTTGATACAACGCCCACCCCCGGTCCGCAATCTCCACTGCAGTTTCCCCTGCGATCTCCACTGCGATCTCCACTGCGCGCACACTACTCCCCCCCGGTGCCGCGGGGGCGTACGATACAGCCGCGCGCCCCGTTCACCCGTCTCGGTCCCACCACCGGACCATCCCGGGATCGCTCGCCGAGCTGCGCGCCGGGGCCCGCTACTCGCAGCCGCTGGACCAAAGGAAACTCTCGATGAAAATCACCCGCCTGGACTGTCTGCACGCCGACGGAGGATTCCGCAACCTGGACTTTCTCAAAATCTCGACCGACGAGGGCCTCGTCGGCTGGAGCGAATACAACGAGTCCTTCGGCGGAATGGGGGTCACCAGCCTGATCGAGAATCTCGCGCCGCTGTTGATCGGACAGGACCCGCGCCCCTACGAGGCCCGCGTCGCCGAGCTGTACGCCGTCCGCCGTCAGGCCAGCGGTGGCGCCGTGCAGCAGGCGATCGGCGCCATCGAGAACGCGCTGCTGGACGTCAAAGCCAAAGCGCTGGGGATCCCCGTCTACCAGCTGTTCGGGGGCCCGGTCCGAGAGCGGATCCGGCTGTACTGGTCCCACTGCGGGACCTATCGGTTGGCCTGGCCGGAAGCGATGCAGATCCCGCCCGTCCGCTCGCTGGCGGACGTGGCCGACCTGGGCCGCGAGGTGGTAGCGGCGGGTTACACCGCGCTCAAGACGAACGTCTTCCTACTCGACGATCCACCCCGTCTGCACTCACCTGGCTTTTCGCGCGGTGACGGATTTCCCGAGCTGAATGCCGAACGCGAGGTGTTGCGGGCGATGGCGGCGCAACTGGAGGCGCTGCGAGAGGGGGCCGGTCCCGACGTCGACATCCTGGTCGACTTGAACTTCAACTTCAAAACCGAGGGGTTTTTGAAGGTGGCCCGGGCGATGGAGCCCTACGACATCCTGTGGGTCGAAATCGACACCCGTAGTCCGCAAGCGCTGTCCTATATCCGGCAGGGGACGACGATTCCGATCGCCTCCGGCGAATGCCTGTTCGGGCGGCGGGATTACCGGCCCTATTTTGACGCCGAAGCGATGGACGTGGCGATCATCGACACGCCCTGGAACGGCTTGGCGGAGGGGCTGAAAATCGCCAGCATGGCGGACAGCTACGAGGTCAACGTCGCCCCCCACAATTTTTATGGGCATCTGGCGACGATGATCAGCGCGCACCTATCGGCGATCGTGCCCCATTTCCGGATCATGGAGACCGACCCCGACACGGTCCCCTGGCACGACGACCTGGTGACCGAGCTACCCCGCATCGAAGAGGGTCACCTGCTGCTACCGACAGGCCCCGGCTGGGGTACCGAGATCAATGAAGAAGCGGTCCGCGCTCACCCCCCGCAGCCGCGGTGAGAGGGCGGGACAGCTTGCGACGGGCAACCGTGGTACTTCTCGGAATCCGGAGAATGGCCACCCTAGAAATCGCTGACTTCGCAGCGATAACGTTGGCTTGACGCAGACCGTCATTGGGTCGCCTGCGCCGAAGCGTGACGTTCTGCGACCGTTGACCCATCAACCACGCCTGGCAGCACGGAGTCTGTTGACCTAACCGTCGTCGGCTGAGACGCTTCCAGAATACCGAATAGCTTGTACTTCTCGTTCTCACAAATCAGCGGAAGTTGAAGTTGCCAATCGGACAAAACAAGGATATCCGTGAACTGAAAGCGACCTGCGAGTCGCCGCCAGTCTCCTCCCGACCGTC
>PADE01000135.1 GCA_002702965.1 Planctomycetaceae bacterium
AAACGACCGAGATCACCGCCGGAATCACCCCAATACGAACTTCACTGAAACTGAACTTCACCTCGTCGACAGCGATCGAGATGTCGACCGCGCCCACGATCCCCAACCCACCCGCAAACGCCGCGCCGTTGATCGCGGCGATCACCGGTTTGGGGTTATCCTGAATCTGCGCTAGTAATTCTGGATAGGGGACAGCCCGTCCACCCGTTTCGCGACCCCGTTTGGCCTTGAGGTCGGCGCCCGCACAAAACGCGGGTGGAGCCCCGGTAATCACCACACAGCGGACGCCGCCGTCTTCGTTCGCCGCCAAAATGTGTTCGTACGTTTCCGTGATCAACGTGGGAGACAACGCATTGCGTTTCTCCGGTCGGTTAAGCGTAATCCAGGCACCACCGTCGCGCACGTCATATAAGGTCTGTTCGCTTGTCGCCATGACGCTTTCCTTTACTTTCCCTGCCAGTTCGGTGGACGTTTTTCGGCAAACGCGCGTGGACCCTCGACAAAGTCTTCGCTGTTCCGCATCGCGCGCACCGATTCGTACTCCCTCTGCATCGACTCCTCGAGCGATGCGCAGTCGAGGCTTCGGTAAACCACGTCTTTGCTTGCACGAATCGACAGTGGAGCGCCCTGGCAGATCGAGTCGGCGCAGCTCCGCGCCGACTCGATTAAACGATCGTGCGGCACCACCTCGTTGACAAAGCCGAGCGCCAGACCCTCCTCGGCTGCGACATGCCGGCCGGTCAGAATCATCCCCAGCGCACGTTTCACACCAATTTGACGCGGCAGGCGATTCAAGCCTCCGGCAAGTGCCGCCAGCCCGACTTTGGGTTCGGGCAACGCGAACACCGCTTTGTCTGACGCGATAATCAGATCACAGGCGAGCGCGATCTCAAACCCGCCACCCATGGCGACGCCGTTGACTGCGGCAATCACCGGTTTGGTTAGATCGAAACGGGATGTCAAACCACCAAACCCCCACGGCATCGCGATCCGCTCGCCACCCTCGGCCTGATAACGCAAGTCATTCCCAGCACAAAAGCCACGGCCGCGACCGGTAATAATGGCGACCCACATAGCGGGATCTGCGGCGAAGTCATCGAACACCTCGCCGAGTTCCACATTGCCCGGGGGGTGCAACGCGTTCAAACGATCGGGCCGCTCGATCGTGATGAGCATCAAATGGTCCTCTTTGACCACGCTACTGAACTCGCCCATCTCGTTCGCCTCCTCGTGTGGAGCCATTGGGGGTGTGGTCGGTCACCGCGCGCCGCCAAAACGTCGCTCGCACTACACCGGATGACCCGGCATACCAGCCGGCCTCCGGTCGCCGGCGGCGACCGCCGACACCGGGCTGCGGCGGATTTTGCAAAGCGCCCGCCGGACACGCTGCGAGACAGCCACTATAGTCGATCTAATACACCCGGGCAGCCTCGTGGACGCGCGCTGGGAGCACCACGGAGTTCCCCCATACGCCGCTTCTGGGCAGCCCCGCCGTCACTAATAACTTTTGGGCAGACCTAGGACTTTCTCCGCCAGGTGGCAAAGGATCAGGTGCTGGCTGACCGGTGCCAGCCGCGCAATCATCACCTCTCGAAACAGCCGCTCCACGTGATACTCTTTGGCGTAGCCCATCCCACCGTGGGTGAGCACAGCGCGTTCACAGGCGCGTTCACAGGCGCGGTAGCCGGCCTCGGCGCCCAGATATTTGGCGGCATTGGCCTGCGCGCCACAGGGCATTCCCTGGTCGTAGCGATGGGCGGCGTGNAGACCCATCAGATAGGCCGCTTCCAGCTCCATCCAGCTTTCGGCAAGCGGGTGCTAGATCCCCTGATTTTGACCGATCGGACGATCAAACACGACTCGCTCACGGGCGTACTTGCTGGCTCGCGCCAGCGCGTTGCGGCCGATGCCTACCGCTTCCATCCCGATCAAGACACGCTCCGCATTGAGGCTGGCCAGCGCGTACTCAAAACCGCGCCCCTCCTCACCGATCCGGTCGGCCACCGGGACCGGCATATGGTCGTAAAAGACCTCGTTCGAATCAACCGCCGCGCGTCCCATCTTGGCGATTCTGCGCACGNCAGCGTANGTGCGGTCGAGATCGGTGTAAAACAGCGTCAGGCCGTGGGTCTTTTTGGCCACCTGTTCCAGCGGCGTGGTGCGAACGAGCAACATGACTTTGTCGGCGACCTGCGCAGTCGANGTCCAGATCTTTTTGCCAAACACCACGTAGTGGTCACCGTCGCGTTCCGCTGTGGTCGTGATCTGGGCGGTATTCAAACCGGCGTCGGGCTCGGTAACGCCAAAACACGTTTTGTCACGTCCCTCGATTAATCGTGGCAGCCACCGCTGCCGTTGCTCCTCGGTCCCGAATCGCACAATCGGGCTCGGTCCAAAGATGTTGATGTGCACCGCTGAGGCGGCGCTCTGCGCGCCCGCTGACCGCGCGATCTCGTGCATCACGAGCGCCGCCTCGACGACACCCAAGCCGGCACCTCCGTACTGCTCGGGTAGCGCGATGCCGAGCACCCCCGCCTCGGCCATCGCCGCGAAGAAGTCGTCCGGAAACACACCCGATTGGTCGCGCGCGTACCAGTAGTCGTCGTCGAACCGGCTGCAGGATGCCGCGACAGCTTTGGTCATCGCCTCCTGGGNGGGATCGAGAGTAAAGTCCACGAAAGGCGACCCCCGGGTACATCCTATTTNGAACCCTTGCCCGGTTTCGGCGGACGGGTGAAGCCGCCGACTTTATTCAGTTTGCTGATCTCGACCGGACCTTTGAACACCTCCGCAAACCGCTGACCAAATGCGCCGAGGTGAGGCGCGGCGCCGTGGGTCTTGAGCGTTTCCGGAGAGTCAAAGACCTCGTAGAACACCACTTTGCTGGGATCTTGTTGGTAACGGTTCGCGACGTACGCCAGGACCCCCGGTTCTTTCTCCTCCACCGCCTTGGTGAGTGTGCGGAGCAATTCGACGGCGATCTTTTCCTTGCCCTCTTGGATACTGAACGTCGCCAGTTGTGTGATCCATTTGGACTCGTCGGTTGTCGCCGTCGCGGTGCGCGTGAAGCCAAACGCGGAGCCGCTACTCGTTGCCAAAGCGCCTGCCAAGAGCAGCTGCCGGCGGGTGGGTGGGTGGTGCGACATCGGGGGTACCTTTNAAGTGGCAGAGTTCGAGTGATAGCGTAAACGTCGCGACGAATGATGGGATCCCCNGTCAACTCGCTCCCTCGGACTCGAGCTTCTGCTTGATCGCGGGGTCGAGCGCCGGGTAGGGGTAGGGACTCCATTTGGACGCGATACCGAGGTCATTGTCCTCGCGCTGCCAATTGTCCTCACCCAGACGAGGCTGTACCAGGCCCCACATGAGGAGCGAGTCGCCATTATCCCTGATCGCCTGTTCAACCGTGTGGGGCTTTAGCCCGAGCTGCGTTGTCGCTTTTTGCAACACGGCCAGCGGGCTTCGCCGCCAATTGCCCTCCCGGTAAATGCCACCGATTCCGATGCCCGGATAGAGCCGGCGCATGATCGCCTGGAGATCGGTCTGTGTGATCATTCCGCTCTCGTCGGTGGCCACCAGATTGTAGCGTTCACCGCTGCGGTTGTCGGGGCACTCGGCAATCAGGCGTTGCGCCTCGGCCACGTCNCGGACATCGACGATGTTCCAGAACATGCGGCGGTGGCCGTAACCCTCCAGCATGTCGCCGATCCGNGTCTGCCAACACCACGGCCGTTGATGGGANGCGCTCAACAGGGGCCCGATGACATGGCAGGGACAAACGCCAAAGGCCGCAAATCCATGCTCTGTCGCCTGTTCGTATACGTACCGCTCCGCGTTGACTTTGGTCATCGCGTACGCGATTTCTCGATTCTTCGGGACCACTGCCATGTCCCACTCAGCACCCTCACGGCGCATTTCCTGATTCATGTCCGCCCAACAGTCCTCGGTATGAACGTGACCTTCCTCCGCCGGATGCCCCACTGCGGCGAACGAACTGGTGTAAACCAAGCGTCTCACGGTCGCGGCTTTCTTGATGGAATCTACGACCAACCTGGTGGCCTCCAACCCGCCCTCATAGACCTTCAACGGCGTCGAGCCCGCGAGATTGCCCATCTCCGCGGCCGCATGGAATACGCAACAGCAGCCGGCAAAGGCGGCGTCGTAGGCCCCGGGGATCGTCATGTCCGCCGCGTGAAGCGTTACGGTTCCTGGCCCGCTGTGGGTCATGGCAACCAGGTGCGCCGTACTCGAGTAGTTCCCACTGTCGCGGACACAGGCGCGGACCGTATAGCCGTTCCGCACCAGGTTGTGNACGATATGGCTACCGATATAACCGGCGCTACCGGTGACGGCGACGGGGCCGTCCGACGGACTGACAGGAGTCGAACCAAGCGGGCTGCCGCCGGAGTCACTCATCGCGGTGGTCCTTCTATCGAGGTTTGCGCTGCGGTCATCTGCTGCCCACGGCGGCGCCGGGAGACGCGTCGATGTGCCTCACAGCCTGTTTCATGATAGGTCCATCCCCGGGGTTCGTTCAATTCGTTTCAAGCAATTCCACNGGCGATCTGTNGGACCGCCCAACCATCCGCCGCGGCGGCCCTTCGCGCCGCATGGCCGCCGCGGCCAGTACTGCGAGGAGGGCCATNGCGCCACCCGCGAAGAACGCCGCCTGGGAGCCGTACGGGCTGCCGTAAATACCCGTTAAGAGTGCGATTCCAAATGCCGTGCCGACCTGGTGNACGAGGCGGTTGGCGGCCGTCGCAATCCCCAGGCTCTCCTGGGGTACCGCCCCGGCCACGGCGGCGGTCAACGACGGATTACATAATCCCTGTCCGATGCCCTGCAACACCAGGCCCGCGCCGACCACAACAATCCAGGTATGCGCCGCGCCGATCCCCAGCACCGCCATCGAGCAGGCAATCGTCCCCGTACCGACGATCGCAACCGGACGGTTTCCAAGACGCGATCCCAGGGCGCCTCCCACCGGCGATGTNACGGTCAATGTCAGCGTGCGGAGCACCATGAACAACGANGCCGCCGCCACGTTCATCCCAAATACGTTTTGCAACAGGAACGGCGCCAGCACAAACGCGCCCATGTAGGCGCCACTTTGCAGCGCGCCGGCCAGGATCGGTGCGGAAAAGTTCCACCGGGTGAAAAAACCCAAGGGAAGCAATGGCTCGGCGGCTCTCTGCTCGACAACCACAAAGGAGGCCAGGAACAGACCGCCGAGGACTCCGCCAGCCCAAATCCAAGCAGACCCCAACCCCAGTTCACCGACGCGACCGAGCGAGAACATCGTGCATCCCGCACTGCCGGCCAGGAGTAGCGATCCCCACACGTCGAACCGCACCCGCTGCCGCTTGGTCTCGACCAGAATAAACCATGCAAAGGTGAGCGCGCCCAGTGCAAACACACCCTGAACGATGAACAGTACCCGCCAACCCATNAATTCGACCATCGGGCCACCGGCGATCAAACCCAGTGCCGGCGCGCCGGCGCCCATCATCGACCACCACCCCATGGCGCGCGTCCGCTGCTGAGGGTTGTACGCACTAAAGATTAAGGCCATCGAGCTGGGTCCCGATGCCGCGCCCACGATCGACGCGGCCACCCGCAGTCCGATTAACGACATCGCGTCCCAGGCAGCCGCGGTCACAAACGAAAGCAGCGTCGCGATCAGAGACCCGAGTAGAAAGATCCGCCGGTGACCGTATAGGTCACCCGCCTTACCGAGCACCGGCAGCGCGACCGCCGAGAATAGAATCGGCGCCATGACCACCCAGGCCATTGTCGTTTCGCGCGCACCGAGTTCGTCCGCGATGCGTTTGAGCGAGACCGCCAGCACCGTGAAGGTAAAGTTTGAGGCGAACATCCCGGCGAGTCCGGCCAGCAGAATCCAGCGCTGGTGCACCCCGCGCGCCGTCAAATCCGCGATCCAGCGATCCCGTATTTGCCACGGACCGCTGAACCGTCCACCGCGACGATGGGGAGTCACCAGCGCCGCGGTCTGCTTCGGTTCTGCGGGAGACTGGGAGTCCGGCACGGTCATTCAGGTCGTCAACCAGCCAAACTGCTGTGGCTTGCGTCCCGCTTTCGGGTCGAGCAATACGTTGACCAACGCCGGGCCGTCGAACGCCATCGCCTCGTCGAGAGCGCCGCGCAGATCAGCCGGATCCTCGACATAAAGACCTTTGCCGCCCAACGCGTCGAGCATCCCTTCGTATCGCGCGCCGTAAGTCAGAATCCCCGGCGGGACCGCATCTCCGCTCGCGAGTGGTCCCACTCCGCGACCGATCCCACCATTGTTCAGGATGACCATCTTCACCGGCAGGTGGTAGCGTGCCATCGTCTCGATCTCCATGCCAGAGAATCCGAAGGCGCTGTCCCCTTGGACCGACACGACCGGCCTGTCGGGGTTGGTCACGGCCGCGGCGATGGCAAACCCCAGACCGATGCCCATGGTGCCGTAGGTACCGGCGTCGAGCCGGTTCCGCGGGTCGCGGTTGGGCATCAGGGTGCGACCGATGTCCATCGTATTGGCGCCTTCACCAATGATGATCGCATCGGCGGGCAACCAGTCGACAATATCGCGGTACGCGCGGTAGTAGTTCATCGGGGACGACTCGTCGTCGAGCATCGACTTGACCGATTCGGCATTGGCTTGCGCCTTTTCAGCCAACACGCCACGCCACGCGGTCTCNGCTGGATAGGTCCAGGGATCGTCGTCTAGGGCTCGGTTTAGTTGCGCAACGATGGCTTGCCCATCTCCCACCAACGACACCTCGGTTGGCACGTTGCGGCCGATTTCTTCCTGCTCGATGTCGAGTTGGATGATGCGGACCCCGGCCTTAAATCGTGGCGGCAGACCGAAGTGCATGATCCAATTCAAGCGCGCTCCCATCAAAAACACGACGTCCGCCTCGCGCAGCGCCGTACTGCGGGCAGCTCCCACCGACAACGGATCGTCATCCGGCATGACCCCTTTCCCCATCGGGGAAGCGAGGAACGGTAACTGGGTGCGTCGCATGAACTGCCGAACCGCATCCTCAGCGCGTGACCAGGCCATCCCCTTCCCCACGATAACCAGCGGATGCTCCGCCGAAGCCAANACGTCGAGCGCCTGGCGGATACTGTCCGGCTGAGCCTGTGGGCGCGCCGGGTCCGGAGCGCGCGCGGCCAGCGCGATCTGGTCCTCCTCGACTTCGCCCCGGATGATGTCGTCGGGGAAATCGAGATAGACCGGACCGGGACGACCGGAAAGAGACGTTCGTATCGCCTGTTCAACGTAATAGGGAATTCGCTCGACCCGCTCGATGTTGTGCGCGAATTTGCAATACGGCGCTGCCAGTTCGGTCTNCCGTTCCTCCTGAAACGCTCCCATTCCGTTCTGATACGTCGGTGACGCTCCACCGATCAATATCATCGGCCAGCAGTTCTCCTTGGCGTTCGCGAGCCCNGCAAAAGCGTGAATCACCCCCGGCCCCGAAACNACGAGGCAGGCCTGGGCGCGCCCGGTGAGGTAACTGGCCGCTTGTGCCGCGTAACCCGCAGATTGCTCATTCCGCATACCGATGAACGTAATCCCCACACGCTGCGCCGCCGCGGCGACCCCCTGTACCGGGAACCCAATGATCCCAAACATGAAGTCGACACCCTGCGCCTTAAGGCTCTGCGCCATCAGGTCTGCGCCATTTACCGTACCCATGCTGCCCACCTTTCACTGAAGTCAACCAACTCAAGGTATCGCGCAGAGCGGGTCGGCCTCAAGTCCTCCTGACCCGTTTCGAGTCGACGACAACGGCCGCTGGGTTCCACAAGCCTCTGCCCGCCAGCGGGTGTAAACGACTCCTCTCCGAGGCCATCGGCACCCGCACGTGGGCCATCCGGCGGCCGATCTCGGTGCCGGACACGCCCCCGAGGGAACGGCCCCTAGTGGCCGCCCGCGGGGCGATGGTTCCGCGTGCCACCGCGACCACTCGTCGAGTTGCACCTGGTCGGTTACTCTCTCGATTAGAAGTGGCCGACGAATGTTTCCGGGACACGACTAGACCGGCGGATTCGATGAATATTGCGCAGCTCTCGCTCGACAACATTCAGGAGTACGGCGAGTACGTTGCGTTGTGGTTTGACGACCGCTCGATCACCAATGTGGAGCAGTACCACCACTCCTCTAAACTCGCCCGGATGTTGCAAACTCACGGCGTCGCGCCCGGCGATCGCGTGATCGTGATGATGCTCAACTCGCCAGACGTGATGGCCGCTTTTACAGCCACCTGGAAGTTGGGCGCGGTGATCATCCCGGTGACGCCGATGTGGACCGCGCGTGAGGTCCGCTACCTGATGGAAGATTCGCATGCCTCGATGGTACTCACCTCACCCGAGCTGGCCGCCCGCCTGGTGGAGGCCGCGGAGGGAATCGAAACGATTCGCGAAATCCTCGTGATCGGCCCAACCGAGACTCCTGGGGTGACCGAAATTGCCGACGAGATCGACAGCGCGGAGCCGTACACGCCGATGTTTGCGCCCGCTCCTGACGATATGGCGATGTTGCTCTACACCTCGGGTACGACCGGAGATCCGAAGGGCGTCATCCTTTCGCACGAAAACCTTGTTGCGTCGATCGATATGGTCCACCGGAATCTCGCAGGCATCAAGGACGTGCGGACGGTCTCGTCCCTGCCGCTGAGTCATATTTACGGTGTGCTCGTGATGAACATGGGATTTCGGTTAGGTACGCGAATCCGGATCCTGCGCGCGTGGGATACCCAAGCGGTCTTCGAGGCGATCCAAGAGTTACAGGTCAATCGGCTCTCGGTTGTCCCCACGATGCTGACCTATATGCTCAATTTTCCGGACCGGGACCGATACGACGTTTCTTCGTTGACGAACGTCGGATCCGGAGGCGCACCGATTCCCGAAGCGGTGCGCGTCGAGTTTGAACGCGTGTTCGACTGTACCGTCAAACAGGGTTATGGTCTCTCGGAAACCGCCGCCGCGTTATCGGGCTACCGACCGGACGAACCCTACCGCGTGGGGTCGGTGGGCCGTCCGCTGCCGGGCATCGACGCATGCGTTCTCGATAACGAGAACCGCCCGCTCGCCCCCGGCGAATCGGGTGAAATCTGTGCGCGGGGCCCGCAGACGATGCGCGGGTATTTGAACAAACAACAGGCGACCCGCGAGGCGATTATCGACGGCTGGTTGCACACCGGGGATATCGGACATATCGATGCCGACGGGTACATCTACATCACCGATCGCAAAAAGGACCTGATCATCAAGGGAGCCGAGAATATCTCGCCCAAGGAAATCGAGGAGGGAATCTATGCCCATCCCGCGATCTCCGAAGCGGCCGTTTTCGGTGTCGCCGATGAGCGCTTCGGCGAGGATCTCGTGGCGGCCGTCGTCTTGCGACACGGAGCGTCCGCGACCGAGACCGAACTGCAATCGCACTTGTCCGGTTACGTCACCAAATTCAAGATTCCGGCGCGGGTGGTCTTCTTGGATGAGTTACCCAAGAACAATACGGGGAAGATCCAAAAACGATCGCTGCGAGACCAATTCGCCGATCTCTTGCGGAACCCGGCGGGTCGACTCGGCGAGCCGGGTGCGAGTAATCCACGACAGGTCGGATCGTCTGACGACAGGCAGAATTGATGCAAGGACCAACTTCGCACAGTTATTTTTCCCAGCGGCTGCGCCTGCATTACGTCGATTGGGGCAACACCACGGCGCCACCCATGATCCTCATCCACGGGACCCGCGATCACTGCCGCAACTGGGATTGGGTGGCCGCACGATTCCGTGACGATTACCACATCATCGCGCCCGATCTGCGCGGTCATGGCGACAGCCAGTGGATGATCGGTGGTGTCTACAACCTCACCGACTACGTCCACGACATTACTCAGCTGTTACATCAAAAACACATGACCCCAGCGACGGTGATCGGTCACTCGCTAGGAAGCGCGATCGCGCTGCAGTACAGCGCGCTCTATCCGGAGAGCGTCACCAAGTTGGTCTGCATCGAAGGTCTCGGGCCACCCCCCGCCAAAGCGCTGGAACGAGAGCAACAGCCTACCGAGCAAAAACTACACGGCCTGTTCGACGAAATACGCAAATTGTCGGGACGCATTCCGCGTCGCTATCCAACTCTCGAAGACGCCTTCCATCGGATGCAATCAGAGAATCCGCATTTGTCCCAACAGCAAGCGCGACATTTGACAATCCATGGTACCAACCAAAACGAAGACGGAACGTACAGCTGGAAGTTCGACAACTACGTACGGGTGTTTTCACCGATTGGAGTCGCTTACGACCGACATTGGGGCATGTTTGGACGCATCACCTGCCCCACGCTCCTGGTCCGCGGACTGGAGTCTTGGGCTACCGACCCAACCGGTGACGGCCGAGCGGATTGGTTTGATTGTCATCTGGAACACGAAGCCTTTCCCAGCGCAGGACACTGGGTCCATCACGACCAATTGGATCCGTTCGTCGATCGTGTCAGGCGATTCCTGGCAGCAGAAGAAACACCATGATCGAAGGAATCAACGCCGCCTCCGTTACCGCCTGGCTGATCGAACAGGTGCCCCACGTCGCGCCACCGATCGAGTTCACATTGCTTGCCGGAGGACATTCGAACCTCACTTACTCCTGCCAGGACGCTTCGGGGCGAGTCGTCGTGTTACGACGTCCACCGCTGGGACACGTGCTCGAGAGCGCTCACGACATGGGGCGCGAACACAAGATTATTTCGGCGCTCGGGAAGTCGCCGGTTCCGGTTCCCAAAACCTGGGGCCTGTGCCGCGAGACCGAAGTCAACGACGCACCATTTTTTGTGATGGACTATGTGGCAGGCGACGTGCTTCACAACTCGGGGATCGGTGCCGAGTTGCCCACTCCCGATCGACGCGATCTGGGACTCCATGTTGTGGACATTCTCTGTAACCTCCACAACCTCGACATAGAGGCGGTCGGCCTCGGCGATCTCGGC
>PADE01000136.1 GCA_002702965.1 Planctomycetaceae bacterium
CCACGGGTCGGCCAATCCCATCGGAGGGCAGAATCGGGTCATCAAACTGCGCTGGGGCGCTTTGCCGGAAGCCATGAAGTTTGTCGAAGCGCCAGCGGGAATCAAGTTTGCTCTGGGCGAAAACGTCAAACAAAGTAATTGGGGTGACAATTTTACGACCCGTTATCCCCAGACACGGATGGGTGTCGAGCAGATTATTCGAGATGCCTTTGCGGCTGCTAGTGATTATCAACAGCGGTGGCGCGATTGGCGTCAGGGGCGACAGGGGATTCCCCCCCGACGCGATCTGGAACTCGAGGCGATCGCAGAAATACTCGCCGCACAGCGCTGGATTCACTGCCACAGTTACCGACAAGATGAGATTCTGGCGCTGATCCGCACGCTGGACGACTTCCACATCACGATCGGTACGTTTCAGCATATCCTGGAAGGCTACAAGGTTGCCGATGCGCTGGCCCGCCACGGTGCCATGGCATCGGCGTTTTCCGACTGGTGGGCCTACAAGTTTGAAGTCTATGACGCGATTCCGTATGCCGGTGCGCTGATGCACAACGCGGGAGTTGTGGTGTCGTTCAACTCCGATGATCGCGAGTTGGCGCGGCACCTGAACCATGAGGCTGCCAAAGCCGTGAAATACGGAGGCGTTCGCCCCGAGGAGGCATTGAAGTTTGTGACACTCAACCCGGCCAGGCAACTGCGGATCGATCAGTACGTAGGATCCCTCGAACCGGGCAAGCACGCGGACCTCGTCGTCTGGAGTCATTCACCGCTGTCGACGTTGTCGGTCTGCGAGCAGACCTGGATCGAGGGGCGGCGCTATTTTTCGAGAGAAGAGGATCGCCAACGACGGGCATCGGTACGCCGCAATCGAACGCGATTGGTCCAGAAGATCCTGGCGTCAGGAGAAGTGATGCTCAAGCCGGGTGAGTCGTCACCGACCGACGAACAACTTTGGCCTCGAGAGGATATTTTCTGCCACCGTCACCACCACGGCGACGGTCGCGATTGAGGACGTGCCCCGTCGACAGAGTGGTCGAATCCGCGTGCGACGGTGATCGCGGCAGGCCAGTGGTTTTTGCAATCCGATTGGAAATGGATCCCATGATTCAGCGGCTCATTCAATCTGCAGCGTTTTTTGCTTGGCTGTCTCTACCGGTCACGGGGCTGGCTTCCCCAGAGATTCCCGGAGCGCCGCAGTCGTCACCGATTGCCCTAGTGGGCGGGACCGTGCATCCAGTGTCGGGGCCCGCGATCAAAGAAGGCGTGGTCCTGTTTCGTCGTGGGAAGATCACCTACGTGGGGCGCCGTCGGCCCATTCCGGAGGGCACCGAAGTCATCGACGTGTCGGGTAAACACGTGTTCCCGGGGATGTGCGATGCATTTACAAATCTGGGCCTGGTGGAAGTCAATCGAGTCCGAGCGAGCGTCGACCACGCAGAGACAGGCCAGCTCAATCCAAACGTACGGGCCCACGTGGCGGTCAATCCGGACAGTGAGTTGATTCCCGTGACGCGGAGCAACGGGGTGCTCCTGGTCGCAACCGTGCCAACCGGTGGTCTGATTGCCGGCAAGGCCGCGGTGCTTCAACTCGACGGCTGGACGTACGAAGACTTGACACTCCAAGCGGAAGTTGGTTTGCACGTCAATTGGCCCAGTATGTCTCCGGTGAGCGACTGGTGGGTTGAAAAGCCGCCAGCTGCCCGGATCAATCAGACCGAACAGGCGCTGCGGAATCTGCAACAGGCATTTGACGATGCGCGTGCCTATCAACGTGCGCGGCAGGCCGCTGGTGAACAGCCGTTCGATATCCGCTGGGAGGCGATGCAACCGGTCGTGGCCGGGAAGTTGCCGCTGATTGTCTCTGCGAATGAACTGCAGCAGATTCAAGCCGCGGTCGCATTTGCGGTGCGCAACAAGGTCGACGTGATCGTCTACGGAGGTTACGACGCGGTGCATTGCGCGGCGCTATTGGTGGCACACCACGTGCCCGTGATCGTTGGTAACGTCTATCGGTTACCCCGTCGCCGCGACGATGATTACGATGCGCCCTATACGCTGCCCGAGCGACTGCGACAGGCCGGAGTCAAGTTCTGTATTTCCGGATCCGGTCGATTCGGTGCCGCGAACGTTCGCAATCTGCCCTACCACGCGGCCACCGCGGCCGCCTACGGCCTGCCCCGAGACGAAGCGTTGAAAGCGATTACGCTTTCCCCGGCGCAGATTCTGGGGATTGCCGATCGCGTGGGTTCGCTGGAAAAGGGCAAAGACGCCACACTGTTCGTGGCCAACGGCGATCCGTTGCTGACCGCGACCAAGGTACAGATCGCTTACGTGCAGGGGCGGCGGGTGCAGCTGTCGGATCGCCACAAGAAACTGTGGCGCAAGTACCGGGAAAAATACCGCCGCGTGAAACGGGCGCAATAACCGCTGCGGTTCGCTCCTTTTGCCAGCTCGTGCGTTTGGAGACTAGCGTTTGGAGACTAGCGTTTGGAGACTAGCGTTTGGAGACTAGCGTTTGGAGAACTGGGTACCGCGTCGAGCGCCGCGCAAACCGGGTTTCTTGCGTTCTTTCATGCGCGAATCTCGGGTCAGGAACCCACCGTCGCGCAGCGTCGCAAATGTCTGTTCGTCATAACCGATCAAGGCCCGGGCGATCCCCATGCGGCATGCCCCCGACTGACCCGTTCCACCGCCCCCGTTGACCTGGATAAGGATGTCGGTGTCCTCGCGATGACCTACCGAATCCAAGACTTCAAGGATCGACTTGCGTTGGTCATCGAGGGTGAAGTACTCCTCGAGGGGGCGTTTATTGACGGTGATCTTGCCACTGCCCGCGNGCATCCGCACCCGCGCGACCGACGACTTTCGCCGGCCGGTACCCAGCGCGTCGCCGTTGATTTTGTCTTTTTTTCCCACGAACATCGGTTCGCCTACCTTCGTTTATTTGAGCGTTAGTTCTTTGGGCTGTGGCGCCTGTGCCTGATGAGGATGGTCAGGGCCGGCGTAGATTTTCAACTTTGCCAGCATCTGTCGACCGATTTTGTTCTTGGGGAGCATCCGGCGAATCGACTCCCGCAGGATTTGCTCCGGTTTCCGTTGCCGGCGCCGCTCGGCGGTTTCCGATCGCAGACCCGGGTAACCGGTGTACCAGGTGTAGGTCTTTTGTNCCCACTTGTTGCCGGAAAAGACGACTTTCTCGGCGTTCGTGATCACCACGAAGTCGCCCGTGTCGACATGGGGAGTATAGGTCGGACGGTGTTTTCCCATCAGGACCACCGCCACCTGCGAGGCCAGGCGGCCGACCACCTTGTCCGTGGCGTCGACCAGCCACCAGTGTCTCTCGACGCTGCCCTGTTTGGCCATGTACGTTTTATTTGTAGCCACCGATCTACTCCACCACCGGCCGAATCGAAAACCGACACCGAATTGCGCATCCTACCGCTTTGGCGGTGTGCCGACAAGGGTTCGGGAGCCCCGGTCGCGCAGGAAGGGGGGCACNGATCAGGCGGCCCGGCGATGGTGCTCGGTGGCGGCCGGCACCGGGTGGCTCGCGGGGGCGATCTGCGGAGCAAGNTTCGTCACGTCGCGAATTGCGTAGTCCCGTTTTCCCTGGCTGCCAAAATAAGTTCGCGCCGCGACTTCTCCGAGCAGTCCGAGGCTCAGGAACTGGATTCCGACCACGACCAGCAGCGCGGTGAACAACAGCAGCGGATTGCCGGTCATGTCGACCGCGCCGAACCACTTCATCAGGAGCGTACCGCTCCCGGTGACGCCCGCGATTCCCGCACAGCAGAGGCCGATTGCACCGAACAGTTTCATCGGACTGGCGCTGAAATCGAGCAGGTATTTGACGGTGATCAGATCCAGGATCACGCGCAGCGTCCGAGAGATTCCATATTTCGTGGTCCCAAAACGCCGGGGGCGATGTCGGGTCACCATCTCGGCGCATCGCGCGCCCCGACGGTGCGCNAGAATCGGGATAAAACGGTGCATTTCGCCGTATAGTTCGAGTTCTTGGGCGATCTCGCGGCGGATCACTTTCAACGTGCAACCGAGATCGTGAACCGGAAACCGCGTCACTCGGGAGATCAGCCAATTGGCGATTTGGGAAGGCAGCCGACGGCTCAGCCAGGCGTCGTGCCGCTGTTTCCGCCAGCCGTGGACCAGGTCGTAGCCCTCCGCGAGTTTTTCCAACATCCGCGGGATCTCGGCGGGGNCGTTTTGCAGGTCGCCATCGAGCGTTACGATCGTCTCTCCGCGAGCCAGCTGGATTCCCGCCTCGAGCGCGGCCGTTTGTCCAAAATTGCGGCGAAACCGGATGATCTTGACATCGGCATCACGAGCTGCGAGCGCGGCCAGGCGCTGGTAGCTCTGGTCGCGTGAACCGTCGTCGACAAAGAGCATTTCGCTCGGTTGTGGGATCGCCTTCAAGATCGCGCGCAATTCAGTGTAGAGCGGATCGATGTTCTCCTCTTCGTTGTAAATTGGGATCACGACAGAGAGCATCGCGTCGGGTCCTTTGCGCCAGGGGCGGAGGGGGGCGCTCATCGNNGGTTGCAGAGTAGGCGAAGCCCTGTCTGCGCGGCAACGGCACTTTTTCGGATGCAGCGGCGGTACCTCATACTTTCACAGGAATTGTCGATGCATTTACAGGAATTGTCGGCATCCGCTACACTGATGGTTCTCGCCTCCAATTCGAGGCGCCTCGATCGAGCACCGCGTTCCAAGCGTTGTGGTCTGGCAGGAACTGGGTGCGAGGTGCCATGCCCACACGAGNCGCCTTCTTCCCCTANGTCTTTGCGCGCGGGTAACCGATGTTTGAATCCCTGAATGACGGTTTGACTGCCGCGTTCAAGACGCTGCGCGGTAAGGGCAAGTTGACCGAGGCGAACATGCGTGACGGGCTGGGGCTCGTCGAGCGGTCGCTGTTGGAAGCCGATGTTAGCTATCAGGTAGTCCAGGATTTCATGGCCGCCGTGGGCGAAAAGGCCTTGGGGCAGAAAGTCATGCTGGCGTTGGATCCCAGCGAACACATGGTCGGCATTGTCCGCGATGAGTTGGTCCACATTCTCGGTCCGGTCGATCCTTCGTTCGAGCTGCGTCGCGACGTAAACACGGTGATGCTATGTGGCTTGCAGGGTTCTGGAAAGACGACCAGCTGCGGCAAGCTAGCGCGGCTGCTGTTGAACAGCCAGGCCCGCCCCATGCTCGTCGCTGCGGACTTGCAGCGGCCGGCCGCGATCGACCAATTGCACGTTCTCGGTGAGCAGCTGGGGATTCCCGTCTACTCGAACCGCGAGAGTAAGGACCCGGTCAAAGTCTGCCAGGACGCCGTCCAACACGCCCGCCAACAGGATGTCAATGTGGTCATTCTGGATACCGCGGGTCGGTTGGCAATCGACCAGGAATTGATGGACGAACTCAGCCGCATCGACAAACGGGTCGGTCCGGATCAATGTTTTCTCGTGGTCGATGGCATGACGGGCCAAGATGCCGTGAACAGCGCCCAGGCGTTTAATGAGGCGTTGGAGCTGGACGGCGTGATCATGACCAAGCTGGATGGTGACGCGCGCGGCGGAGCCCTGCTCTCGGTCAAGCAAGTGACCGGCGTGCCGATCAAGTTCATCGGCACCGGGGAACAACTCGAGGCGCTCGAGCCATTTCGACCGGAGGGAATGGCGGAGCGCATTCTCGGACTGGGTGACATTCTGGGGTTGGTCCACACAGCGCAGCAGATCGTTGATGAAAAAGAGCAGCAACAACTCCAGCAACGCATGGAAGAGGGGAGCTTTTCGCTGGATGACTTCAAAGGGGTGCTGACCAAGTTTTCGCAGCCCGGTTTGATGAAGAAAATGGTTGGCCTGATGCCCGGAATGGGTGGCTTGACCGACATGATGGATCAGGCGGATGCCGATGGGGATGTAAAGCGACTGGTTGGTATCGTCGACTCGATGACGCCCGAAGAGCGGCGCAAACCGACTGTGATCGACTCCAGCCGTCGGGTCCGAATCGCGCGCGGCGCGGGTGTCGAGATCGGTCAGGTGACCGAGCTTCTCAAACAATTCGATACCATGGCGCCGATCATGCAAAGCATGGCTGGAAAAGGTCCCCTGGCTCGAATCCAAGCGGTCAAGGACCTCCAACAGAGCGGGATGTTTGAACCTGGCGCGCAGGCGCCGCGGGTCAAGAAAGGAACCGGCAAACGAATGTCTCCCAAGGAGCGCGCGCAGGCCAAGAAACGCCGCGAGAAAGAACTCCGACGACGACGTCGCGCACTCAAGGGCCGCGATGCGTCCGCGTAGTCGAATTTCAAGGTAGGGGGGCGTTTTCCGAGGCTGTGTCGGCTACACTGTGGGATTGCACTACTGAATCGATGGCTGCGTTTGCCCGGCGCATTGGCACAAAACGGACGAGGGAAGCGGACGGCAAGAGGAACAACAAAGGAGACCATTTGTGGCAGTTCGTATTCGAATGAAACGACTGGGTAGACGGCATCGGCCTTTTTATCGCATCTGTGCAATGGATTCGCGCTCGCCTCGTGACGGGAAAGTGATCGAGGAACTGGGATATTACGATCCGATGGTACGCGAGACCGATGCGCGGGCGATCCTACAGAGCGAACGGATCGATTATTGGATTTCCCAAGGGGCGCTGCCGACCGAAAAGGTCAAGGTGTTGATCGACAAGTATGGCACCAATGGGAGCTGTCTAGACAGGCAGAAAGAAGCGCTCGAGCGTTTGGCCACCCAGAAGCCGGTTGCACCGCCACCGCAGAAAGTGCCGTTGCCGGAAGGGATCGCGTCGGCGGAAAAGCAGGAGTCGTCGCAGGCTGACGCACCAAAATCAGAGGAGACCGCAGCCGAGACGCCGCCCGCCAGTGACGCAGTGGAGGCCGCGAGCGAACCAGCCGCCGCCACCGAGGCCGCGAGCGAACCAGCCGCCGCCACCGAGGCCGCGAGCGAACCAGATGCCGCCGAGTCGGAATCGCTCGGTGACGTAGGCCAGGTTGAAACTTCGAGCGACAGTGAGCAGACGGAGAGCGAAGAAAACACAGAGAGCAAATAGCCCGATGCGGCTCGACCTTTTTACGTTGTTTCCAGAGATTCTGTCTGGCTACCTGGGGCAGAGTATTCTGGCGAAGGCCATTGAGCGAAAACTCGTTGAGGTTCACCTTCACGATTTCCGACGGTGGACTAAAGACAAGCATCAGTCTGTCGATGATCGCCCCTTTGGGGGCGGACCCGGGATGGTGATCAAGGTTGAGCCGGTCGTGGAATGTGTCGAAGCGGTGTGCAACGCCCTGCCGGCGTCCGGACGGCTGATTTTGCTGACGCCGCAGGGGAGGCGATTAACCCAACCGATCGTTGAGGAACTGGCGGCCGAGTCGTCGTTGCAATTGTTGTGCGGAAGGTACGAGGGTTTCGATCAACGCGTGACGGAGATTCTGCAACCCGACGAGATCTCGATAGGAGACTATGTCCTCGGTGGTGGTGAAGTCGCCGCCATGGTATTGGTAGACGCGGTTGCGCGTTTGGTCCCGGGTGTGCTAGGAGATCAGCGGAGTTGCGTCGAGGATTCCTTTTCACAAGGAAACCGGTTGCTTGAGTTTGCCCAATACACGCGACCCCGGGAGTACCGTGGCTACCAGGTCCCCGAGGTACTGTTGAGCGGTAATCATGAGGCGATTTCAAAATGGCGAAGAGAACAGACTCTCGAAAGAACCCGGGACCGTCGTGCGGATCTGCTCGACGGTAGCGGTGATAGTCCGGTCGAGCCGGATCGATCGTGATCGTGCTACGAGTTACTTTGAACGGGCCGCCGGTCCGTCAGGAAAGCGACGATGACCCAGCGAGTGATAAACCTAGTAGAAGACGGCCATCGCAAGGCCGAAGTTCCTTTCTTCGAGGTAGGCGACACGGTTGATGTGCACACCCGGATTCTGGAGGGAGAGAAGGAGAGGATCCAGGTTTTTTCCGGAACCGTCATCGGTCGTAGCGGCGGTGGGACTCGCGAGATGTTCACCGTGCGGCGGATTGTTGCTGGTGAAGGTGTTGAGCGCAAGTTTCCTTTGCACTCTCCCAGAATTGAAAACGTCGTGGTCAAGAGATCGAGTGTGGTGCGGCGCGCCAAACTCTATTTTTTGCGCGACCGCGTCGGCAAGGCGGTACGTCTGAAAGAGCGCCGCCGCGTCTGAACGCTGGACAAGCCGTTGTGGGAACCGATCGGCGCCGGGGGTCTGGTAGCGCGCGGCGTGTGCGGTTGACGGCTGCCCGATGCTGGTCGTTCCCCTGTGCGGTGTTGTGTGTCGACCGCTGATCGCGAGGGAACGTGCATGAAACTCTCTCTTTCCGTACGTGTCGCGGAGGCGCTGAGCAAAACCAGCCTGAATGTCCCGTTTGGCGACATTGTCGAGTTGGCCGTCGCCAATGGTTACCAGGCGCTCTGCATGCGAGCTAGCGCAGGAGGCACCCAAACGCCCCGCGATCAGTTGGCAGCGATGCGCCGTCAAGTCGAGGATGCCGGGCTCGTGGTCTCGATGGTGACGGCGGATTTTGACGTGCCGCTAAACAACGAGCAGGGACCGATGAGCCTCAGCGATATCGGCCCCAGCCTCGATGTGGCGACGGCGCTCGGTTGTGATTTGATCCGCGTATGTCTCAAGCGGGAAACCGATATTCCACTGGCACAGCGCGCTGCCGATCAAGCGGCCGCGCGGGGCATCCGGTTGGCCAATCAATGTCATACCACGACCTTGTTTGAGCAGATCGATCGATCGCTGGAAGTGCTCGATTCGATTGGTCGCGAGAATTTTGGAGTGATCTACGAACCTGCGAATTTACTGCTGTGTGGTGAGGATTACGGGGGCGCCGCCCTGCGACAGCTGCAACCGTTCTTGATGAACGCTTACGTCCAGAATCACCGCCTGGATCCGACGGGGCCAGAATCGCTGGAGACCTGGTGCCTGGGGGAGCGGCGCTTCCACCATATTCCCCTCTGGGAACCGGGCGGCGTCGATTTCGCACAGGTCGTCGACAGTTTGAGGGGGATCGGATACGCCGGTTTTCTCACGGTCCACCAGGCATTCGCCCATTTGATGGGGCCGTCCGAGGCGGCTCAACGGAGCGCCCACTATTTGCGAAGTCTGGGAGGTTTTGAGACAGTCTGACGGGAATCGGTTGAGAACCGGAGTCCGGCTTACGCTGACCGCCGGCGCGCATCCGCCTAGCGACTGACACTCCGTGGGTGATGTGGACCGTCGAGACGTGTTGTATGGGGGCCGCCAGGTGCGACCGCTGCAGGCGCTTGAAGTTGCTGTTTGGCGGCCTCGGTTTCGTCAACAGCTGTTTCGTGATGTGACGTTTCCAGCGACTCTTTGGCGGCGCGGTCTCGTTTGCCTGGCGGGCAGAAGAAACGCCCCAATGGACCGGCCAGCAGACCCGGTAGCATGATCAGATCGCCGATCAACGCAGTTGACAGGAGGGTCAGCATTAGCAGCCCGAACCGCTGGGTGGGCGTGAAGGTGCTGAACGCGAAGATCGAAAATCCCAGACCGCCGATCAGCGTAGTCTGGGTCATCGCTGCCCCCACCCTGCGGTAGGCCAACAGCACCGCCTGATGGCGCGTCATTCCCTGGGTGATCCCGTTGCGAAACCACGTCAGAAAGTGGATTGTGTCATCGACCGCGACGCCCATGGCGACTCCAGCACACATCATCGAGCCGATGTCGACGAGGATCCCCAAATGGCCCATCGCACCAAATATGATGACCACCGGAAATACGTTCGGGAGCATCGAAATCGCGCCCCCGCCGAAGTTCAGCGATCGCCACGGCTTGAAGGGNCGCTGCCAGTTTCCCAGCAAAAAGACCATCACTCCGGCGATCATTACAAAGGCCCAGAAAATACTGACCACCAGGCTGNTCAAGAGCGTATGTTGTGCTTTGTATACGATCGGCACGACACCGGTGTAGGTCACTCGCGTCTTCTCTGCCCGCTGCTTGGCGGTCAGGAGGGTCATTGGCGAAATAGTGGCCTCGGGAGGAGCATCGACCTGAGACGATGTACGCCGCAACAGGCGTTCGTGCCAGGCAAGCGATTCCGCGGCCCGATCCGCGGCGTCAGGATCGAAGCGATGCGCCCGCAGATCGAGAAGGTGACCGTTTCGACTATTCAGGTCGGGGAGGTCGTAAAGCGCGTGATCGGCGATCAGAACGAGACAGTCAAAACGGTCGACAAACTGATTCCAACGATCGGGGGATTGCTCTAACAACTGGGCGAACTTGGCCGGATTGGGATCGTGCCAGGCGAGCGTTTGCTTGGCTCTCAACGACTGTCGGAATCCGTTGGCATGCAGCAGACGATTGAGCGTTCTGGCAAACAGTGCGGATTGGCAATCATCGAAGCGGCCCGTTTTCCAGAGCGCTCCCAGATCGACGGGTTCCTGGCGTGCGGGACGCGGCATGCCGAGCACCAAAATCTTGGAGTTCTGGTAGCCGACGGTACCCGGCTCGTCGTCCAGTGTGCGCAGGATTTTGTCGCGGTAGTGGCAGGCGAGAAGTACCGGCTCGACAACTTTCTTGAGTTCGCTGACGAAGGCCCCGTAGTCTACGTCGTTGAGCGCTGCTAGGCGAATGCTGATGCGCCACAGCTCGTTGTCATCGGTTTCATCGATCGCCAAGTAGTCCTCGTTGAGCAATTCCTCCATCGATCGCTCGATCCGTTGGTCGAAAATCCCGCGGGTGCGTTTTCCGGCGCGATCGGGGAACGGGACATCGGGCACAAAGGTAGCGACAGACATTCCGTTGCCGACCACCCGTTGTCCGTCGGCCCCGAAAACTTCGGTTACGGCGTCCTGGATCAGACTGACAACTTCGACACGTTCGAGTGTGTTGAGGCGGAAAAAGAAATCGTGGCGCTGTTCCTCGGTTAGTTCGCCAGCGAGCCGTTGTTCGGAGATCTCTGCGCGGGTGGGTTGAACCAGGTCGGGACTAAAATGGACAATCAGCTCCATCGGCACCAGTTTCCCGATGCGCTCTTCGATCCAGGCATAGTCCTGGATCACCTTGGAATCGGAGTCGAACAACTTGAGCAGCTTGACCGACGTCTGGATCTTGGTCAGACCGATGCCGACCGCGATCATCGCGATTACACATCCCGTGGTGATCGGCCAGTGCCACCGGATCACAAATCGGCCCACCGCCTCCCAGAAGCGGATCACCAGGCCCTCCGACTGATCCTTGGTGGGTTGGCCCGCGAAGCGGGGCGGGAACGCCGACATCGCCGCGGGCAGAAAGGCAAACAAGAAAACCAGGCTGGCAAGCACACCGATCGCGGAGTACACGCCGAAGTTGCTGATCGGCGAGACGTTGCTGGTGTGCAGGGACGCGAGACCCAACGCGGTTGTCACGGCTGCCAGTGTGCAGGGCCACCAAGCGTGTGCCAGGGCCCGCTCCGCTGCGCCGCGCACTCCGTGCTCCCGTACCGCATCCCGGTAGTAATTGACGATGTGGACCGCACCGGAAATACCGAGTACGTAGACCAACGAGGGCATCGACATCAGAATCGCGTCGACGCCGCCGTTCGTCCAGTAGACGATTCCCAGGCTGACGACGGCGCTCATGGCGCCCACCAGGAAGACGATCGTGGTCACTTGAAAACTACGAAAGCAGAGGTAGGAGAGCACAATCCCCAGGCCGATACTCAGACCGACGAGTCGGACCAGCGTGACCTGCCCCTCCTCGTCGATGGCGACGTTGTCGACCAGCGGGCCGCCGGCCCGTAATACGGAATCGGCCAACGGGTCCTCTCTGCCCCAGGGAGTCAACGCCGGTACCGGCGGTGGTAGAATGCCCGACTCGACCGCGAGGTCGACGAGTTTCCCGCGCGGGCGTCCGAGAATGCCGCGTCCCAGCACATTGCGGGGGTCTTCCAGCCCCACCTCACTGAGCGTCACCATGATGCCTGTCAGGTGGCCGTCATCCGCATAGAGCGTGCCCTTGAGCCGCTCGAGGGCTCGTTGTCGGCCCTCGANATTGCGTTCCTCGGGGTTGTCACCGACCGGACGCAGTTGCGCGGTGAGGCGTTCGAGAACCTCGGGGCCCGTGGAAATCGATTGCAGGACGCGCGCGGTCAGCTTGCGTGGATCGGCGTAGAAGGCGTTCGTCCGCGCTTCCGTCGGAGCGGTACCGAAGGTATCGATATACGTGCTGGTGACGTGCTTTCCACGGAACAGCCGCTGCGCGAATCGACTCGTCCAACCGAGGATGTTCGGCCGCCCGTGCCATTGGTGCAGTTCGCCTTCAGGCGTAATAAAATACCATTGGTTATGACGACCTTTGAGCCAGCGTTCGCGCTTGCCTCCCCAGTCGTGAAAGTCATCGGGAATCGTGTACAGTCCGAGTTGGTCCCCCAGTCGTCGTGCGCGCTCAATTTCCAGCTGCTGCGCCTGTGCGGGCGTCGGCTCCGTCTCGGTTGGCACTTCACCAACGCGCGCCGACGGGACCAGCTCCCCCTCCAGCTTCTTGACAAACGTACGGAATCTCTCGTCATCCTCAACACATCCCTGCCAGGAAAGCAGTACAAATCCTTGATCACTGAGGAAGTGGCGCCCCGCCCAGGCCAGGTCTTTGGTTTCCGTGAAGTTGTCGGGCAACCAGTCCTTCATGTCGTTCTTCATTCCCTGAAGCGCCATGCGGGCGCCGTAGGTACCGAAGGGGTACAGGAAGAAGATCGTGCAGAGGATGACAACAGCGCGGTTGCCGAAGTAGGGGACGCGGCGTGCCAGAAAAGAAGAGTCCATCAGGAAGACTGGGTCCTCTGACAACGGCAGGCGACGAGGCGTTGTGCGCTCGTGGCGGGGCTGGGGTCCCTGATGGATTCCCATTGGAAATCCACTGGCACCACTGTTAAGTTAACCAGACAAGGGACTTGCGTCCACGCCAAAACAGCCCAATTGGCCCTCCCGCGGTACCTCGTGGAGCCCTATTTTCGATTTATTTGGCACGCATTTACTGGCTTCGCACGCTAGCACCCAGCGGACGAGGTGCGGATCGGAAATCTGGGTCGCCGAGGGGACCTTTTNCGCCGCTGGTTGAGTGACGCCGCCCTAGGCGTTAGGGTGCACGCGCCGGCCGGATCGCGGCTTTACCGAACGCTCGCGAACGGTCCCGCCGATTGGGGGCCTGCTGATGGTTGTTCGTTTCCGCGGAAGTCTGCTCGGGGCACTCGTGCTGGGTTGGTTGTCGACGTGGACGGGAGGCTGCTGGCTAGCTGCCGCGGTCACCCGTGTCGAGATCATCGAACGCAAGCCCTTTGCCGACGGCGCGGAATTTGGGCAAGTCGGTGCCTACGAGTACCTCCGNGGGCGGCTGCACTACGCTGTCGATCCCGACCATCCCCGCAACCGACCGGTGATCGATCTGGAGCTAGCACGCCAAGGGCGTTTGCGATCCGACCGTTCTTCGATTCGCGATGGACGCCTGGTTTCCGCTTTGGGTGACGACCCGCGTGACGAGCGGGGCCGCGTACAGTTTGCCGGCGATTTCATTCTACTCAAGCCAGTCGACCTATCGCGCGGAAACCACCGATTGTTGTACGATGTCAACAATCGGGGGAACTTGTTGATGCTCTCATACTTCAACAACGCTCCCCAGTCGAATCGCCCCAGCGACCGGGCCGCCGCCGGTAACGGCTGGTTGATGCGTCGCGGATACAGTCTGCTGTGGAGCGCCTGGAACTGGGATGTCGAGAAAGTTGGTCAGCAGCCACTGCGGATTTTTCTTCCCGTCGTGGTCGACCAACAGGGTCAGGCGTTGACCGGCCTGGTCAACGCGGAACTCGGTGTCACCGCGACGGCGGGCCGGGCGGTGCAGCGCCTGGCTTGGGGAGGTAGCCGCTGCTATCCGGTTTCCAGCGCCGCGACCCGTCAGGCGGTGCTGACCGTGAGAGCCGGTCCGGACGCTCCACGGCGAGTGATCCCGCGCGAGCAGTGGCAGTTCGCCGCGCTCGACGGGGATCGAAAACCCCATTTTGATCCACGGCAGGTTTATCTGCCGGCGGGCTTCGAAAAAGGCAAGCTGTACGAGGTCATTTATCGGGCAGCCGAACCGCGTGTGGTCGGTCTCGGGCTGGCGGCGGTGCGCGATGCGATCTCTTTTTTCCGGTTTGAGACCCGAGATGCGACGGGCCAGGCCAACCCGCTGTCTCTTTCCGGGGCCGTCGATCCGGCTTTCGCGTATATCTTTGGCATCTCTCAGTCCGGGCGGTTTGTTACGCAGATGATCTACCAGGGATTTCACGTGGATGAACGGGATCGTCTCGTGTTCGATGGGGCTCGACCTCATGTGGCTGGGGCGGGGAAAGGGGGTTTTAACTACCGGTTCGCGCAAACGACGCATCACGCCAAACACCTGCAAGGTAATTATTTCTTGTCGGATCACTTTCCGTTCCACTACACCCCGGTGGGTCAACCACAGACCGATCCACAGGGACAACCCGGACGCCGCCAGGGAGATCTGTTGGAGGTTGCCAAGCGGCTCGGCAAGATCCCCCGGATCATGATCTCCAACCACGAAGGAGAGTACTGGACACGTTCGGCGTCTTTGGTGCACACCGAAGTCACCGGTTCCGGAGACGCCGATCTGCATCCCAGCGTGCGCGTCTACATGGTCAATGGTTGCCGACATGGATCGCCCGGCCGGGGGAGTCGGCGAATCGGATCCAGTTCACAACACGCGTTCAATCAGCTCGACCCTCGGCCTGTGGGGCGGGCGCTGTTGGTGGCGCTCGACGAGTGGGTCAGCCGTGGCATCCAGCCGCCAGATAACCGGGTTCCCCGCGTGGAACTCGGGGAGCTCATCACCGCGGATGTCCACCGACAGAAATTTCCGGCGATTCCCTACTATCGGATCGATGGGGTCGATTATCCGGCTCCCCGGCACCCGGGCGCCAACCTGAGGCCGCCGCGAGTCGATTACGGCCCGCGATTTTGGACCCTCGGGATCCAAGACTATGTTCCTCCGCGGTACTACGGACCTCGATTTCACACATTGGTTCCCGACATCGATCGCGACGGCAACCCGCGCGGCGGGATCCGTCTGCCGCGTTTGGCCGTACCGCTGGGGACCTGCGTCGGTTTCAATCCCCGTCACCAAACGACGGGCGCGGCGAATTACCTGAAGGCGTTTGACTCTTCGTTCTGGCCGTTTGCGGTCGCTCGAGAAGAGCGTCTGGAAAAGCGAGATCCGCGCCCTTCGATCGAGGAACGCTACACGGGCCACGCCGACTACCTCGCCCAACTGCGCCGCGCTGCGGCAGATCTTCGTCAAGCGCGGTTACTGCTGCCTGAAGACGAAGCTGCCATCGTCGATTTTGGGCGACGACTTCAATGGCCACCGCAACCGACGAATCGCTGGCCCTTCTGGAAGGTCGCCTCAGCTTCAGCCGGGACTCCATGATAACGGCGCCGCAGGCGCGTCCAACACCTTGCGCATGACCTGGCCGGCGACGTCTGTCAGGCGAAAATCCCGGCCTTGATGGCGGTACGTAAGCCGCTCGTGGTCCAGTCCGAGGCAGTGCAGAATCGTCGCCTGGAGATCGTGAATGTGGACGGGCTCGTCGACCGCGTGGTAGCCCAGTTCATCGGTATCCCCCAGAACGAAGCCCGGTTTGACACCGCCGCCTGCCATCAGCATCGTGAACCCGAATGGATGGTGGTCCCGCCCCTCTTGGCCCGGTGTATTGCCGCGCCGCACTTCATTCATCGGAGTGCGGCCAAATTCGCCACCCCAAATTACCAAGGTGTCGTCCAGCAGTCCGCGCTGTTTGAGATCTTGGATCAGAGCGGCCGCCGGGCGATCGGTCATCTGACAATTGGATTTCAGCCGGTCATTGAGCCGTGAGTGATCGTCCCAGGTGTAGTGGTACAACTGGACAAACCGAACACCTCGCTCCACCATTCGTCGCGCCAACAGACAATTGCTGCCGAACCAATTCGTGGTTTTGTCTGGGATCCCATAGCGGTTGAGTGTGTGCGCCGTTTCGTCGGAGAAGTCGATCAGCTCGGGGCCAGCGGTCTGCATCCGGAACGCCAGCTCGTAGGCGGCGGTCCGCGACGCGATCGCGTCGTCTGGGCGGTCTTCCCCATGCAGCCGGTTCAGGTCGGCGACTGCGGAGATCCGCGCCCGCTGTGCCGGCAGCGAAATACCTGCCGGTCGGTCGAGGTGCAGGATTGGTTCGCCGCGACTACGAAAGGTCACGCCCCGATAGGAGGCCGGCAGGAACGCATTGCCCCACAGCGCCGTGCCCCCCAGATCACCGGGTCCATTATTCGAGAGTAGCACCGCAAATGCCGGCAGGTTGCGAGATTCGCTTCCCAGACCATACGTGACCCACGATCCCATACTTGGCAATCCGAATCGTGGAATACCACAGTTGAGCACTAGCTGCGCCGGGTGGTGATTGGAAACGTCGGTCGTCATCGAACGAATCATGCATAGATCATCTGCGCAGGTCGCCAGGTGCGGCAGGTAGTCCGAGAACTCCATTCCGCAGGCGCCGTGCTGCCGAAACGTGCGCGGTGAGGCAAATACCCGGGCGCTGCCTCGGATCAAGGCGTCGTCGAGGTTTTCCAGGATCGCCGCCGGCAGACGTTTTCCGTGGAAGCGGCGCATCACGGGCTTGGGAGTAAACAGGTCGAGTTGACTGGGAGCGCCCGCCATCGTCAGAAAGATCACCCGTTTGGCGAGCGGTTCGAAATGCCCGGCGCGGGGTGCGAGCGGATCGGCATGTCGCGATCCGGCAGAGGATTCTTCGCTGAGTAGGTTGGCCAACGCCATCGCACCCAACCCACAGGTGCTCTGCGCGAGAAACTGTCGGCGGGCGAAACGACTGGGTTGAAAGTGATCGGACATGTTTGGGGACTACTCTCGCGTGATGAACTCGTGCAGATTCAACAGGACGCTGGACAGGCCGACCCAGGCGGCCGCGTCGTGTGCCGCGATGCCTTCCCATTCGCTTCCAGCGATGAGCTGTTGTACCGCGTGCGGGTCGGCTTGTAATTGCGTGCGAAACTCTGTCAGGTAAGCCGCAAGCCGTTGTCGTTCCGACTCTCTGGGTAACCGCGACAGGCAGACCGAAAAGGCGTAGTCCAGTCGTCGACGAAATCCGCCTGCCGGGCGTTGCAGAATTTTCCGCGAGAGCGCTTTGGCGGCTTCCAGAAAGGTCTCGTCATTCAACAGTACAAGCGCTTGCAGCGGCGTGTTGGAGCGCTCCCGCCGGGTACACGTTTCGTTGGGATTGGGTGCATCAAAGAGGGTCGATTGGGCGAACGGAGCGGTCCGTTGCACAAACGTATAGAGGCTGCGGCGATACCGATTCGCCCCGACACTAATCTGCCACGGGTGGTTTCCAAACGCTTCTTTGATGACCCGCTCGGGTTGGGGGGGAAACACACTCGGGCCGCCTCCGACCCGGGAGAGCAACCCACTGGCAGCGAGTGTCATGTCGCGCAGGGTCTCCGCGGGGACCCGTAATGCCTGTTGTCGGGCCAGCAAGCGATTCTCCGGATCGCGAGCCGTCAATTCGGCCCGCGGGCGAGAAGACCGGCGGTAGGCCTCCGAGGTGACGATCAGGTGGTGCAGCATCTTGCTGCTCCAGTCGCGGTGAATGAACTCCGCCGCCAGCCAATCGAGCAAGGCGGGATGGGACGGGGGTTGGCCCTGTTTTCCAAAGTCTTCGGTAGTGAGGACGAGCCCGTTTCCGAACAACTGTTGCCAAGCTCGGTTCACGGTGACCCGCGCCGTCAGCGGATGCGCCGGATCGACCAGCCACCGCGCCAGCGACAGTCGGTCGCTGTCCGGGTCTGCGCTCTCCGAGGGCTGGATCCTGGCCAGCGCCGGGACACACCGCTCCAACCATCGAGGGGTGCCCGGTCGGACGTCCTCTCCGTGGTCGCGAAAGTCTCCCGCGCGGTGGACATAGCTGGTGCGCGGAACCTGCGTGGCCCGCATCGTCGGCGCTCGCGTGGCCGTCTGAAATTCTGTTTTGAGTTTCTGCAGATCCGCCCGCAGGGCGTCCAACTTGAGCGCCGAGGCGGCGGCTGAATCGATTCCCCCGGTGTGGCGCAGGAAGTAGTCGAGCAAATCCTGTTGCTGCCGGAAGGTCCGCTGCGGCGGACCGAGCTTGACGATTTGCGTCCCCTCGAGCTGGCCTTCCCCTAGCCCGCCCCCCCAGACGAGCCCCAACAGTTCCCATTGGCGATCCCAGTGGGCATCCTCCGCGGGTTGCTGCCAGGCCTCCAGCACGCGGAGTTCCCATTTGCGCATCAGGGCGTAGATCGCCCCCTCTTGGGGCGCGATGCGCTCCTGTCGTTTGCGCAGGTACGTGGGGTAGGCGCGCTGGTATGCGGGCTGTTCGTGTGGCAGTGGCGCGTCGATATTGACTTCGTCGGCGCCATCAAAAAAAGCGTACAGCTGGTAGAACTCACGCTGGCTGATGGGGTCGTATTTATGATTATGACAGCGGGCGCATCCGACCGTCATTCCGAGCCAGACAGCGCCCACCAACTCGGTGCGGTCGACGACCTGCAGAACCCGAAACTCTTCCAGATCCGCTCCTCCTTCGCGATTACTTAGCGTCTGCCGCAGAAATCCAGTCGCCAGCTTCTGCTTCAAGGTGGTCTCGGGAAGCAGGTCGCCGGCCAATTGGCTGATCGTGAATTGGTCGAACGGGAGATCCTCGTTCAACGCCTGCACGAGCCAGTCGCGGTACCGCCAGGCGACCGGTCGGCGCTGATCGGTCAGGTAGCCATCGCTGTCCGCGTAGTGGCACAGGTCGAGCCAGGGACGCGCCCAGCGCTCGCCGTAAGCGGGAGAGGCAAGCAACCGATCGACGGTTCGCAGATCGCGGTCGGGGGCGCTCGAAGCGGCAAACCTGCGGGTTTCTGTCGGTGTCGGCAGCAGTCCGACGAGATCCAGGTAGAGGCGTTTGATGAGTGTCGTGTCGCCGGCGCGCGGCGAGGCATCGATCCGCTCTCGCGTCAGTCGATCGAGCAGGAACCCATCGATCGGAGAGGCGGGCGCCAGCCGGTCCAGGTTCGCCAAACGCGGTTGCCTGAGAGGTTGGAACGACCAGTGGGTCTCGGCGGGCTGCAGGGCGTCCTCCCCCGGGACCGAGTCGACGGCTGAGAGCAGTAGGCTGCAGCAAAGCGTGATCGAGAGCGTCCAGTCCGGTCGGGTCGTATGCATGGGGCCGTCCGTTCTCAGGCAGTGCCAAACCAAGCGCGGCTCGGCGGAGACTGCCGAAGTGTGCGCGGTGGCGGCTTCTGTCCAGCTTCTATTATGGCCGTGCTGGCCCACCGGTTCCAAGCCGACAGGCGGATTCGCGATGCGGGTGCCGCCGGCCCGGGGCAAGCGGGCGACCGTGTTCTGGGCAGCCCGCTCGTTTGACTCTATGCTGGAGTTTGCGCCCCGGTCGCGTCGCGCGGCTGGCCGGTACCCGACTGCTGTCGCTGTCCGGCAAGGGCCGTTGTCACATGCTGAAGCCCACGAGCCCTGTTTGCCGTGATTCTCCGCCTGCTCATTTTGTTCACGCTGGTTCCGCTCGTCGAGCTGTGGCTGTTGCTGCGCGTCGCGAAGTGGATCTCGTCTGAGATGACGATTCTGATCGTCTTGCTGACGGGGGTTGTGGGTACCCTTATGGCGCGATCGCAGGGGCTCCAGGCGTTCCAGAATCTGCGGCGTAACGCGGGGACGGCGCGCGGTGCGACCGACGCCATCCTCGACGCGGCGATGATTCTGATCGCCGGCTTGTTGTTGATTACGCCGGGCATCTTGACCGACGCGGTGGGCATCTCGCTGTTGATCCCCGGTTGCCGACGGGGCTACCGGGCTCTCATCGCCGCCCGTTGGGCGCGGCGTTCTCAATCGGCAAGACCGCCGCGCGACGACACTGCCGAGACATCGGCCTCTCGCGTGATTGACTCCTATGTCGTGTCTCCCGGGGAAGATACCAATCACCAGGAGAACTAGCACCCGCTCACCATGGCTGCACTGTCTCTCCCTGATCCTCTCCTTAATCTCGATCTCGCCGCGCTGCGGATGCCTGGCGAGGCGGAAGCGGTCGACTGTTATCCGCGTGACTACCGGCAGTCGCGCGATGTTTTTCGCACGTTGGTCGCCCAGCAGGGAGGGCAGCTGACCGGCCATGTGCTTCCGGGGAGGGGCAGCGCCGGGGAACGGCTGACGATCGATGTGGCCCGGATTGGATCCCCATCGGCGCGCCGCCTGGCGATCATTTCCAGTGGCTTGCACGGGGTCGAAGGTCTGGTCGGGTCGGCGATTCAACAGGCCTGGTTGCGGTACGCGGCGATGCCTGCGGACGATTCTTTCGCGGTGCTGTTGATCCACGCGATCAACCCCTTCGGGTTTTCCTGGGGAAGACGCGTGGACGCCGAGAACATCGATCTGAATCGCAATTTTCTTCCTCCGGGACAAGTTTACGAAGGGGTGTCCCCGGGCTACCGGGCGCACGAGAAGTTCCTCAATCCACCCCACCCGCCCGGTTGCTGTGANGCCTATCGTCTGGCTGCCGCGGGGCGCATCGTGTGGCATGGCAGCCAGGCTTTGAAGGAGGCGATTGCCGTCGGCCAGTACGCGTTTCCGCGCGGTCTCTTTTTTGGCGGCCAGGGCGCTGCCGCGAGCACGCGCGTCGTTTGCCAGCAGATCGCCGGCTGGGTGGGGCCGGCCACCCGAGTGGTTCACTTGGATGTGCACAGTGGTTTGGGGCGCTGGGGCCGGTGTCGGTTGTTGTTGGCGACCGACGAGATCGGTTTGCGCCGCAGGTGTGGACGTTATTTTGAAGCCCGGCACCTGGACGGGTTGAGAGGCCGCAAACGGATCGGCTATCCGGCTCGCGGGACGATGATCAGCTGGTTGGCAGCCGCCCTGCGCGATCGCGACTACCACGGGCTGATCGCCGAATTCGGTACCCATTCGGCGATCCGCGTCTTGGGTGCGCTGCGGGCCGAAAACCGCGTGTATCACTGGTCCAGCGGAATTCCGAAGGTCCTTCAGCGAGTGCGCGACGAGCTGCGAGAGTGCTTTTGTCCCCGCAGTCGGCGGTGGCGNGTGACGGTGATCNGGCAGGGCTTGGAGATGATCGCGCGGGCGCTGGCCGCNTGTCGTACCGAACGCCGAGGCGGTTGACGGAGCGGGCGACCCGGCGGNGACGCTCGACAGATCGGATGGCGGCGCTTAGAGTGAACCGAGTTGTTCGGTCGAAAGGCTCGCCACTGAGCGACCAGGTGAAGACGGTCTGCTGAGAGTCGTGGTCGGCCGGTCGGCGATCGGCNCGACGCTGTTTCGCTGCAGACCCCGTCGATCAAGAGCCCCGGGTTCCCACATGACGCGTCTGCTCAACGCCGCACTGCTTTGGTCGCTGACTGCCGCCTGGCTCGTCGCAGCGGATCCCCCGGTCGCCGCGACCGCGGGCGGGGAGTTTTTTGAGCGACGCGTCCGTCCCTTATTGGCGGCGCACTGCGTTTCGTGTCACGGTGCACGCCAACAGAAAGGCGGCTTGCGCCTCGACTCGCGGGCGGCCATGTTACGCGGTGGTGAGCGGGGCCGCGCGGTGCTTCCCGGCCGCGCCGACGCGAGCCTGTTACTGCAAGCGGTCCGCTATCAGGACGATCTGAAGATGCCTCCCGACGGCCCNTTACCGGCCGCGGCCGTGGCGGTGCTCAACCGGTGGGTCCGCGAGGGGGCGACCTGGCCCGCGGGCGAGCGTCACTCCAGATCCACCGGCGATTTCGCGGCGCGGTGGCACTGGGCGTTTCAGAGCCTCCGCGCGGGAGTGGCGGTGGAGGTGGNTCTGNNANNNNGNNCCGCAATCCGATCGACGGTTTTGTCCAACAGAAACTCGAAGGGCAGGGTTTGACACACGCTCCGCCTGCCCCACGGCGGACGCTCGTGCGCCGACTGGCCTTTGACCTGCTGGGACTTCCGCCGACCCCCGAGCAGGTCGCGCGGTTCGTGGAGGATTCGCATCCCGATGCGGTGGGGCGCTTACTCGACCGCTCGCTGGCGTCGCCGCAATACGGCGAACGATGGGCGCGCCACTGGCTCGACGTGGCCCGCTATGCCGACAACAAAGGCTACGTGTTCTTTGAAGACCAGTCGTTTACCTGGGCCTATACATACCGTGACTACGTCGTCGACGCGTTCAATCGAGATCTGCCGTACGATCAGTTTGTGCGGCAACAATTGGCCGCTGATCAGCTCGAATTAGGTAGCGATCGGCGGCCTCTCGCGGCGATGGGATTTCTCACGCTGGGCGGGCACTTTATGAACAACATTCACGACATCGTCGACGATCGGATCGACGTGGTCACCCGCGGTCTGCTCGGGCTTACGGTGACCTGCTCGCGTTGCCACGATCACAAGTACGACCCGATTTCCCAAGCCGATTACTACGCGTTGTACGGGGTCTTCCGCAGCTCCTACGAACCGACCACGCCACCGCTGTTCGAGGCCCCGCCGCAAACAGAGGAATACCAGAAATTTGCCGCCGAAATGGAGGTTCGAGATCGTACGTTGCGGACCTTTGTCGAGACCAAACACCGCGACCTCGTTACCAGCACGCGGCAGCGTATGGACGAGTACCTAATGGCCGTCTACCGCACGCGCGGGCAACCACCGACCGACAATTTTATGTTGCTGACTGACACCGGAGCGATCAACCCGGCGATGCTTCTGCGCTGGCAAGTCTACCTTGACAAGACGATTCGGCCCGATCATCCCGTCTGGCGACCGTGGAGAGAACTCGTGACATTGTCGGCAGAGGGCTTTGTCGCTGCCGCGGGTGAAAGGCTTGCGCAGTGGCGTGCTGAGAGACAGCCGACGGTCAATCGTCTCGTTCTCGAAGCGCTCGATCCGCCGCCGGCTTCGATCGAAGCGGTGTCCGCGGCCTACGGGCGGTTGTTCAAGCAGATCGAGGAGCGCTGGCAGAGCCTGCGGATGCGTGCAACGGCAGCGGGAGAGCCGCCGCCGGACGGGTTGGGGGATCCCCCGGCGGAGCAACTTCGCAGGGAGCTCTACGGGAAAAACACGCCCGCGATGGTACCGGCGATTTTTGGCTGGGGTTTCATCGCGTTGTTTCCCGACCGCGGGACTCAGGGTGAGTACAAGAAACTGCTTAAGGCGGTCGAGGAATGGTCGAAAAAAGGGGAGGGTGCACCACCCCGGGCGATGGTTCTGCTGGATCGGGACGATCCTTTTCGCCCCCGCATTTTCCAGCGTGGAAATCCGAACCGCCTGGGCCCTGAGGTACCGCGGCGTTTTCTGGAATTGCTCGCGCCCGATCGCCATCCGTTTACGCGCGGCAGCGGGCGGAAAGAGTTGGCCGAAGCGATCGTCGCTAAGGACAATCCGCTCACCGCGCGGGTTCTGGTGAACCGTCTCTGGCAACACCATTTCGGACGTGGAATGGTGCACACGCCGAGCGATTTTGGCGCCCGCAGCGCTCCGCCCTCACACCCGGAATTGCTGGACTACCTGGCGGACCGGTTTGTGCGGTCTGGCTGGTCGATCAAGCAACTGCATCGTCAGATTCTGGACTCGGCTTCCTATTTGCAGGCCAGCGATGATCGACCCGACGCCCAGCGCAAAGATCCGCAGAACCGTTGGCTGTGGAAGATGCACCGGCGCCGCTTGAGTTTTGAAGCCACCCGGGATGCGTTGTTATCGGTCTCCGGTGATCTCGATTCACAGATGGGGGGACCACCGGTCGAATTGCTCAAGCCCGGGTTTGTACCCCGGCGGACCCTCTATGGCTTCATCAATCGCATGGACGTCGACCCGTTGTTGACGACCTTTGATTTTCCCGATCCGGCAGCCACCAGTGGCCAGCGGGAGACGACGACCGTGGCACCGCAATCACTGTACTTGATGAACAACGCGTTTGTTCAAGAGGCGGCGCGGCGCTTGTCACAGCGCACCGATGTCAGCGCCGCGCCCACCGTTGCCGAACGGTTGCTACGTCTTTATCCATTGCTGTTTGCGCGATCGCCAACTCCGCGGGAAGTTGAGTTGGCGGAGGAATTCTTGGGCCCCGACCCAGACCTCCACCAATGGACACGCTACGCGCAGACTTTGTTGATGGGCAACGAGTTTGTGTTCTTGGACTGAGCCAAAACGAGGTGTGTCGATGCGTTTGCCAGAAGCTCCGTCGAGTTTGTCGGGAGCGGTCACCTGGACCCGCCGCGAGTTGCTCCGACGCAGCGGGACAGGACTGGGCGCTGTGGCGCTGTCGACCATGTTGGCCGAGCAGGAGGTAGGGGCCGCCGGTCGCAACCCGTTGGATCCGCGAACTCCACATTTTGCGGCGCCGGCGCGTCAGGTCGTGCACCTGTTCATGAACGGCGGACCTTCGCAAGTGGATACGTTCGACCCCAAACCAGCGCTGGCGGATTGGCACGGGCGTTCGTTGGCATCGGCGAACCTTCGCACCGAGCGACGGACCGGAGGGGCGATGCGATCGCCTTACCCATTTCGGCCGCGCGGCGAGTCGGGAATCGAAGTCAGCGATCTGTTCGCCCACACGGCGCGCCACATCGACGATATGGCGATCATCCGATCGATGCACGCCGAGGTTCCCAATCACGAGCCTTCGCTGATGTTGATGAACTGCGGCGATGGGAATTTACCCCGCCCGGCGATGGGGGCTTGGGTGAACTACGGACTCGGGAGCGAGAACCGGAGCCTCCCCGGGTTTATCGCGATGTGCCCCGGGGGCTACCCGATCGTGGCCACGCGCAATTGGCGGGCTGCCTTCCTACCCGGCGCCTATCAGGGGACCTATATCGACACCAAGCACACGGAAGTCGAGAAACTGATTGCCAATATCCGCAACCGCGGACAGTCTCGCCAGGACCAGCAAAAACAGATGCATCTGTTGCGTGCGCTCAATGAACTGCACTTGCGAAAACGGCAGGACGACGCGGCTCTCGATGCCCGCATTCGGACTTTTGAACTGGCATTCCGGATGCAGACCGAGGCCTCCGAGGCTTTTGATCTCAAGCGTGAGACCCAGTCCACCCGCAAACTCTACGGTGAGTCGCTGCACGGCCGCCAGCTGCTGATCACCCGGCGACTGCTGGAGCGGGGGGTCCGTTTTATCCAGGTCTGGTCGGGTGCCGGACAGCCCTGGGATAACCACGACGGACTCGAGAAACGGCACCGCGAACTGGCCGGCCAGTGGGATGGCCCGATCGCCGCTTTTCTGACCGACCTCAAACAGCGCGGGTTGTTCGAGAGTACTCTGGTGCTGTGGGGTGGTGAATTTGGGAGGACGCCGACCGCCGAGATGCCCGCGCTCAACGGCCGTGACCACAATCACTACGGATTCACCTGCTGGTTGGCGGGGGGAGGCGTCAAAGGGGGCACCGTGTATGGCGCGACAGACGAATTCGGGTTCCGCGCCACGGAGAATCCAGTCCACGTGCACGACCTGCACGCGACGATGCTACACTTGCTGGGTTTTGACCACAAACGCCTCACGTATCGTTACGCGGGGCGCGATTTTCGATTGACCGACGTCGGTGGACGGGTTATCGACGAGTTGATTAGTTGACTCCCCGTGTGTGCACAGGCCGGCACCCTGGGACCCGCGCCGGGCCGCACCCGTTCAGCCGCCGTGGACTCGGGCGACTTGCCGATCGCTGGACGGGTCGACGATCTCGGATAACCGGCGGCCGCTTCAGAGTTTGCGGGCTGTGTCTGGCAACGTGCGGCAGGCCAGCGACGCTACGAGATGATCTTGCGCACCACATCTCCCTCAACATCCGTGAGACGAAAGTCCCGGCCGCTGAAGGGGTAGGTTAGCGACGTGTGATCTAGTCCTAACAGGTGGAGCACGGTGGCGTAGACATCGTGAATCGTAAGCTTGTTCTCGACCGCAAAAAATCCGACTTCATCGGTGGCGCCGTAGGTGGTCCCCCCCTTGATCCCGCCGCCGGCAAGCCAGATCGTGAACCCGTACGGATTATGGTCGCGGCCGTCCTGGCCCTCGGCGACGGGCGTTCGGCCGAATTCGGTACCCCACAGCACGATCGTGTCGTCCAGCAAACCACGGCGTTTCAGGTCCGCCAGCAGCGCGGCGATCGGTTGGTCCACCTCGTGGGCGTTTCGCGCGTGCAATCGCTTGAGGCCGCCGTGCTGATCCCACTTGTAGCTGTGGGTGGCCTGGATGAATCGCACTCCCCGCTCGGCAAAGCGTCGGGCGAGCAGGCACTGGCGCGCGAAGTTGTCGGTCGGTTCCCGGTTGACTCCGTACAGCGCGAGCGTCTCGCTTGTTTCTAGCGACAGGTCGACCGCTTCGGGCGCTTCGGCTTGCATGCGAAAGGCCAGCTCAAACGACGCGATCCGCGCTTCCAGTTGTGTGTTCCGGCCGGCGGTTTCAAGATGCCGCCGGTTCTTGGCTTGTACAAAGTCCAATTCCAGTCGTTGTAGCAGCCGGTCATCCGCCGGATAGAGATCGGTGAAACCGGCCCTTCGCGCGTCGTCCTTGCGGCCGCGACCGCTGGTCTCACCGAGCGGAGTGCCCTGGTACGATGCGGGAAGAAACGCGGGTCCAAAGTTGTGGGTTCCGCTGTCGAGAGTCGGCGGGCAGATCGTAATGAATCCCGGTAGGTTCTGGTTTTCACTTCCCAGCCCGTACAGGATCCAGGAACCCGCGCTGGGGCGTTTGAAGACACCCGAACCGGTGTGTATTTCCTGCATCGCGGGAGCGTGCGAGACCGAATCATGAGACATCGAACGAACGACACAGATGTCGTCGATCGCGCCGGCGATGTGCGGAAACAGCGTGCTGACTTCGACGCCACTCTCGCCGTGCGGGTGAAAGCTCCACGGCGAACGAAGTAAAGGCAGCGGCTTGTCCTTCTTGAGGTTCTGTCCAAACGGCACTGCGGATTGAATCCATGATTGCGGAAGCGGCTGGCCGTCGAGTTTGCTGAGGACGGGTTTCGGATCAAACGAATCGACCTGCGACACGCCGCCGTGCATGAACAGGAAGATGACGCGCTTTGCCCGGGGAGCGAAGTCCGGTGTTTTGTCCGCCAAGGGGTTTGCCGCGGGCGCGCGTTGCGCCCCGCAGCTGGCGGGTGTTCCAAGCATCCCGAGTAGGGCCAAGTGCCCGAATCCGCAGCCCGTTCGCTGCAAAAGTTGCCGGCGAGTGAGGGGCAGCGTGGTCATCGCAGTTCACTCCACATAGATAAACTCATTCGAGCAAAACAGGGCCCGACAGTAACTCTGCCAGGGTGCCAGCCGAGGGTCTTCGGTTTCCAGGATCACGACGCTCGTGTGATGCCCCTCGGGCCCGACGGGCCAATTGGTATTTTGGTCCGAGTCGATGACCGGGGAAATGGTAAGTCGGTCCTCAGCAATCTGTGCGGTCGCGTTGTGGAGGCCGGCGGGCCGCATCTCGACATTCGACTTGCCGCGCGGCGCAGTGGCCAGACGAATCTCTGCAATCGCGAGCAGGTCGCGGCCAAACTTCTCAGCGGACTGTTCGCGGTCGGGGAGGATTTCGAGACGAATGGCCCCGATCCGCGCCAGATCGGTTTCTGCAACCAGCTCATAACGAGCGGGCAGCGGCGAGTCGCCGTCGATACGCAGCGACCCGTCGGACTCGATCGGCAACCTCTCTTGTGTGGCTGTACTGGCGCGTACCAACGCCAGCGGTTCCCAATCGGCAGGGGGGTTGTGGTGGGCGCGCTCACGTTCGACGGACGTCACCGACAGTCGGATTCGAAAGTCGCTAGGATCTCTCAGGATCTTGGCGATCGTGGGCGTCATCGCGCGGAAGCCATGGTGTGCGCGCTCGATGGTAACGACCAGCTTTGTCCCGGTGGAAAACCCGACCGTCTGCGACCGTCCTAGACGCCGGAGGGCCTCGCCGTAGTGGCGCAAATAATCCAGCCCTGCTCGAGTCTCCACGGCCGTCGGCGGGCGGCCGAAGAGTTGGATGTGAGCCTGTCGCAGGCGGTCTTCGGTCGTCGCGTTACGTAGGTTGAGCAACTCCCGGGCCAGATGAAATGACTGTTGTCGAACGAAGGCGTTGTTCATCATGAACAACGCCTGCGGGGCCACGGTCGTTTCGGTGCGTTTCGACTTCACCTCGTTGGGGTCACCGGCGTCGAACCGACGGAAGATTTTCGGCAATCGCTGACGGATTACCGGTAGATAGACGCTGCGGCAGTTACGGTAGTACGGATGGTAGGTTTTGCCACCGAGGTTAAGGAACGCCAACCCGTCGTCGCCGGGGACACCATCCAGGTACCGCACGTGGTAATCGAGGTGGCTGCCCCCCGCGCTGTGGTCGAGGCGACCGCTGCCGGCCAGCATCGCATCCCGCAGCTCCTCCGCCTCGAGCCGGCGCGGCTTGAACCGCCAAAGTAGCCGGTTTTCCGGGTCGACAACGTGACCGTCACGCCCGGCGTGACGACTTCGGTTTTTGCTACTCATCTGAAAGGCCGACGAGTTTAACAGCAAACGGTGCATGGATTTGACCGACCAGCCGTGATCGATGAATCGTGAAGCTAGCCAATCGAGCAACTCTGGATGCGAGGGTCTCTCACCCGCGAAACCAAGATTGTCGCTGGTCGCGACGAGCCCCGTCCCGAAGTGCCATTGCCAGATGCGGTTAACCATCACCCGCGCCGTGAGCGGATTTTCGGGATTGGCGATCCACCGGGCGAGCTCCAATCGACCGCTCTGTTTCGACGCGATGGGCGCATGGTCCTCGCCGGCAATAATCTGTAAGAACCGTCGCGGCGATGGTTTGCCCAGACTGCGATGGCTGCCGCGGATGTGCACTCGCAAATCGGTCGGCGCACCGTCTTGGACCGCGAGCACCAGCATTTTTTCTGTCCGACCCGGGACATCCAGCTCCCATTCCATCCATCGCGTTGGGTCCCGGCTGCGAAGCGTTTTGGTGCTGTAGAAGATGCCCGCCAACGAGTAGTAATCGCGCGTGGGGATGGGGTCGAATTTATGGTCGTGACATCGCGCGCAGGCGATCGTCAAGCCGAGAAAGGCCCGGCCGGTGACATCGATTTGCTCGTCGATCAGGTCGAGCACCAGCTTTTCTTTATCCTGCTCAGCAATCGGCTTGGGGCCGAACATCAGGAATCCGGTTGCGATCGTCCGCTCGGCGATTTGGTCTGGGCTTGCCGAGAGCAGATCTCCCGCCAGTTGTTCGATGACAAACTCGTCGTAGGGTTTGTCGGCATTGAACGCCCCAATCACGTAGTCGCGGTACCGCCAGGCCGACGGCATCACCGCCTGTCCGCTGGGGCCCACTGTTTCCACGAAGCGAGCCACATCGAGCCAGTGTCGTCCCCACCGCTGTCCGTAATGTGGCGAGGACAACAGGCGATCCACGACACGGTCGAAGGCACCCGGCGATGCGTCCGCCAGAAACGAGCGGATCTCGTCGGGCGTGGGCGGCAAGCCGAGCAGGTCAAACGTCACGCGTCGCAACAACGTGGGCTTGTCGGCGGGCGGCGCGGGAGACAAGCGTTGCTGTTTGAGACTCGCGATAAGAAAGCGATCGACGGGAGACAGAATGCGATGACCGGTCGCGGCAACGGGCGGCTGCGGGCTGCGAATGGGCTGAAATGCCCAATACGACTTCTGCGATTGGCTGAACAAACCGGCGCCGTCCGCCCCCGTGGGATGCGGTGATGTCGGCCAACCCGCGCCTTGATCGACCCACTCAATGAGGGTCGCGATTTCGGATTCGCGGAGCCTTTTCTGCGGAGGCATTTTCAACTCGCCGTCGTGACGCACGGCTTGAATCAGTCGGCTGCCGGCCGCATCGCCGGGCCGCACGACCGGTCCCGAATCGCCGCCCTTGGCAACCGCCTCCGCGGAGTCGAGCCGCAGACCCGCCTGTTGTTTTTTGGCGCCATGGCATTGCCAACACCTGTTTGCCAGCAGGGGGCGCACTCGCTTCTCGAAAGACTCGACCCGGTTACGGTCCATGGCGGCGTCGGCGCTGATCGCGCACAGACCGACGAATGCCATCAAACCGTATGCCATGCTGGTTGCTCCGCCCCGCGTCTCGGGTTGCTTTCGCAGTATACTTTCGCAGTATAGCGGCTTGCCCGACCGGTGGGGATTTTCATCCTGCGGGGAGCGGCGTGGGTCGCGATCATCGGTCGATCGACTGTGACCGAACAACGGCAAGATGCCGTCAGTTCCACCGCTGGCAGCCGTGTCCATTTACGGATCGGTGAGCGAGTCGATTTGTACCGACTGGCCAGAGATCACCGACGCGTGGGCCGCCAGGCAGAGGCGAACCGACCATCGGCCGTCATCGCCGCTACAGAAGACGGGGGTCTGATCTCGAATCGCGCGGACGACCGAGGTCAGCTCGTCGGCCAATTCGCGCAGTTCGCCTGGCCGACCCGCGAGGGCGACTTCACAGACGCGGTCGCCTAGCCCGTACCGCAAGTCGTAGTGGCACTCGTCGCTGCGGGCATCGGCGGCGTTCCAAGTTGCCTGAATCGTCCCCTCGCTACCGCTGATCTTGGCGCTCTGATGGTGTCCAAACGCCGACAAGGTTTGCGATACCACGGCGTAACTACCATCCGAAAAAGTCAGGATGGCGGAAAAATGGTCTGCTAGATCGGCGGAACCGTCCGCACCCGAATTTGCGCGGGCGAAGACCGAGACCGGCTCGCCGGCGGCCGCCAGGTACCAGCGGGCCAGATCGAAAAAGTGAATCGGTTCTTCGAGAATCCAGTTGCCGACACGGGCGCAGTCGTGCCGCCAGCCCGCCGACCCGGGCCGGTAAGGAAACCGCGCCAATTCGATCAGCGCGTGGCGCGGGCGGCCAATCGCGCCCGCGTCGATGAGCGTTTTGGCTCGGCCCCACAGCGGAGAGAGGCGGAGTTCGTGTCCCACCGCGAGTGTACGCTGCCGCTGCTCAGCCAAGGAGACGAGACGGTCGCACTCGTCGAGCCGTAGCGCTAACGGTTTTTCCATCAGCAGATGCTTGTCTGCCCGCAACACCGCCTCGCCGATCTCGAAGTGCAGATGATTGGGCACCACCACGGCGACCAGCTCGATGTCGTCGCGCTCGGTGATCCGTTGCCAGTCGCCGTAGACAGCGCAGTGCGGATGAGCCTGCTGGGCGGCGGCCTGGCTGGACTCCGAATAGACGGCCAACGCGGCCAGCGTGGCGATCGGCGAGGCATCGATCGCGCGCGCGTAGTGTTGGCCGAATAGCCCGTATCCGACAAGTCCGATGCGCAGGGGCGGGGCGTTGGCCACCGTGGTTCTCCGGGTTCCTACTGGGCATTCCTGCTCGACAATTTGTCCACCGGCACCAGCCTCTTGTCCACCGGCACCAGCCACCGTAACCGGGTGGGGAGTCAAGTGGTATGATACTCGCGTTGGAATGGGTCGACATTGAGGGTCGGGAGGAGGAGTCGATGTACGGTGACATCCGTCAGGACTTGGCCGAGACGTTAGCCGAGATTCGCGCCGAGGGACTCTATAAATCGGAACGTGTAATTACCACGGCGCAGGGCGCACAAATCCAGGTCGCTGGCGGTCAGCAGGTGCTCAATCTGTGCGCCAACAACTACCTGGGTTTGGCCGAGCATCCCGACGTGGTCGCCGCGGCGCACGCGGCATTGGACCGTTGGGGCTACGGTTTGTCGTCGGTACGTTTCATCTGCGGCACGCAGCAGATCCACCGGGAGTTGGAGACGCGGATCAGTGAATTTCTGGGGACCGACGAAACCATCCTCTACACCTCTTGTTTTGATGCCAATGGTGGGCTCTTTGAGACGCTGCTCTCCGAACAGGACGCAGTCATTTCCGACGCGCTCAACCACGCTAGCATTATCGACGGGGTTCGGCTCTGTAAAGCGCAGCGTTTTCGCTATCAAAACAACGACATGCAGGACCTGGAAGCCAAGTTGCAGGAGGCCCGGGGCGCGCGTCGCCGGTTAATCGCGACCGACGGTGTCTTTTCGATGGATGGCTCACTCGCCAACCTCCCTGAGATCTGTGCCTTGGCGGATCGCTACGGCGCGCTCGTGATGGTGGACGATTCCCACGCGGTGGGGTTCATCGGGCCCCGCGGGCGCGGGACACCCGAACACCACGGGGTGGGCGAGCGGATCGACATTCTGACCGGGACCCTGGGCAAGGCGCTGGGTGGCGCCAGCGGCGGTTATACCAGCGGTCGCGCCGAAATCGTCGAGCTGCTGCGTCAGCGTTCGCGCCCCTACCTATTCTCGAATTCGCTCGCCCCGCCGATCGTGGCGGCATCGATCAAGGCCATCGACTTACTCTCGGAGTCAACTGAACTACGGGATCGCCTGGCGAGCCATACGCGTTTCTTCCGAGAGCGGATGAGCGGTTTGGGCCTTGAGGTGCAACCGGGGGAGCATCCCATTGTCCCCATCATGCTGGGTGACGCGGCGCTGGCCGCCGACATGGCGGACCGAATGCTTCAGAGGGGCGTCTACGTGGTCGGTTTCTCCTTTCCCGTTGTGCCGCGCGGCACGGCTCGCATTCGGACCCAATTGTCGGCGGCGCACCGCGAGGAAGATTTGGTTTTTGCGGTCGAACAATTCACCGCCGTCAAGAACGAGCTGGGAATCTCGTGACGCGTTGCCAAGTCAAGCACGTCGATCGAGTAGGTGAGCTGATTTCGAGTGTCGCGCAAGTCGCTCCGGCGCAGCAGATGCCCCGGCGCCGGTTGGCGTTCAGAATGTCGAGGGTGGCGAGTTATCGCTTGGCTCCAGAGAAGGCCCATCGGGTACGCGAGGTCAATCAGGAGGAACGACCGCGGGGGTCCATTCCATCGCTCGTTCGAAGGGAAACATCGGTTGTCGCCGGTGATGAAATTCGAGCGATTCCATGTCGGCGGTGGTGCAACCGTCCGTATTTACCCGGATCAGGTGCGGACAGATCGGATCGTAGGCGGCGACCGGTGCGTTGACTCCTTTGGCCACCAGCAGGCGGAATGCGGTGGGATCGATGCCGCAACTGATCAGTTGCTGCAGGCTGAAGGGCGGCATCCGTTCGCTGGTGAGCATCACGGTAAGCCCCTTGTCAGACCGGACGATAGCGGTCGGTCCCTGGTCGCAATCGGTGAGTCCACCGTGGCGCGCTTCGGGTTCGGTGAACTTGCCGTCGTGCAGGCTGACGACCGTGAACTCGTCGCGCAGCGGTGGCCCGTGTAGTTGATCGGTCTTGCCACCCAGCGCCATCGGTTCGCGTTTCGCGGGACCGGCGGCGATCGCTTGTTGCACGCTCTGGGGGTCGTAGAGGCAGACAAAACTGTCGGGCAGCGCTCGGTCGTGAATGGCGTGTGCCAGGAACGTCGAATCACCGGGAGAGCCGCCACCCACGTTATCCCCCATGTCGAGCAGGCAGATCGGTCCGTTTAGCTCGGCGGCGCGGTCGAGCGCTGCTTCCAAATCGATCAGCTGGCCGACGTATTCCTCGCGATGCGACCACACATAGTCCCCCAGCTCTGCCGCCAATCGTTGTGCCAGCGGCAGGTCTCGATCGGTGACGACGATGGCCGCGGATCCCATTTCCGCCACATCGGCGTAGGGAAAACCCAACATAATGCTGTTGCTGAGCACGGTGGGAGCCGCCAGCATCTGATCGGCCAGCTGGTACAGTCCACGCAACTGTGGCTCACTGGTCAGCTGGCGTTCGATGTTGATCGCCAGCGGTGGCAGGCTGGCGGCCATCGTCGGGCGAACGTCGCCGCGCAGCGTGCGGGCCATCAGACGAGCCGCCTCGCGGCCACGAGCCCGCTGATCGAGATGGGGATTGGACCGGTAGGCGATCAGCGCGTCGCAGGCCTCAACCATTTGGGGCGAGAGATTTCCGTGAGGGTCAAGGGTTGCGATCAGGGGAACAGCGGGACCAACCCGGGTACGCAACCGGGAAAGCCAGTGTCCGTCCGCATCCGGATAGACCTCGCTGACCGTGGCCCCGTGCGGGGCGAGTAGCCAGCCGTCCAGAGGGCCCACCTCGTCGATGGCGCGATCCATTGCAGCAAAGAGCGAATCCACCACTTGGCGGAACGCCTCGGCCGTGATCGTACCGTAGGGGGTGGCTCGGGCGGCAAATACACCTACCGGGTCTAATCCGGCATCCTCGAGGCCTGCGAAAAAACCACCGACTTCGTGATGCGATGACGCAATCTGTGAGCGTACCTCATCCCCCTCGTATAGCCAGCTTTGCTGAAAGTGCTCGATGTGGGTTGGCTGGGAGATGAACGTATTGGATTCGTGCAAGAGGGCTAAGATGCCGACGCGCATGGGATCACCGTGAGTGGGAGTTTGCGGACAATCGTGGTTGGATGACGCCGCCAAATCCGGCAGAATATCAGCAGTCGGAATGGGTTTCTACTCCTCAACATACTGCGGGCTGCCATGGCGCACACGACTCCCGACGAAATCACGATCGACATGATGCGCGAGGCGTTGTACTCCGCGGTAGTTTGTGACGCCTTGGATTCCCTGGGGTACCAGGCGCAGTCGCCCCGGGTACCGCTGCCCCCGTTGACCACCCAGGGTGTGCTCGTCGGCCGCTGCAAAACGACGCTGTGGGCGGATATCTATCACGCCGATCCGCGGCCCTACGAGTTGGAACTGCAGGCCGTTGATGCGTGTCGGGCTGACGAGGTGCTGATTGCCGCCGCCGGCGGCTCGATGCGATCGGGGATTTGGGGTGAACTGCTCTCGACGGCGGCTATGAACCAGGGCTGTGTCGGTGCGATTGTGGATGGCGCCGCGCGTGATGTGGCCCCGATGCGGTCCATGGAGTTTCCCTGTTTTGCTCGCGGAACGTGCGTTTACGACAGCCTCAACCGCCAGCGCGTCGTCGATTTGGACGTACCGGTGGAAATCGGCGGGGTGGTATTCGCCCCCGGTGACCTCGTATTTGCCGACGAGGACGGCCTGGTCGTCGTGCCCCAGACGATTGAGCGGGATGCCGTGTTCCGAGCTTGGGAGAAAGTCCACGCAGAGAACGTCACTCGCGACGCGATTCGCGATGGGCTGAAGGCGACCGAAGTCTACCAGAAGTACGGGATTCTCTAGTCGCCGACAGCGCCGGGCCAGCGGTCACTCTACCAACGGTAGTCGACCCCCGCGTGAAACCCCTGTGCCCAGAAGTCCTGCTGGTCGAAGGCGAATGCGGGTCGTTCCGCTCCGCTGAAGGGGACCGTTTCAGGGGGCAGTAACAGAGGATTCAAGTCGCTGTCGATATGCTCTGTTGGACGCACCACGTTGTTCCAGTAGATCAGCGAATAGCCGAGTGTGGCCCGCAGGTGAGGCGTTAGAAAGACCCCGACGGTGGCTTGAGCTTGCGGGATCAGCCCGAGCGCGTCGCGCTCGTGTTGACCCGAGTTGGTTCGTTGGGCGAACATGCCTCCGTCCGCCAGCGTCTCGGTACCGCTCGCATCGGTGACCACGGTCTGGCCAGCAATGTCGACTAACTGGTGGACGTTTCCGACCGCGACCCGACCCAGCAAATCAAACGTCCAGACGTGTCGTTGGGCTTGCCAGTGAAAACCAATCTCGCCGCCCTGGAAATCGTTGTCGGTCTGGAAGCGGTCGGTGACTGCGCGGCGTTCAAGAGAGGCCAGCGGTAGCGTCTGACTGACCATCGAGAGTTGTTCTTCGAGCTGCATAAACTGAAAACCGAGCAACAGATCGACGCGCGAATAGTAGCCACATCCGGGCCCACACGTCGTTTCTTGCGGAAAGTCCCGGCACCCCAGGAATCTCACTAAATGCAGCGAAGCCCCCCGCAGCGCGGTCGCGGTGCGCAACTCGACCGCCCCGTCGGCCAGTTGCGGGTAGGCCAGTAGATTGGCATCTTCACGCGGAGTCTCTGGATTCCCCAGTGCGTCCAGGGGATTGATGTTGAAAAAGGGCTGGGCCAGGATGTCGACACCGTTCAGGCCGGAATCGTGCGCAACCACCTGCTGAAGATCATCCAGGATCAAATAATCCCCTTCCAGCCCCCACCCCCGCGCCGGGCCGAGCCACAGACCGATTCGTACGCGTGCCCCACCACGGTTTTCGTCGAGCAGATCTTGATTGCCGATCAGTGTCTGGGTGCCGGGCTGGTCGAGTACCCCAGCTTGTGCGGCGGGAGTCGCAGCGGGGCCGGTGGTGAGCAGCGCTGGGGCCGACAGGCCATCGCTCCGCCAATACAAGTACTCGCCGCGCGCCCAGGTCGAGCCGGCGGGACCGCATGCGTAATCAGGCAAGGAGCCACATTGCGGACAGCGGTGCGAAGGGTTGTCGAGTAGATCCAGATCATGCAATGGAGTACCGACCGGGGTCGGGATTTCTAGACTCCCGAGTACTCCCGACTCTTCGCTGAGTTGGGTCGCCGGAGTTTGGATCGCAACGGGCGACTGCCGGTTGCGAGAGACCCAACCGGCGGGCAGTGTTTGTGGATCTTCGAGGGACTCGTAGGGTTCGCTGTACTCTGCTTGGGCGACTTCGGCGGCCGGGAGACCCTCGTGGTGGGGAGGCGTTTCATCACCGACCCACAGGTAGCCGACATCGATGTCGCTGCGATGCCAGCCGCGGCCGCGCATCCGCACGCGGCGACCGAGAAACGGCTGCAATGTGGCGTGGTCATCACAGTAGACCCGATAGCGTACGCCGGTCTGCCGATCGCGCAGTGAAAACGACGTTTCGCCGGTGAGCTGATTCCGACGCCGCTCCAGCGTTCCGACCACGGTGCGTGGCGATGCAACTCGGGAGCTCCCCTGGTTGGGGGGGTCGGGGCGATGTTTGGGAAGTTCGTCCGCTCGGGTCCACAGCGGCGCGAAGCCCACGATCAGCCAGATAGTGTGCAGGCGAAACATCAGAGAAGACGTCATGGAGAGGGGGGGATGCAGAGCGAGCAGGAGGTGCGGACCGGCTTGTAGGGAAGGTACTACCGCGAGGTCAAGGCCATTTTGAGTTTCTACGCCACCGCGGGCCGCGTGCATCGAACCGACGCTGGACTCGTCCTGGGCGGTTTCCTATGGCATCAAGTCCCTGCGTTGATTGAGATTAACAACAGCTCACCGCAACGCCGTTCGACTACCCATTTGATCTGATTGTCGGTAAGATCTTAGTTGTCGTCTGTCTACCACTGGCTTGGCGGAGCCTGTCTGCCGGGTGGCCGGTGGAAGGATATGTTTTGGGGTTGGGTCAACGCTGTGGTCACGCACCGGGGCGTCTCGGTCCAGGGCCCCACCATCCGTGGAGCTTCCCGGAGACGTGCAGTTGGCGTTACTCGATTTAACGCAATGTGGGGTAACCACAGAATGCGGACGCTGTTCAAGTTAACGTGCCGAGCGCTGTTCACCCTGGTGGCTGTCCAGGTGGGCGTTTCCGGAGGGTCTGAACCGGGAACCGAGGACTTCGAAGTGCGCCCCCCGTCGGTCGAGTTGATCGGCCCGGGTGCGGTACGCGGCTTTCTGGTCCACGCGCGGCGGGCTGACGGACGGGATCTGGATTTGACGCATCGGGTGACCTATCGCACCGAGTCGCCACACTTTCGGGTCGACGGTCGGGGTGTGTTGCGAGCGGTTTCCGACGGGACCGGTGAAGTCGAGATCGCTTATGGCGACCAGCGCAAACGGATCGAGGTTCGCGTCGCGCAGACTGGGGTGCCGCGCGCGTTCCATTTTGAAGACGACGTGCTGCCGATCCTGAGCAAGTACGGTTGCAACGCCTCGGGCTGCCACGGCAAGGCGGAAGGCCAAAACGGCTTCAAGTTATCGGTATTTGGTTTTGACCCATCGGCGGATTTTGCTGCCTTGACCAAGGAGGGGCGCGGGCGCCGTACGTTTGTGGCGGCCGCCGAGCGCAGCCTGTTATTGACCAAGGCCTCCGGTGGAATTCCGCATGGCGGAGGTGTCCGGATCGCGCTCGATTCCCGGGAATACAACACCTTGAAAGGCTGGATTGCTGCTGGCACCCCGTTGGGAAAACCAGACGCGGCGCGGGTCGCTCGGATTGAAATCCAGCCGGCTCAAGCGGTCCTGGCAGCGGACTCCAGTCAGCAGCTGCGCGTGGTGGCTTACTACTCCGACGGGCGTCAGGTGGACGTCACGTCGATTGTGAAATACCAGTCCAACAGCGAAGGACTGGCGTCGGTCGATGCGGCGGGAGTGGTTCGCATCGGGGCGGTCCCGGGCCAGGTAGCCGTCATGGCGACGTATATGGGCGCCGTCGACACGTTCCAGGCGTTGATCCCCAGAGAGCAGGCGATCGAGGATTACCCGGCGGTCAGCGAAACCAATTTCATTGATGGTCTGGTCCACACCAAACTGAAGAAGCTCAACATCATCCCGTCGGGTCACGCCGACGATGCCGAATATCTGCGGCGCACCTACCTCGACATTATCGGCACCCTGCCGACCGTGGAGCAGGCCCGAGAGTTTCTTCAGGATGAGCGTGCGGACAAGCGGGCGCTACTGGTCGATGGCTTGCTTAAACGTCCGGAATACGCGGTTTTTTGGGCGATGAAATGGTCCGATTTGCTACGCGTCGACCGACGCGCGTTGGGCCATAAGAACGCCTATGAGTACTACACGTGGATTCGCGAGAGTTTTGCCCGCAACCGCCCTTATGATCAGTTTGTGACCGACATTCTGGCCTTGCAGGGGCCGACGAAGCAGGCGCCGCAAGTCAACTTCTATCGCGTTGTGGGAGATGCGGGGAAACTGGCCAGTGCGGTGTCGCAGATTTTTCTGGGGATCCGGATCGAGTGCGCCCAATGCCATCATCATCCGTTCGACCGCTGGAGCCAGCGAGATTACTACGGGATGTCAGCCCTCTTCCAGCAAGTTAATCGCAAGGGCACCACCCGCGGGGAGCTGATGCTGGCTGCCGGTGACCCGGAAACCAAGCACCCGCGAACGGGCCAACCGATTTACGCCTATCCACTGGGTGAACCGATGCCCGAGAAGTCACCTCCAGGCGACCGCCGAGGGGTGCTTGTCAATTGGATGACGTCCCCCCAGAACCGCTGGTTTGCTAGCAACCTGGTGAACCGGATGTGGGCCCATTTTATGGGGCGTGGCCTCGTCGAGCCGGTGGATGACGTACGCGACACCAATCCGCCCAGCAATCCCGAGCTGATGAAGGCGCTGGCGGATCATTTCGTCGCCAGTGGCTTTGACATCCACCAGTTGATTCGGACGATTACCGCATCGCGAACGTACCAGCGGTCATCGCAGCCAAACACGACCAATCAGGACGATGAACAGAACTACTCACGAGCGCTGCTCAAGCGGCTCGATGCGGAGGTGCTGTTCGATGCGGTCTGCGACGTCACTGGCCACGACGAGAAATTTGTCGGGGTGCCGCACGGTTATCGGGCCATCGAATTGTGGGACAGCGCGGTCGATCACTATTTCCTGAGCCTGTTTGGGCGGCCGTCTCGCAAGACGGCGTGCGAGTGCGAGCGGGTCGGTGAGCCGACGGTAGGACAGGTCCTCCACGTGCTGAATTCTCCGGAAATAGCGGCCATGATCGGACACGAAGCGGGCCACGTGACTCGTTTAGTCGATACTACTAAAACAGACCAGGAGTTGGTTCAGGGCCTGTACTTGATGTTCTTCAGCCGTTTCCCGAATACTGCCGAGTTGGAAACGGCAGTGAACTACTTCCAGCAGTCCCCCGGGAGTCGTCGTGAAGATGCAGAAGATTTGTCTTGGAGTCTGATGAACACGCTAGAATTTGTTTTTAACCATTGAGAACGCGTCGCTGTTGGATCCGATCGACCGTGGCTATGTTGTGGCCGCGGGTGTCGGTGATCGATGGAACAGCGGGTCGTACCACTGCAATGAAGCGGAGAAACGCCATGAAACGTCGAGGACAGTTTTGCGATGGAGTTCAACGACGCGATTTTCTTCGGGTCGGTAGCGGTTCGCTGTTCGGTACGGCCGTCAGTCTGTCTGGGATGTTGGCCGGGCAAGCGGGGGCAACGACCAACGCAACTGCCAAAGACGATCGATCGGTGATTATCGTGTTTCTCAAAGGCGGACTGAGCACGATCGACACGTTCGACATGAAGCCAGACGCACCGGTTGAGTTCCGCGGCGACTTCGACCCGATTGCCAGCAATGTTCCGGGAATCCAGGTCGGAGAACATATGCCGCGGACCGCGCAGCAACAGGACAAGTTTTCCTTAATTCGGTCGTTCGGGCACCGCAATTCGGACCACGGGCCGGCCGACCACTATATGCTCACCGGTTACCATCCGGTGGCCGGTTTCAACGCCGGTCTGACGCCGAATAATCAACGGCCGGCACACGGTTCGATCATCGCCAAGAAATTGGGGCCGCGTGGCAGTGTCCCCCCCTATGTCTGCGTGCCGGATATGCATCCCAGCGCTGGTTCCGCCTACCTGGGCCCCTCGGTCTCGCCGTTTAGTGTCAACGCGGATCCGGCCGATCCCGGCTTTGCGGTTCGCGATATTGTCCCGCCGCTCGATCTGGCTGCTCGCCGATTGGATGCGCGACGGTCGTTGTTGGCGCAGGTCGATCGATTTCAACGCGGTGCCGAGCGGCTTGCGAACAAAAGGGCCAATGCGGTCAGCACATTCCGCGACAAGGCGTTCCAGCTGATGACTTCGCCGGAGGCCAAACGGGCTTTTAATATCCATGCCGAAGCCGACAAATTGCGAGACGAGTACGGGCGCAACTCGCTCGGACAATCTTGCCTCATGGCGCGGCGGCTGGTTGAAGCGGGGGTTCGCTGTATTACGATCGATCATGTCGATTGGGATACGCACGACAACAACTTCGTCACCTTGAAGAGAGACTTGTTGCCGCATTTGGACGCGGCGATGTCGACGCTGTTCAGGGATCTGTCGGAGCGGGGATTGTTGGAGAAGACTTTGGTCATTGTGACCGGGGAGTTCGGCCGCACCCCTCGCATCAACAAGAATGCTGGGCGCGACCATTGGGGCCCTGGTTTTACCGTCATGATCGGCGGTGGCGGCGTACAGGGTGGCCGCGTGGTCGGAAAGTCAAACGAGCGTGCCGAACGGCCGGCCGAAAATCCGATCGGCCCCGAAGATCTCGCCGCCACACTGCACCATCTTCTGGGTGTCAATACAAAAGATGAGTTTCACACCGCCGAGGGGCGCCCCGTCACCATCGTGAATGATGGCCGTGTGGTTCGTGAACTTCTTTAAGGATCACAGCCATTCGGTCATGGCTTCGGTGAGTGTTCTGGCAGCACCGGCTGCTCGGTCTTCGTCACGCCTTTCGTGGACCGAGTCGCAGCGTGCCTCGTAGACGCGCAACTGATGACAGGAGGGGAACAATGTACCGTGCGCTGATGATGTGGTTGGTGGGTTCCGCGGGATGGCTATGCGCCGCTGCGGTAATCGCGGATGCACCCTCGGCGGACTACATTTTTCCGGCCGGAGGTCAGCGCGGTACCACGGTCCCGTTTCGGGTGGGCGCTCATTTTCTACACGGCGGCAGCCCTTTCGAGATGTTGGGGCCAGGGGTCGAGGCCCGCCCGCGGATCGTGCGCACCGAGACGATCTGGTTCGAAGGTCCATTGATCGTTAAACCGGCGTCGCAGGGGGGAGAAGTTTACCCCAAGGATCATCTGGGAGAAGTCAAGATCGCGTCCGACGCGGCGTTGGGATCGCGGCCTTGGCGTCTTTGGACGTCTCAAGGGGCGGTCGGTGGACGTTCGTTCGTGATTGGCGACTTGCCTGAAATCGTCGAACAGGAGATCGATGGACGTCCGATTCCCACGCGGGTCGACCTGCCTGTCACGATCAATGGGCGGATCTTTCCTCGCGAAGACATCGACATCTGGGAATTCGAGGCACGGGCTGGCCAATCGGTGACCTGCGCCGTGTTGGCTTCTCGCATTGGTTCACCACTCGATTCGCGTTTGCTGTTGTACGATTCCCAGAGTCGCTTGGTGGCGGAGAATACCGACTATTTCGGAAGTGATTCGCTGCTGCGTTTTCAGGCGCCCGCAGATGGGACTTATCGTCTCCACATTCACGACACGAGTTATCGCGGTCTACAACCATTCATTTACCGCCTGACAGTGACCGCCGGGCCTTATGTCGATCACGTGTATCCTCTAGGAGGTCAGGTCGGGACCGCCGTGGATTTTGAACTGATCGGACAACAGACGCCTGATAAACGGGTTTCGGTGACGTTGCCGGAGCAGGGCGCCGGCCTGTTCGCTCAGTACTTTCCACTTCCGGAGTATGCTTCCAATCCGGTACAGATCGATCTCTCTAACTTGCCTGAGCACCTCGAGGTCGAACCCAATGACGATACCCCGACTGCCGGGGCGGCGATCTTGCCGGCCGTA
>PADE01000137.1 GCA_002702965.1 Planctomycetaceae bacterium
GGTGGCGGCAGCGCGGTCGCGATCTGCTGGGCTGCTGTGGAAATTGGAGCTTCCTGATGGTCACTGCGCTGGTGACGAGTTGGGCGCTACACGGTTTCGATCTGGTACTCGCCGCGGAGGTCGATGGCTTTCGTGGTGGGCACGTTCCCACTTGGCTCACCACGATTGCCTCCTGGCGGCTGCCGGCACCGCTGGCCGGAGTGCTCTGTCAGTACTTGCATAACCAGGCGGGGCACCGGGCATTTCTGTTAGGCCAAGTGTCGGTTAGCGGTTGGTGGTACTATTTTCCGTGCGTGTTTGTTTTTAAAAGTACGCCCAGCGAACTGCTGCTGGGTGGCGTGATGGTCCTCGGTGGGCTCACGACTTGCTGGCGAGGGTTGAGCGAGTGGAACCGCGGGGCCGCCGTCGCCTCGTTGTTTTGGCGCGACCGAGACGTGACGCGGTGGGTGTGGTGGTTGGCGCTGCTGTTGTATTTGGCGTTGATCGGCAACGCGCGGGTTCAGATCGGCCAGCGCTATCTGCTGGTGTTGTACCCGTTAATCGTAATGCTCGGTATCGATGAGTTGGCGCGGTGGGGCCGCTGCCGATCGCTTCGCTGTGGGTTGGCGATGACGGTTTTGTTAGGGCTGCAGATCTGGAACGGGCTATCGATCGGACCGCACTATCTGGCCTACTTCGCGCCCTGGGTTGGTGGACCGGGTGCGGGGAGCCAGTTGCTCGGAGATTCCAATCTGGATTGGGGGCAGGATTTGCCTGCGCTGCGCGCAAAACTCGCGGAAAAGGGATTCCAGAAGGTTGCGCTTTCCTATTTTGGGACCGCCGATCCAGCGGCCTATGGTGTTCGCGCGCGGGCGGTCAATCAGCTCTCTGTCACCGAGTTGCTCGGTTGTGATTGCCTGGCCGTTTCGGTGAATCACCTTTCCGGGCTCTACCCGCTTGAGGGCCCGCTGCGCGTACTCCCAGACTTGGTTCCGGTGTCACGGGCTGGGTTCTCGATCTTGCTCTTTGACTTGCGCCGCCGAGATTTGCGGGATCGGCTGGAAGCGCTGCGATCAATCCCGGTCCGCCGCGCTGCGGTAGGTCCTTAAAGCCGCCGGCCGGACAGCATGTTCGCGGCTGGAACCTTCACGTTCCTGGCCAGCCGCAAGCGTTCCATTCCGCGGATCAGCACCCAACTGAGATCAAACTGCCACCACTTCAACCCGTGTCTTGCGGAATTGGGGAACGCGTGGTGATTATTATGCCAACCTTCACCGTGCGCCAGAAATCCGAAGATCACGTTATTGCGCGAAGCATCTCCCGCCTGATAATCTTGCTTGCCGAAGACGTGACAGACCGAGTTAATCGACCAGGTGATGTGGTGCGTCACACATGCCCGGACGAGTCCGCCCCACAGGAAACCGGTCGCAGCCCCGTGCCAACTCCACGTCACGAGCCCCGCGATCAGCGCTGGCAGCGCCAGGCTCACAGCGATCCAAACGTAGTAGAATCGATCGATCGCGAGCGCCTGCTTGTCCACCATCAGGTCGGGAATGAACTTCTTCAGGCGCGGATCAGTCCAATAGGGGGAATACAGCCATCCCGTATGCGAGTGCAGAAAGCCGCGGATGATCTGCCAGACTCCGCCGTTGTGGAGATGCGGCGAGTGGGGATCACCCGGTTTATCACTACATTGATGGTGCCGGCGGTGGACCGCGCACCACATCAGGGGGGAACCTTGGATCGCGAGCGAACCGAGCGCCATCCAGAAGTACCGGATGGGGCCAGTGGCGTCGAATGCGCGGTGTGCCAACATACGGTGAAAGCCGACCGTAATTCCCAGCCCCGTGGCGTACCAGCCACCCAACAGGAGCCCCAAATCCAGCCAACTCATCAAGCCGTATTGCCCCAACCGGTATCCCCCGTACCCGCAGGCGATCAGAGGTACAACCACGATTACAGTGATCAGGAACTTCTCCACCGGCGGTGACGCCACCAACGGTGCGGCGGTCTCCTCGATGTCATTAAAGACCGAACGTAACTCTAGCAGGCCCCGCGATTTCTCTTCGCCGGGCGCCGTCGAGTCGTGGGAAGTTTGCGGTTCAGTGGAATCGGAAGGCGGTGCCGTCGTGACGCTCATCAGAGAACCGTCCCCACATAGAAGGCGAATCACAGAGATCTTAAGGGTGCCCATCAACGATGTGGATTGATCTTACGCCATCCCGTCGGCAGGGGAATATGTGGGCAGGTACTAGCCGGGTAATACTTATGTAAAACCTAGGCGGCTGGCGGCCTGCTGGGAGTTACCGGTCGTTGCACCGCGGTGTCGATGGCCGGCGGACTGGGTGTCATTGCTCGGTTTGTCCGGTCAGTTGCAGGTACAACCGCTGCACAGCGCCGCGGCAGCACCTGCCGTCGGCTGCCTGGCGTTGGCAGTCGGCTTGGGGCGAAGCGGTCCGCTCGAGTAGGGCGCGGATTCGGGTCGGTGCCCCATCGCGAATGTCGGCTTCCACGTCCACCCGGCCAAAACCGAAACAAGCGCAAATCGGTGCCGAATCATCCTTGGGATAGACTGGAGCCATCAGTTGACCGACCTCTACGACGGTTTCTAAAAGAGTGAAATAGGCCACTTCGCACCCGGCAAAACTGCAAAACCAGGCGGAGTCTCCGATCCGCGGACGCGCCCTGGGGGAGATGTGGTTATCGAGCGCTTCGCTGGTCACAGCGATTCCCAGAGCGCCGCATCGAGGGCAGTAACCCCGGCCGTCAAATTCCGGTTCGCGGACAAATGCTTTGTTCATGGCAGCCTCGGTGCGACCCTCACCAGCAGCGACGCAACACGGGTGCTGGTTCAGTCGGGCCAGGATCGAGCCAGCGTTTCAAAAGCCAGCGACCAGGGGGGTCGCAGGAACCCCAAAGCCCGCACATCTTCAAACCAGAATCCGAAAGGAGATCGCCGCGAGAAGGTGCTACCACCACAGACGCGGCACACGCGGGTCATCATGGACTCGGCGAGTTCGGCGATTGCGGTCTTGCCGAGCAGTACTTCGCTGCGTGAATCGGTTTGGCTTTCGACCGCTCGCAGGATTCCCTCGAAGGCTTGCTCGACGAGCCAGGCTTCGCTCTGGATCCGAGTCCATTCGACGGTTTGATATGGCGTCATCGCGGCGCGGCGCAGTTGCGCGTCGGCTGCGCGGAGGGCTGCGTCGAGGATGCCGACGACAACCGATGTGAACAGGCAGCCGATAAAACCGCCAGTTCGGCTGATGATGTGGGGCAGATTACCGGGCCAGGCAATACGAACAGCCGGACATGCATCCATTTCAAACGCGTGGCTTTGGGTCGCGGTCATCCCCTGACCATCCCATTCGGCCAATAGCTGAAGTCCCTCGGTGCCATCCCACAAAGCGTCTCGCATGTCGAGGAAAAACCAGTCCGGCTCGGTCTCCCCGTCGGGCAAAGCCGTGGTCACCATATAGGACATCATGCCGCTGCCGCTGCCAAAGTGTTTACTTCCCGAGAGCCGGTAAGCGGTCGGTGGTGGACCGCCTTGCGCTCGCGTACGGGTCTGCAGCACGTCTCCACCACTGCCCGGCTCGGAAGTCAAGGTGCCCCACCAGTGACCGTCCTGGGCACTCTGGAATACCGTTTCGCACTGCGCCTTCCAGATCGGATCGGGTGACGCTACATCGGCCGCCACCAGCCAGTATGAGAGCACCGCTGGGTGCATCGCGCAGACCAGCGCGACCGACGAATCACCTGTCGCCAGTGTCCGCAATCCCTGGCAGATGGGACGTGCCGCCGCCGGCAGCGTCTCCCACAGCCCGCCCTGTGCGATCGGGACGGCCGCCCGGGTGAACCCCACCCGCGCCAGATCATCAAAGTCCGCCTTTTCCAGGTGCCGTCTCTGCTGGCGTTCTTGGCGTTCGGTGGAAAAACGCTCCGCGATCGGCGCCACAGAATGTGGTAATGAGTCGAGTGACATGGTACCCCGGGAAGCGTGACAGCTGGAACGAGAAAGGNCGCTTGGGGCTGCCCTCGTACGGTTAGAGATCAGACTTGCGCCTGCGTCTCATCCGCTGCAGCACGCGTTTCGGACTCGGTGGGATCCGCCCAGTTTTCTGGGGAAAAGGTGGCTNTGTACGCACCGTAATCGTGGAAAGCAATCTTCTTGGCCAGACGGTAAGCCAGACTGCGTTCGGGAATCTCCGTACCGGGGCGATACTGTGACGGCCGACTCTGCATCGCGCCCAGTTCGCGCAGCGCAGTTTTTCTCGCGGTGGCATCCTTGGCGCCGTGTTTTTCGACCAGTTGTTGCATTAGGTCGGGCCGTTCCAGGGCGATACACCCACGGGTGTGCGCCGCCGCCGTCTCGCGAAAATCACGGAGAAAGGACGAGTCGTTAAAGACTTCGCGGAGAGGGCGCCGGTCGTGAATCGAGTCCGTTGCAAACTGGATGATCGGGCAGGGTTCGATGTCTCCCCAGGGGTTGATGTGATGGGTGAAACCGGTGGTCATCGGGCAGAGCGCTTTGCCATCGGCGTCGTAATAGGCATCGATCACGATGATCGGTTTCTTGACTCGGGTATTCACGACGAACTCCCGGGCTGCCGTTTGTTGTTCGGAATTCAGTGCCAGATCCCCGCAGGCGTCGGGACCGACAGGGCGGTAAAGGTGAAACCAGCAGTACATGACACCCATGTCGATCAGGCGATCGACCCAGGCGTCGGTCAGCAGGTCGTCGAAGTTCGATTGGCANAAGCTGGTGCAAACTCCCGTTANCAGCTTGTTATTCAGGCAATTTTGGAGGCCTTCCTGGGAACGGGACAACACATCGTCGCGACCGCGGCGTTGATCGCTGATGATCTCGGTTCCCTCGATACTGATCAAGGGCGTTGCATTTCCGAGTTCTCGCAGTCGTTTGGCAGTGCTGTCGGTGATGAAGTGGCCGTTGGTGAAGATNTGGAAATAGGCGTCCGGATGCGCTTCCAGAATGTCCAGCAGGCCATCGTGCATGAACGGCTCGCCACCCAGCAGACCGAAGAACGAATTGCCCATCGACTTGGCTTCGTCGATCATGCGATTCATCGCAGCGACATCGATCGTCTGTTGTTTCGCCGCGACGTCGACCCAACAGCCCTGACAGCGCAGGTTACAGCTGTTGATGATCGAGATGTACAGGTAGGGGGGNAAAAACTGGCCTCGTTTGAGACGCCGCTTGTGCTTCTGAACCGCGCGCAGTCCCTTGACGCCCATGTTCCAGAACAGCTTCCACAACAGTTTTTTATCGGTTTCCCAGAGAAGGCGTTTGCCCAGCCGCAGGTACATGCGTTTGGTCGCTCCAAAAATCAACAAAAGCAAATTAACACGGCGCCGCCACACGATCGGAATGCGCTACGAGATTCTCAGAGACTGGCCCGTCGCTGCGCGTCGTCATCCGGCCCCGCGCAGCAACGGCTCGCAACGCGGGGATCGNTTGGTATTTTATCAGACGGGTATTGGTTGACTCCAGCACCGACCGGCCGCGATCACCGAGAAAGTAGGAAAGAAAATCAGAATATGTCCGCCAGCCCTTCTGGGACACGCCGCCACGGTGTGATTGCCCTGATTCGCCGTGGCCGCCGTTGGCTTGTGATTCGACGGTCGGAGTTTGTCGAAGCTCCCGGCGCGTGCTGCTTTGCGGGTGGCGGTGTTGAAACCGGCGAGACCGAACGCGAGGCGCTATGTCGCGAGGTCGCGGAGGAGCTAGGAGTTACCGGCCGCCCGGTTCGTCGAGTTTGGGAAAGTACGGCCACTTGGGGGATTCGGTTGAGTTGGTGGCTGGTCGCCGTGCCCCGGGCCGCGCGGATTGTTCCCGACCCGCGCGAAGTGGCCGAGGTGCATTGGCTGACGTTGGAGCAGGTTCGGTTGCTGCCCGACCTGCTCACTAGCAACCGGGCATTCTTAGAAGCCTGGCAGGCGGGCGCATTTTCCCTGCCTGGAGAGAGCACCGACCACCACTGAGCGGTGGTGGACGTGCCGCCCGATCGGGTCAGTTGTTTTCGGCCGGATCCGCACCGTCTTGCTGCAGGTGACGCTGCAGGTAATGCGCGCGTTCGATGTTGCGATTGGCCGTATCGAGCTCGGTGCCGCGCAGTTTCTGCAGGTGGGCAGGTTGCGTGTGAATGAAGAGTTTGTTGATCGTGGGGATCTGGAGATTCTCGATCAGACCCAGGTTGACGCCCATCCGAACGCTGGAGAGTAGATCCATCGTCTCTTCGCTACTGATTGTCTGAGCGGAGCAGAGAATGCCGTAGGCGCGGCTGACCCGGTCGTGCAGATCTTGCTGGTTTTCGTTGATCAGAAACGTGCGGGCGCGCCGTTCATAGTCAATGATCTGGGGCACGACATCGGCGACTTGTTGGATCAGATCCAGTTCGCTGCGCCCCAAAGTGATTTGATTGCTGATCTGATAGAAATCGCCCATGGCGCGCGATCCCTCGCCGTACAGACCTCGCACCGCGAGGTTCATTTTCTGTAAGCTCCGGAATACCCTTTCGATTTGCTGTGTCAAGACAAGTGCCGGCAGATGGAACATAACGCTTACCCGCATCCCCGTCCCCACATTCGTGGGACAGGCGGTCAAGTAGCCGAGTCGGTCGTGAAAGGCGAACGAGATATGTTGTTCGACCACGTCGTCAATGGCGTTGGTCTGCTCCCAGGTTGCGTTGAGATCGAGCCCGCTATTCATAACTTGAATGCGGAGGTGATCTTCTTCGTTGATCATCAAGCTGAATTTTTCTTCGGGATGGATCGCGACCGCCCGAGCGCCGTTACTGTCGGCGTGCTCACGACTAATCAACTGTCGTTCGACAAGAAACTGACGATCGATCTCCGGCAGCAATTTCAGATTGATGTAGCCGACATCTTGCAACTTGGGCTCAGCCTGAAAGGTCTCGTGCAGCGTTCGTTCGATCGCGTTTAGATCGGTGTCCGAGCACTTACGGATGAACGGGTGATTTGCCAAATTGCGAGCCAAGCGAATGCGGCAACTAATGACGATGTCGGATTCAGGTCCAGAACCTCGCAGCCATTCGCTACTTTGTCGCGCGAGCTCTTCCAGTTTCACTTTGGCTTTCCCCTCTCGTTTACGAGGGTTTGCGCTGTTGTTCAAGCTTTTGAATTTGATCTCTTAGCGCGGACGCCGTCTCGTAATCTTCACGGTCGATCGCCGCTTTCATGTCTTGCCGCATGCGCACGAGGTGGACTTGCTGCTCGGAACTGTTCACGCCGCGTTTGGGGCGTTTTCCGACGTGTTCGGTGGCCGCGTGAACGTTGACGATCAGGGGTTCGAGTTCTGCCTCAAAACAGACGTAATCGTGGGGGCACCCAAGGCGACCCGAGTGGCGAAATTCATAGAAACTGGTCCCACAGATGTCGCAGACTTGCTGGTCGAGTGCCGCCAACTCCTCGGAGTCCTCAGCGAGCTTGAACTGGTGCGCCAGCGCAGTCGCTTCGGTCGTCGGTTCGCCTTGAGACAGGTACAGTTTTCCGCAGTCTTCACAGAGGTGCAATTCGTCTAATTCCGGCCCGGTAATCTCCGTCACATGAATGGTCGCGGGTTTTTCACATCGCTGGCATTTCATGTCCGTACTCGCTGAACGGGAAACGGCCGGCCTGACTTGCCGAGCCGGACTGCACCGAGCGCCGAAGCGGCTTTATGGGAATGCATGCAACATATTCACAACACACGACTTACGAAACTGGTGGGATTCTAGCAAGGCTCTTATTAGTGTCAAGCCGAGTCATTCGGCCCTGGCGTTGCTGGGGTGGGAGGCCATTGCTAAGCTTCCTGGTACCCGTTGCGCCGCCAGTCGCCGGGGTGCCACGTCCGTCGAAAGCCCTCTCTGATGATGTATGTACCGGACTTTACCGCATTCGAACGGTTGGCATCCGAATACCAGATGGTACCCGTTTATCGGCGGCTGGTGAGCGATTCATTGACCCCCGTGACGGCGTTTCGGAAGATCGACCAGGGGGGAACGGCGTGTCTCTTTGAGAGCGTTGTCGGTGGTGAAAAAGTTTCGCGTTATAGTTTTCTGACAGCCGATCCGTTCCTGGAGATGGCGGCTTACGGGGAAATGGTCACCGAAACCGCGGACGGCAACCACCACACCTACCACGCCGCCGATCCTCTGGAAGCACTGCGGCAGAGTGTCTCGAGTTACCGGGTCGCGCATCTCGACGACTTGCCCCCATTTGTCGCCGGTGCGATTGGCTTCGCGGGGTACGATGTGGTCCGCTACTGTGAGTCGCTGCCCAATCCACCACGGGACGATCGCCAGGTACCCGATCTGGCGTTTGCGTTTTACGATCGGATGGTGGTCTTCGACAACGTCAGCAAGACCATGTTCGTCATCGCCATGGCGCGGCTCGATCGGTTTGCGGGAGACCACGAGCGGGCGTATCAGGATGCGATGCGGCGTGTCGATGAACTGGTCGAACAGTTGTCCGATTCGACAGAGGAACTGCCCTGCACCGATATCGACACGCGTGGCGACGTCTCGATCCACTTCGAATCCAATTTCAGCCAGCCCGATTTTGAGGACGCGGTTCGCCAATGTGTCGACTACATCCGCGCGGGCGACATTTTCCAGGTCGTGGTCAGTCAACGATTGGGTGTCGAGTTCGAGTCCGATCCATTTGAGATCTACCGAACGTTGCGGGTTGTGAATCCGAGTCCCTTCATGTTCTTCTTGCGCACGCGGGACGTGACATTAATCGGCAGTTCCCCCGAGATCATGTGCCGTGTCGTCGACGGCAAAGTGACCGTGCGACCGCTCGCCGGAACGCGCCCCAGGGGCGCCGATGAGGCTGAGGACCAGCGATTGGCGGATGAGTTACTCGCCGATCCCAAAGAGCGCGCCGAGCATGTGATGCTCGTCGATCTGGGTCGCAACGACGTCGGCCGTGTGGCACGTTACGGTTCGGTGCAACTGTCGGATGTGATGGTCATCGAGCGGTACAGCCACGTGATGCACATTACCTCAAACGTTAGTTGCGAGTTGGCAGAAGGAAAGGACGCATTTGATGCGCTTCGCGCCTCACTCCCCGCCGGGACCGTGTCGGGGGCACCCAAGGTTCGCGCCATGGAGATCATCGACGAACTCGAACCCCATCGTCGTGGACCGTACGCGGGGGCTGTCGGCTACATCGATTTTAGCGGCAACATGGACACCTGCATCGCGCTCAGAACGATGGTTATTCAGGGAAGCCGCGCGTATATCCAAGCGGGGGCGGGAATCGTTGCGGACAGCGTCCCGGAAAACGAATTTCAGGAGACGATGAACAAGGCGCGAGGTTTGCTCAAGGCGATTGAAATCACCGAACAGCGCACGGCGGACCTCTGAGCGGCCCGTGCGATCGCGCCATTCGGCGTCCGGGTGATCGAGCTGCGGGTGGATGAATGCGACCGACCGGGAGCCACAGCGAAGATGTTGAGTAACCGAATCTCGGCCGGTCATCGAAGCTGGATGGTGGCCCTGCTCGTCGCACTGGTGCTGGGCTGTTTGGCGCTGCCACCGACAGCATCGGGTCGGGCCGGCGGCGGCGGTGGCTACAGCAGCGGTGGTGGCGGCGGTGGCGGGGGTGGCTACAGCAGCGGTGGTGGTTCCGGTGGAGAACTGGAGCTTCTATTCTTTCTGATCGAGCTGTCGATCGACTACCCGTTGATTGGCATCCCGCTGCTCGTCACGCTGATCGTGTTCCTCATTTTGCGCTACCGAGGTCACCGAGCCGAAGCTCCCGCCAGCGGCCCGCAACGCCGCTCGCAGGGCCGCGTGGACGCCTGGCAACACGAGCAGTTGGTGGAGAAGATCCAGCGCTCCGATCCGGAGTTCGACGGAGCCGTGTTTCGAGAGAACTTTGAGCGCGCCTTCGTCGAGATTCAGCGTGCTTGGCAGTCGCAAGATATGTCCCCGGTGCAGCACTTTGTAACCGACGGCATTTACGAAAAATTTTCGTTACAGTTCAACGCCCAGCGGACACAAGGTTACCGCGAGCGGTTGGAGCAGATCGATGTCCAGCAGGCGCGATTTGCCGATTGGGTTTCGCAGGGCGTGTTCGACGTGCTCACGGTAGAAGTCCGGGCGTCGATGGTCGATTACCGCGTCGCCGCTGAAACGGGTAAGTGGCTGTCTGGAAGTCGCCGCGCCGAGTCGTTTCTGGAATATTGGTCGTTTATCCGCCGTCGGGATGTCCAAACTAAAACGGCCCGGGGCAGTTTGCTGGGTGGCCAATGCCCGAATTGTGGCAGTGAGGTGGAACTGAACCAGTTCAGCCGCTGTTCTGCCTGTGACGCGATGTTGCGCAGCGGCTCGTACGATTGGGTGTTATCGGAGATCACGCAGGCCAGCGAATGGCGTGCTCGCAATCCGCAGCGCCGGGCTGTGTCCGAGCGATACCGCCGGCAACACGATCCAGAATTCAGCTTGCAGCAACTGGAAGACCGGGCGTCTGTGATCTTCTATCGCAAGGCGGCGGCCGACCTCGCTGGGTCGATCGATCCCTTGCGGAAAATGGCCACCGATGGTTTTTGTGAGCAGTACA
>PADE01000138.1 GCA_002702965.1 Planctomycetaceae bacterium
TCGCCAGGGCGGTGTAATCGCCATCTGCCGTCGGTTGCTCGACAAGATCGAGTTGGCATTCTTCCAGAGCATTGATACAGGAGATCGCAGTTTCGACATCCCAGCCGCAGTTCGCGTCGATGACCAATCTCGGTTCGGAACCGATCACCTCGCGCACCGCCCGCACCCGCTCAATATCGTCTTCGGCGGCGCCGCCGACTTTGACCTTGATCGTCTCAAACCCGGCGTCGATGAGTTCTGCGGCGCGCTGTTGTGCACGTGGGACGTCGTAAGCGCCCATCGAGTAGCGGCTACGAAACGTCAAATCGCGGCAGGCTCCGCCTAGCAGTTCATAGACAGGTTGTCCCGTGGACTTGCCGCGGATGTCCCAGCAGGCCATTTCGATCGCGGATTTTGCAAACCAGTTGCCGCGGGACAACTGATCCAGACGGGCGTCGAGACCGTCGGTGTCCGCCGGATCGCGACCGCAGATACCGGGTCTGAACACGCGCTCGATGAGGGCTGTAGCGCCCCACACGGTCTCTCCACTCCAGCGTTCCGACACGGTCGCCTCTCCGACACCGACCAATCCTTCGTCGGTGGTCAGACGCACCACCACGTAGTCCGAGTGGTCGTGAACTCCGAGCGCCGTGATCATCTGGCATTCCGGCTTCAGAGGGATACGTACCGGAAAACAATCGACCGAACGAATTTTCATGGCCAGGGCTGGTTGCGAGCTATACGGGTTGGAGTATCTGCAGCGTTGAATCCTTGATCAGGTGCTTGACCTGGGGACGGTACTCCAGCATATGTGGAGCGACCAAGTGCGCTTCGAGGTGCTCAAGGCTTTGCCATTTTTCGATGATAGTGGCGACGTCGGGTCGGCTCGCGATCTGCGCTCCGATACTGGTTTCCACGTCGATGGCGGGACCGTACTCGAGACAGCCCTCTTCGTCGAGCACCTGGGGGACGACCCGGCGGAACGCATCGAGGAACTCCTCACGTTTGCCGGGGACGAGTTCAACGGTGACGATCACATGAATCATGGACGGTTCCTATCGAGCGTTCNGGATCCCTTTTTGCGGCAGCCATTCTGCTTTTGCGGCAGCCATTCTGCTCGTTAACCCCCCGAAACGCAATCGGGCCGGTAGGCCGGGAAGGCCNGCCGGNCCCCGTAGGCGCGGTCCGGGGCCAACCGTAATGCAGCTGCGGCGCAAACCGGTCGGCGGTGCTGCGCCACCGGTCCGGCGTGTTGCGCAGCGCCTCGAGTGGTTGTGTTTGAGAGTCTATTCTTTGATCAGGACGATCCCCTCGCGCTCGATCCGCTCAAATAGAGCCCGGTATTCGGGTGTGCCATCGTTGTCCCACCAGTCGGTCTGAAGGGGCGAATTGTAGCTCATCGGGATCAGCCTGCGGTTGTCTGGGCGGACCATAAAGATCGACTGTTTGGGATCCGCGATGTTGTACATCACGGTCCCGTTGTCAAACTTTGTTTTGATGATCCACTTGTCACGCTCGGGCAGTTTCAGGTTTTTTAGACGATCCAGTTGTTCGGCATCGATGGTGACGCCGAGTCCCGGTTTTTCCGAGACACGTAGAAATCCATTGACCGGATCGGGCCGCTCCTTGACCACGTCGGCTTTCCAGGTTTCCGCGTCGCAGTGGAAATGAAAGCTCGCGGTCTTGAAGGCCGATTGCATATGCGTGGTCATCGAACGTGTGATCTGACCTCCCACGTTTTGTAGCATGAAGGGCAAGTTGGCTGCGGCCATCAGGCCTGCGCGTCGGATGGTCCTTCCAATTTGACTGTGTCCCAGAATGCACGCATCGGCTGCCCTGCGGAGGAGCTCAAAAGTATGACCTAAGGGGGCGTGATGGAGCACGATGGGAACACGGGCTCTGCGGCGCAGCTCGATGTACCCGTCGATGTCCTTTTCCAACAAGGGATCTTCAAACGCCCCGGTGATGGGAAANTCGGACATTTTCTCGAGTAGTTCATAGGTGTGGTCGTTGGTGCCACCCATGGTCAGGTCGAACATCACCCGGAAACCTCGGGGCGCGACATTCTGCATCGCTTGCAGCTGATCGATTACATTTTCAAAGGGTGACAAGTGGTATTTCAGCCAAGTGTAACCGCGCCGCGCGTACTGCTGGACCGCTTCGGCGACATGTGTGGGGTCCGCCGAAACCGTCCAGCTACCCACCGGAACCCAGCGCCGGTACCGTTGTCCAAAGAGCTTGTAGACCGGAACGCCAGCCGCCTTTCCCATCAAGTCGTACATGGCGGTACCCAAGCCCAGCGACGTNTCGTCGCCGATCCAGTCCCAAGGGCTGCTGCCGATGTAGCCGTTGAGCACGCCGTCCGACTCGGGCCCCCCGCTCTCTCCGAATCCGACGAGTTCCGAATTCGTACGCACGATATAGATTGTGCGACGACTCGGCCCGTAGAAATGGTCGAGGGTGTCGTGGATCCAGTCCTCGTAAGGGACCATGATGTTGTGCACTTCGATATCGGTGACCAGGAGTTTTTTTCTCCGCGCGTTGCCTTGTTGCTGGGCTTGCAAGGCGGCTTTCCAACTCGGCAGGTTGCCGAGTCCCGCCGCCAGCCCGGCTGCTGTGGAAGTCAGAAAACGGCGGCGGGTGGCGACCGGGCCGGCGTAGAGGAGACGATCTGTGGGGCGTGTCGGAGGCGTGGTCATGACGTTCTCCAGAGGTGTTTGGCGAGACGGCGAGTGGTCTCAAGTTATAGGTCTTGCGGTCGCCGGCTTCAATGAAGCGACGCGATGCGGGATGTTTGGTCGTGTCAACGCAGTATTGAAGCGACCCGTAGACTGTGACTAGCATAGGGGGACTGGCATCCAGCCATCGGCGGGATTGACGTAGCGGTGGAGTTGCTCCTGGAAATGGTAGGGGTGGTTCGTTCGCTGTTCACGGGCCGTGTGAAGGACGCAAATCGTTCGCGCGAATGAGGCGAGTGTGACCGACGTAACCGTGACCGCACAGAAGATCATCGAAAATGTCGAACGGGTTATCGTTGGCAAACGCCAGCAGTTGATTTTTTCCTTGGTCGCTTGGTTCAGCGAGGGGCACATCTTGTTGGAAGACGTGCCCGGGGTTGCCAAGACCATGTTGGCGCGGGCTTTGGCGCGGAGCGTTGGGTGCAGTTTGAAACGCGTGCAGTGCACGCCCGATCTGCTCCCGACGGATGTGACGGGCGCTTCGATCTTCAATCAGAAGACGATGGAATTCGAATTTCGCCCGGGCCCCGTTTTTTCCCAGTTGTTGTTGGCTGACGAAATCAACCGCGCCACGCCGCGGACACAAGCCGCGCTGCTCGAGGCGATGGCCGAAAAGCGTGTCACCGTCGACGGCCATACGCACGAGTTGACGCCGCCTTTTCTGGTAGTTGCTACGCAGAACCCGGTCGATCACGAAGGGACTTTTCCGCTTCCCGAGGCCCAACTCGATCGTTTCCTGATGCGATTCGGGCTGGGGTATCCCAGCATGGATGAAGAACTGAAGATGTTGGAGCTGTTGCAGCGGCGTCATCCGTTGGACGATCTTCAGCCGGTGGTTGCGGCCGAAGAGCTGATCGCATGTCAGCTGGCGATTCGGGAAATTTACGTCGATCGCAAAGTCCGCGAGTACTTGATGCAGATTGTCCACGATACACGCGAGTCGGAACATCTCAGTTTGGGGGGCAGTCCCCGCGCTTCGATTGCGTTGATGCGTACCTCGCAAGCGATGGCAGCGTTGCGCGGACGTCGGTTTGTACAGCCGGACGACGTCAAGAGAATTGCGAAGCCCGTTTTGAATCACCGTTTAATCCTCAAGACTGAGAGCCGCTTGCGGAAGATCAGTACCGACGATGTGGTAGACGATATCATTTCCGAAATCGCGGTGCCCACGCTCGATAACCGGCAGCAGGGGCCCTGAATCCTCCCGCAGGTCTTCGCTGTGCCCGCGTTGCAGAAACCGAAACGGCGAGCACCATGTGTCGCCCTGACTGCCGTGTTTGAGGTCGCCGATGTTCGACGCTTGGGAAACAGCTGAAAATCGATGCTCCCCACGCGACGTCCGCCGAGGCGTCGTGGTTTGCTGCACGGTGTTTTACTGTGCGCTCGCCTGGTTGGGAAAGGCGCCGCCGCGCGCCGCTGAACCGCGCGCGGTGGTTACCAATTCGCTGGGAATGAAGTTGGTTGCGATCGAGGCGGGTGCGTTTTGGATGGGTTCTCCGCTGGGTGAGCCGGGACGGCGGCTGGAGGAACGTCGTCATCGTGTCGTCCTGACCGCACCCTTTTACCTGGGGGCCTACGAAGTCACACAGCAGCAGTACGCCCGCGTGATGGTCGCCGATCCGAGTGAATTCCGCGTCGGTGGAGCGCAAGCTGAGCGAGTCACCGGTGAAAAGACGGGGCGGTTTCCGGTCGACTCCGTGAATTGGCACGCTGCGGTCGCGTTCTGTCGGCGTTTGACGGCGGTGCCGGCGGAACAGGCGGCCCGGCGCAGCTACCGTTTGCCGAGCGAGGCGGAATGGGAGTACGCGGCGCGCGCCGGGACAGATGGGATCTGGTCTTTCGGCCGCCGATCGGACCGGCTGACCCGACACGCCTGGTACCGCCGTTCGAGCGGTCGTCGGACGCACGCTGTCGGCCAAAAACTGCCTAACTCTTGGGGGTTGTTCGACATGTACGGCAACGTCTGGGAATGGTGCCGCGATTGGCATTCAGCGGACTACTATCCGCGCAGCCCACGGCAGGATCCAGCCGGTCCGTCAACCGGTGATGCCCGGGTATTGCGGGGTGGGGGCTGGGCCAGTGGTGCGGCGCGTTGCCGCAGCGCTGCGCGGCTCCGCGATCCGCCGGCGGTCGGCGACCCGGACACCGGCTTTCGGGTGGTGATGGTGGTGTCCGAGCGAGAGTCGGCGCCCGGTGCGGACACCTCTCGCGACGAGCCCACCGGTTCGGCAGCACTCTCTAGTGGACGGTCTCGCAGGCCTTGAGAACTCCGTCCGCGCACGCCACCCAGGAGTTATCGCTGCCTGATCCGAGTTAACCGTTGGGTGACGCCGGGAATGATGCGAGCCGCGTTTTCGTAGTACACTTGGCGCGCTACGGCATCGGGCAGTCCGATGCCGTAGATCCGCCAAAATCCCTGGGGTGGAAACGGCTTCTCCGAGTAGGGAAAGTACTCGTCAAATGTCTCCAGGAAACGCCAGTACAGCGTGACGCGTGTCTCTGGCCAAGGACCATCGGTGCCAAACAGAATCCGATCGGCGTATTTCAGGAAGAACTTGCGGGCGGTGTAAGGTTGCCGGCCCAGTTCACCGATCCGAGATGCGATTTCGACGAACAGGTTGGGATACGTTTCCAGCCAGCCGGCGACCGCTGCCAGGTCCTCCGGATTATTCGCCAAATGGGCTCCGATAAAATTCGTCTTGGGGTGACGGCCGATGACTCGATTGCGGGCGGCGAGCAGCTGTTCGCGAGTGGGAAACTTGTCCGCTGGAAAACTCCATTCCGGGTGTCGGTGCAGTTCTTCCCAACGCTCATTGGTTTCATCGATGGGATGAAAAAACGCAGCTGGGTCAGCGACATGGAGCAGCACCGGGAGCCCCAGATCGCCACAGGCTTTCCAGATTGGATCCCAGCGAGGATCGTCGATCGCAATCAGAGAACCGTCGGGATTGCGATAACCGAGGCCGAATTGTTTGAACAGCTTGAGGCCGCTGGCACCCTGTTGCCGCGCTTCTCGTAACTGCCGGGCGACGCGGCGGGCGAAGTCGGGCCGCTGGCAATCCCAACTCGCCGGGTCTTCTTTGTTGCCGCTGCCTTGGAAGTCGATGTTGACAAAGATGACAAATCGATCGCGGTGTCGCTCCCAGAGTTCGGCGCGGTGTTCCGCGAAGTCCTCCCCCAGTTTGCCGTCGAGGCTGGCGCAGATCGCGATGTTGTGTCGGGTCATCAGGTCGACATAGGCATCCAGGCCATCGCGCAAGTTACGACGCTTATAACGGAAGTGCGTGTGTACGTCGACGACTGGAAAACGCGCCTGCGTCAAATGGTGAGCGACGACTTTGAGAGCTGGCCGGGGGCGAAAATACTAAAGCAGTAGGTCGCGTCCTGCGCGCCCGTTCAGCGCGGGTTCTTCGCTGCGACTGGCGGATGGTGTCAGACAGAGTAGGGCGCACAGCATCGCCGCCGAGCAACGGCGTGTTGTTTGGCGGGCGGCGGGGACGTTCCCCATCGCAGTGCGATCGTGACCGAGATCGTCGCGAAGAACCGGGTTACGGCGTGGTGCGGTCGTCGGCTGGGGTGGGTTTGGCGGTTGCATGCGGTGGTCCTGGAATCAATGGCTGTGTGAGGCGAGGTGGCTCGGTGTCTGATGTCGGGGAGGAGGTGGTCACGGGCGGCCAAGCCCAGCGCGCCATCAGTCCCAACGCACAACCGAGCAGGATGATCCACGATCGGGTAGAGAGCTTCCACAGAAAGCGAGAGAGTAACGTTCGGTTCGGCACGGTCTGGCATTCCAAGGGGGATCAGAGGACGGGTGGTGACGATCGGTGCGAGATAGTGCGGGGCCTTCCGATTACGACCCGGATGGAGCGGGGGCCATTATTTTGCTTCCGCGCTTTGGTCCTGTAGCCAGGCGGCCAATTCGGTGGCGACCAGTAGCGCCATGGCACCACCGCGATCGTCGCGTCCGAGGATCGCTTGGCGATCGTAATACGCTCGCAGGTTCGGCTGTTTTCCTGTTCCCGTGCAGACGTCGACCAGATGGCCGGCCGATCCGACCCGCGTGCGAATTGCGTACCAAGCCCGTGTGATGTGGGGGTTGTAACGCGCGCGATCCAACCAGCCCGATCGCACGCCGCGGATCATGGCGAACGTGATCATGCAGGTGGACGTCAATTCTCGATAGCTCTCAGGTCGATCGATCACCTGGTGCCAGCAACCGGTGTAATCTTGGTGCGTGGCGAGTGCCTGCAGGTGGTTACGAAAGGCAACCAACAGCTGATTCCGATCGGCATGCTCTGCCGGCAGCGCGGACAAGCACATGGCAACTCCGATTGCCGGAAAACCGTTGCCACGGCCCCAGGCGGCTTGATCGAGTGGCGAGTGGCGATAGAGCCCATCCGAACGCAGGTCGAGCTCTCGCATGAAACGTAGGTGGTTAAAACAGGCGGCGTAGTAGCGGGGATCGCCCGTCAGTCTGCCGACGCGCGCCAGAATCGGTCCTCCCATGAAAACCGCGTCGCTCATCTCCACGTGGTGGGGCATCGCCGCGCGGGCTTTTCCTCGCTCGTCGAAAGCCAGGTCCGCTGCGTTTCTGGCCAGACGGAGGTAACGCTGTTGTTCCTCGCCGCGGGAAACAGCCGCCAACTCGCAGAATACCAGGTGGCCCGAGAGGCCACTCCCGGACTTGGGAGCCGTCGGTCGCTCCCCGCGAAAATACGGACCTGCGATTCTCTTGACGGCGGCCAGGTGGCTGTCGTCATCGGTCAGTCCCGCCAGCCGCAGCCGCCCGATCAATGCCACCGCCGGAATATACACGACGTTGTCCAGACGGTGGCCGTAGTGTTCACTCAATTCGCCCGCCAGTTCAATCGGCGTGCGCTTCAGTCGACGCTGCAATTCCTGGCGCGCCGGTGAGGGCGTTTCTCGATAGCTCGCTACCAGCTGTTCAAACAGGTGCAGGCGTTGCGCGTTGGAGATCGATTTTCCGACACGGAGTACCCCGGCGGGAATCGTACCAGTGCCGGCGGCTGCGGCGATCGAAAGTTGTCGCGCTAGGGAGTCGCTGGGATCGTCTGTGGGGACGGTCCAGGCATCTGGTCCGGGAGTTGCAGATGCGGGAGTTGCAAAGGATCCCGAGGCATCTTCCACAGAGCGAACTTCAAGCACGAGGTCGGGTGCGTGCATGCCGATCCATCGCCACAGGTAGGAACGCTCCGGATCGGTGGGGCTGTGGTAAGCCGGTACCTGAGGCGGGTAGCCGCGGGCGGGATCTCCGCCGGCGCCGTTACGGGTCCCCAGGTCACCCGCCAGCCCGTCCATGTTGACACAGGGAACGACCGACAGCGAGCATGCGCGACGCAGTGCCTTGGCTTCCGCCGAACCGCGGAACCAACGAGCCAATTCCAAGGTCGCGTGGACCGACCGCCGCGATCCATCCAGCCCGCTGACAAGGAGTAGCCGCATTTGCGGGTGGCCATGGTCGATCGAGGAGGGGTCGATGAAACAGGGGATCGCGGTTCCTTTCCGAGTCACGCCCACCGCGGACGCGGGGAGTCCTTTGGGGCGCCCCTGTTCGATGACGGTTGACCAGGGTGGTGCGGCGTGCGCCGCCGCGCCGACAGCGATTGACAAGCCGACCACAGCCAGTCGTTGAGCGATCAGCAAGCGTGGTAATCGTGTATGCATGGATTTCAGGCGGGAATCGCCAGTACCTAAGGGGACGAAAAATGGGCGCGGTGACACTGATCGGAGGCTGCCGCGATGGTCTCGCCCATCGGCGGAACCGTAGGCCGTAGCGCCGGTTCCGTAAGCGGCGCGGGTTCCACGTGCAATCGCGTCCTAGTATCGCATTCCCGACACGGACTTCAATACGATTGGAAGGCCAGTTGACGCCGTACCTCGGTGAGACCCGGCCCGGCCACGGAAACGGGCCAGCTGGAAAAGGATTGGCGATCGCCAGCCGTGGGCCGGGGCTGCTGTACTCTCATTCGGGCGGCGTCTGCTGGCTGCTGCCGTCCCGCTCGTGCACCGTTGTGCTGCTCGCGCACCGTTGTGCTGACAGTCAATCGGAGCCGAACGGACGACCAGACGGCGCTCGAGCCATGGCCGGGAGATCGATGCGCCGATTCGACCTTTAAAGAGCAAGCGACGGGATGGAGACCATCCCGTCGCTTGCGAGCCAATCGCTCCCGAGACTTGGTTCTAGGGAACCACAAAGACTCCGCCCGAATAGATCCCACCTGCGGTGATGGCGCCGCGCAGGCTCAGTGGAAGCGGTGGCAATAACCAAGGAGAGGCATTTCCGGGACGTTCGTAGCCGAGCGCGTACTGACATTCGTGGGGTGGATGGATGCCCATCTTGTACGGCGCCATGGCCAAATTCAAAAAGAAGTGTGCTCCCGAGACGATCGGTTGCATCACCGGTCCGGAGGTGTGTCCATGCCGTTCCAACTGGGGTTCATCGAAATAGAGCGGTTTGTGGCCGACGGACGTGGCGCGCCACGTCATCGTTGCCGGTAACCACGATCGTTCAGGGGTCGTCGAGATGATTTGGCATTCCACGGGGATGCCCCACAACGCTCCGAAATAGGCGAGATCTTCCAAGGCCAGAGCTGTTTGCGGAATTCGCACTGTCGGCCCAGCGGCCGTTTGCACGATGAGATGACCTTGCGCGAAATCGGTGACTTTGCCGACCGCCAGTGTTTGGCCATCGCGTCCCCGCCAAGTTCGCGGGCTGACGTTTTGCAGTTGCAGTTCTTTTTCGGTCTCGTTGAGCATCGCCGCTAGATCGCTGCCTCGACCGAATAAGGGTGTGATATCGAGGCCGATGTTGGTGATCGGATTTTGGCCGTAGCGGCGATTAGTTTTTTCACAATCGATCCGGTACCTTTGGAGCAGGTCTCGGGGGAATGCCATCGGCTGCTGCGTGGGGGTGGGTGCCTGCGTCTGATGGCTTGCACGTTGGGGTAGCACAGCGGGTGCACGGCGCCGATTGCCGACCGCTGCTTCACGGTCACCGAAGGGATCGACATAGGGATCTTGCAGCTGGTTCGGTTGGGATGGCTTTGCCGGCGGCTTGTCAGACAAGTTGCTCTGCGCGCGGGGCGCATCCTGCCCCTCGATGGGCCAACTCGCCGCGGTCCGTACCGTGGCGCGATCTTGCCGCTGTTTCCAGGCAAAAGCCGGGCGTCTGCTCGAGGTGCTCGGTTTGTGGATTGTCGGTTTGGCGGTCTTGAGGCGCTCCGGTTGACGACCTTCCTTCCAGCGTATGATCGAATGTCTCGGAGCGACGCCGCGCAGCGGGGGGTGGGCGGGAGTCGCGGGTTTTGGCACGGGGTGTGTGACCGCGGAGTCGGCAAAGTTCGCAGGGGCTAAGAGCGTCAAGCCGGAGGGCTTGCCGGGGTGCCCATCCGCTGCCGCGGTCGCTTGAATCGCAGATTGCTCACCCGCGTCGACCGGGGTCGTTTCATCGTCGGCGACCGCTACCGTCGTCGTTTCATTGCCACAGCGAATGGGTCGCTGGTCCGCTCCTTCGGCGACGGTGGATCCCAGCGCCACCAAGAGGGCGAGGCGGATGAGCCGACCGAGTCGGCCTGGCTGATCTCCGCACCCGAAGTCAATTATCCCCCCCAAGTTTCGTTTCCGGACTGTAGTTTGGCGCTTCCTGCGTAATCGCGATGTCATGGGGGTGGCTCTCTCGAACACTCGCAGCTGAAATCTGAATGAACTCCGCGTCGGCGCGTAAGGCATCAATCGTCGCGGCACCGCAATATCCCATTCCTGCCCGCAAGCCCCCAACCAACTGGTATAAAAAATCACTCAACGCCCCTCTGAAGGGCACCCGCCCCTCGACTCCCTCGGGAACGAGTTTGCCCGGCACGGCGGCGGCACTCTGCCTGTAGCGTTCTTGAGACCCTTGCACCATGGCGCCCAGAGAGCCCATTCCGCGGTAGACCTTGAAGGTTCGACCTTGGTAGAGAATGGTTCGCCCTGGACTTTCGTCCAATCCCGCAAACAGACCGCCGATCATTACGCAGTGCGCACCGGCGGCAATAGCTTTGGTAATATCTCCTGAAAAGCGGATTCCTCCATCCGCGATGATCGTTGTTTCACCACTCGACGTGACTTCTGAGGCGTGTTGAATGGCGGTGACTTGGGGGACGCCGACGCCCGAAATGACGCGTGTCGTACAAATCGACCCCGGCCCGATTCCAACTTTGACGGCATCCGCGCCGGCGTCGATTAAGTCTTTGCAGCCTTGGGCGGTAGCGACGTTGCCGGCGACGACGTCGATGTCCCATTGTTGTTTGATTTTCTTGACGGTCTCGATAACGTTGGACGAATGGCCGTGAGCGCTGTCCACGACCAGCAGGTCCACGTCGTTGTTAATCAGACTCTCCGCCCTCTCAAAATCGAAGACACCGACCGCGGCCCCCACCCGCAGTCGCCCCACGCTATCTTTGCTGGCATGGGGAAAACGATTCATCATGTCGATGTCTTTGATCGTAATCAGGCCAGTCAGTCTGTATGAGTCGTCAACCAGTAGAAGTTTCTCCACCTTTTTAGCCGTTAAAATCCGCTCAGCTTGCTCAAGCGTTAAAGTCCCCGTCGCCGTAACCAGATTCTCTTTGGTCATAACCTCTGATATGGGAACGTCTTGGCGTTCGAGAAAGCGCAGGTCGCGGCGCGTCAGGATGCCGACCAGGCGACCTGCGGAGTCGATGATCGGAACGCCCGAGACGTTGTGCTGTTGCATCAACTCCTGGGCTTTGTCAACCGACTCTTCCGGCGGTAGCGTGACCGGATCGAAGATAATGCCATTTGCGCTGCGTTTGACCTTGTAGACTTCCTCGGTTTGACTGCCGATCGACATGTTTTTGTGAATCACACCGAGACCACCCTCTTTGGCTAGAGCGATGGACATCGCGTGCTCGGTTACCGTGTCCATCGGTGAACTGAGCAAGGGAATGTTGAGTGAAATCCGTTTGGTCAATCGTGTCGAGACATCGACNTCTGCGGGCACGACATCGCTGTACTGTGGTTGGAGCAGTACATCGTCAAAGGTAACGCCAGCAGCGCCCAGCTTGGCAGGCATGAAATCCTCTACCGGGGAAATAGAAAGGCGCGGTGTTTCGTGTTGGCCTTGTTGGCTACCGTCCAGTCACGAATTATGGCGATCTTCTCGGGGTCTGACAACGTGCCGACGGCGCCGGCGATTGGCTGGGACAACACCGGTCGAGCATCGAGGGCCTCGGCAGCGGGCAAACCGCGTGATCGGTTTGCCCCCCTGCGCAGCGCTGCATTACCATAAGCGCTTGAGCCGCGGCAGGGCGGTGTGCCGTCTCCGAGANACGACGTNGAGNTCTTGAGGCCTGCGACGCCACTGGTCTGACACCGCAGCACCCCAGTATCGTTATCCAGGGCAATCGCCGATGACCAACGAACTTGCACCCTTGCAGTTTGGCATGTTTGTGATGCCAGTGCACGATCCTGCCAAGCCGCTGACACAGTGCTTTGATGAGGATCTCGAATTAGCCCAACGCTGCGAGGAAATGAAATTTGCCGATTTCTGGGTGGGTGAACACCACTCATCGAGCTATGAAAATATCGTCATGCCTGAGATTTTCATCGCCAAGGCGTTGGGTTTCACGGAGTCGATGCGTTTGGGGCCTGCACCGGTTTGCCTGGCGTATCATCATCCGGTCCACGTGGCTGGTCGGCTGGCGTTCCTGGATCACCTCTCCCATGGGCGTCTCAATGTCTGCTTTGGGCCGGGCGCGATTCCCACCGATCTGGAGGTGTTTGACGTCGACCCCAGACAATCAGGTGAGCGGGTGGCCGAAGCGATCGACATGATCCTCAAGATCTGGACCAGCGACCCTCCGTACCAAATGGAGGGTCGTTTTTGGCGTTTCCGGATCAAGGAACAACTCGATCCTGAAATGGGGTTAGGGACCCTGCCAAAGCCGCTGCAGCGTCCGTATCCACCCGTGTTCACTCCTTGCATTTCGCGTGGTTCGCGCAGCATCCAAGCCGCTGCGGAGCGGGGGTTTTTTCCGATTAGCCACCACATGATCTCTGAAGAGGTGTTGATCGATCATTGGCAGACCTACTCGGCCGCCGCGGAGGCCGTAGGCAGGGAGGCAGATCGATCGGAATGGTCCGTGTCTCGCAATGTATTTGTGGCCGACACGACGGCCCTCGCCGAGCAGCTGGCGCGGCAGAATTCAGTGGGACGCTGCATCGAATACATTCTGGAACTTACCAACCGAGGGCCCGGTTTGGCGATGTGGAAGCGAAACGCCGAGATGGCCGACGGGGATTGTAACCTGGACTATTTTATGGACGAGGTCGTCATTGCGGGGGATCCACCCACCGTGGTTCGTAAGATCAAGGAGTTGCACCGGCGGCTGGGCGGTTTTGGCAAGCTGGTGCTGGTGGCGCATGACTGGGATGACCGATCGCGGTGGTCTCGCTGTCTCGAACTGTTGAGCGACGAAGTGATTCCGGCACTGCGGTTGGCGTGACGGGCGATCAGCCAGCCCAGGATTGCAGTTCTCGTTCTCGGGAACACCACGAACTGCGCGGTGGCGAGCTAAAATGGCAGGCGCTGCGAAGGGAAACGAAGTAGCAGCCAGCGGTGCTCGTAGTCGCGCAGGTGTTGCCATCCCGAGAGTTCGTACAGGTCTCGACGTTTCTTGAAGAACCAGTAGTTCGCATTGCCGTCACGAATCTGTTGATTGAGCAACCGTAAGGCGGCGCCGTAGCGTTGTTGGCGACGGTCGCGGCGAACGTGCAGTAGACAGTACTTTCTGTCGGTGGTATCGACCCATTTGGCGAGTTGCTGGAAGTTGGTCTCAAAGGCGCGGTTGTGGGCCCGTTGATTCTTGATCGGATGTGTCTTCACGACGTCCGGTAACTCCATGTAGGCAAGCGCTCGACCTTTCCGGTACAGTGCGTCAATCAGCCGTTCACGCTCGCGCGTGCGCTGCTCGTGGAGCGCCGGTTTGTCTGCGCGCCCGGTCTTGGGCGCCGTCCCAAAATAACGCGCCAATCGACCGCGATTGATCCGATCGAGGATCGCGTCGGCAGCAGCCACCACCTTGTCCAGTTGTTGTTTGCGGACCTGTGCTCGATCGAGCCGATGGAGGCGGGCGACCCGCACGGCGAGATCTTCGGGGCGTTGCTCGAGGAGTTGACTGGCCAGGTTCTCAAACAGTTCGTCACGCTGCGTATCGATCAAACGACGGAGTTGTTCCAGTTCAAATGTCCAACGGCGGGCGGCGAGGTCACTCGCGTTTTTTGGTGCGGGCTCGGCTTTGTGAATTGGTAACGAGGGGGACTGATCTCCGTAGTACATCAGCGGGTAGCCTTCCGGATGTCGTGCGCTGCGGAGACTCTGCGTCGCCGGTCTCGCGTAGTGGATCCGTCCCAGCAGCATATCCCCGGGACCGAAATGGGGTGGCAGTGCTGACGGGGGTAACGCGCCCAAGGTGAATGCCAGGGTGGCTCCGCGTTCCAGAGTCCGAGATGTCATACGCGGGCCGTTTCGATCAGCCGCACCGCGGTCGGCAAAGATCGGCAGCGGTACACCTCGTGAAAGCTTGCGGTCCAGCCATAGCGTCGCCCGTTTGAGATTCTCCAGTGCATCGGGGTCGGGATGTCGCAGTTGTAGCTGAAGGACGTAGTCACCTCGCTCGAGACGAACCGGTGAGGGCCACATGTCGTCGGCGGCCAGGAGACGATGGTGTTCATCAAACAACATCCAAAAAGGAACCCCGTGCACCGCTTCATAAAGGCGGTCGTCCGCGGTGGGACAACGAGGTGTGATGAAGCCGGCGATCGGGATCTTGAATTCGTACGTCAAGAGTAACTGGTAGATTTGCCGGCCATCGGGTAAGCGGTCGCGCTGCGAGGAAAGCGGTCGTACCCGAGCTTCGCTGGGGTGAACGGTCTGGCGATGGTCGGTGAGCTCCGCACGAGGCTCAATCACGGTGGGTTCCAACCCGGCGTTGACGCGCACCCGGAGGGGTGGTCCGTGGTGCGTCCGGGAGAGCGATTGCTGTTCCGGCGTCGGCCCGCGAAAGCTGGCGGTGTAGGTCAGTTTGGTATCGCCTTTGCTCCACCAATCCTGAGCGATACATAATTCCAGCATACGCCCCGCCTCGACCGGGATTCGGTGGCGCGTCAGAGACGATCCGACGAACGTGTGGTAACGCTTGTACTGTCCGTTCCGGAACGTGTGATCGTCACGTTTCTGGACGGTGTGGACCACGACCCTCCGTCGTCCGGGACCGGCGCTACGTTCCAGCTGCAGGTCCATCCACCGGGCTGCGGCCGGGACGGTTAGGAACCTTCGGTGAATTGCACCAGCTTGTAGAGCTAGCGTCTCTTCGTGTTTGGCCCCGGTCTGCCCACCGGTGTTTGGGACGATTGCGGTAACCGGAATTCTCACCAATGGCCCGTGGCCGGGTCGATCGAGGGGCGATAGCCGGATCTCTCCATAGTGTGCGCCGCCGGGAAGGTGTCGCGGATCGATGGCGACGCGAAAACGGCTACCGCGATGATGGAGCAACAGATGACTGGCTGCGCGAATCCAGGGCTGTGTCGTCTCGACTCGTAGCCGTAGCTGAAACTGGGCTCGCTGCAGGGTGCTTGTTTTCTTGGGGAAAATTGGCTGGATGGATACCTGCGAGTCGGTCACGCGCCGGACCGCCTCGGCTTCGCGCAGGTAGAATCCACGGGCGTTACCGTGNCCGGAGATCCGNACGGAAAACGACAGTCCTGCGGTTGTTTCTCGATGCGCTAACAGATGTTGCCAGGCGTGGTCGACTTGGATCAGTCCACGTCCCTGCGAAAACACCGAGTAATCAGCGATCGGCTGGGCCGTGTTTTCTAGGGCTCGGCGAATGCTCGTGGGGGTATAGCGAACGCCCTGGCTCTTGGCGGCTGACAGTAACAACGCGATCGCACCGCAGGCATTGGGAGAAGCCATCGAAGTGCCATTCATTTGCATCGCGAAGTTGCGCGTCCAAACTGGAACGGGCGCGATTGCGCCGCCCGGGGCGCAGAAGCGGACACCCAGATCTCCGTCAAACGTGGGCCCGCGAGAGGTGAAGGTGTAGGGCAATTCGGGTCGAGTTTCGAGCACGGCGTACTGGGCTTTCATCATGGTGGGCGAGAGGTATGCTCCAACACCGAATAGAGAGGCGGTGGTTGCGCCCGGTGCTCCCACGGTTGAGAGCGCGGGCCCGGCGTTCATGGCGGCGGCCACGAAGATCACGCCGTAGTCGTCGACCAACTGGGAAAAGAGATCGCTCAGCCATCCGCGGTTGGGTGAACGGGTTGGTTCTCCGAAGCTCATGTTGACGAGGTCGCACTGGTTGGTGACCGTTGCGATCACCCCCCGCTCTAGGCCGCTGGCGGTCTCCATATTCCCAAGGCGGGTGTCGCCGATCTTGATCGATACGATCTGTGCGCCTGGCGCGATGCCACTGAGCTCGGGCTGCTCAGGAAAATGCGCTGCCACGATACCTGCGACGTGGGTTCCATGAGGGTCGCTGGTGGTTACGATCGACAGGCGATTTCCCTCGGCGAAAATGTTCACCGAGAAATTCAAGTTCGCGCCGCCGCTGAACGTAGCAAATCCACGCTCGTCACGAAAATTAGTGAGCGGTTTCTCTTCGGCCAGATTGCCGTCTTCATCGGNGTCCACAACCGCTCGCCAGTGGGTGCCGTCGTGAAACACCACGCAGTCAAAAACAGGACCTGCATCGACAAATTCCTGACTGGCCAGGCGTAGTTGTCGCAGGCGTTCGCGGAGGTCGGAGGCGCGTAGACCAGCGCCCGGCGAAGCGGTCTGTTGCCGCCCGCGAAGCGTTTCGATCTGTCTGCGGAGTTGGGTTTCCGCCGACCGTTGGTGGGCCAGGAAGCCCTGCTTTCGCTCTGATTTGAGCCGGCTGACGAGCGCCGGTGGGAAAAACTGATAGCCGGCTTTTAATCCCAGGTGAAACGAGCGTTTGTCGGCAACCCAGTCTGGATGGAGCGTTAGTTCGCGNCCACTGAGGCCTTGGAGGACTCCTGCGGATGCTTGTTGAATGGTCGAGGTGTCGACGTCGCCACTCCCCGTTCCATCGATCATGTCGACGATCTTCGGTTGCCCGTCGGAAGTTGTCTGAAGTCCGCTCGCGCCGGGATCCACACCGGTGTCAAAAATCGCGACAACGATCCCTCTTCCGTCGAACTGCGGGTATTTCTGCAGAAAACGCGTGGCGCCGATTTCGTGTTTGGGCAACAGGCCACGGCTGGGAAAGGGGAGTGGATCTCGACGGTCCGGCGCGGGGGGAAGCTCGTCCGCCTGGGCCTCGGAGCCTGAAAAATGGGTGGCGGNGTACAGTGTTAGGGCTAGGAAGGTTAGGGCTAGGAAGCNACCCACAAGGTGGGTCGAGAATCGCGACAAACGGTCCATCGGTAGACTCCTGGTAGCCGAGTGCGCTGTGCCGTACCGGTCGACATTTCAGTTTAATCGAAACGCCCGGCGCGGTGCGGANGGCCAAGTCGTGGGCCACCGATGTCGCGGAAGCTAAGAACCGAGCCCCTTACCGGCGCGAAGGCCCAGGAAAACAAAATATTTCCAGCGGCGCTCGATCTCGGGCAAACGCTTGGACAATCGAACCATCCGGTTCCAGCGGCCGCTGGCGCGTCAGTCGCTTCTCAGGGGTAAGCCTACGCCGANCACCGGGTCCACCGGTCGCCGGCATCAATCGCCGGCGGAAATGGCTGCCCCTNTGGTGTTTTACGGGTTCTTGTAACTCGCCCGGGGCTGGCTGGACCGAGCATTGCTGAGCGGCGATGTCGGTTTTTTGTGGTCCCAGATCGCTTCCCGCAACGGTATGGAGGGGATGCCTCCGGTGGTGGTTAACCGGTGGCGGCGGGCTCGCGAGAGGTGGTTTCGCGCAAAAATGTTGGGATGCATCCGAGGTTACGCCTTTTCTTCCTAAAGTAGTTACCCCGTTTCTCTCGAAATTAACTTTCGGAAGCGCTGTTCGAAATGGAGTGGTTGAACCGCTCCACCGGACGGTGGTTCCCTCAGGGGGGGGATTCTCTGGGCCATTTTCGTAGCCTGCAATCGACCCATGGCAGGTGTGCACGGTTGGTCTTCACCCTGATTCCGATGCGCGACATGCATCGGGGAAAACTGCAAAGTTGGTGAAGCTGAGAGTTGCAAACGGAAATTCCCTATTTTACGAATTTTCTCCAANTNCCAGCTTGCCCCTTTGTCGAAGGAGTTTGTTAGGAGACGAATCAGAGGGACTTGATTCGTGTCGTCGAAGCGACTGAGTAACGGTCCCGATCCAGACGTTTATGACACGCCGGCCAAACCCCACGACCGGCAGACCAATCGAGTGAGCGGTCAAGTCGTGAGCGAGGGTCCGAAGCTGTAAGAGTGACGTGGCTCGTGCAGCACTGGTCATTCAACGCGAGAGAGTAAACGGAGAGCCTGCGATGAAGGTCTTCACAACTGGACAGGTCGCGAAGATCTGTAAAGTGGCCCCGCGCACGGTCAGCAAGTGGTTCGACTCGGGTCGCCTGAAAGGATATCGAATTCCTGGATCCCAAGATCGCCGCATCCCACGCGAGTATCTCATTAAATTCCTAAAAGAGCACGGGATGCCCTTAGGTGAACTTGAAGACGAGGCGATGGCGAAAGTTCTGGTTGTTGCGCAGGACCAGGTTTTGATTGAGAATCTAAAACGCGAATTGCCCATCGAGAGGTCATTCAAGGTGGCGGTTGCAGCGAGCGGATTCGAAGCGGGTATTCAGGCNGAGAGTTTCCACCCTGATTGTGTGATTGCCGATTTTTCGATTGGCAAGGTGGAAGCATTACAGATCTGTCAGAACCTGCGAAAAAATCCGGATTTTGCGGAAGCGATCTTGATCGCTTTGCTTCCGGATGACGGTCAGCCGATGAGTATCGACCGCAGCAGCATCAACGAGACATTCAAGAAGCCGTTTGATGCCAGTCTGTTAGCCGAACGCATGCGAACGTTGATCGGGGTGAAGAAAGAGTTAGTGTGATTTTTTGGCCCAGGACATCTCCGCTAAGGCCACTGGCCGCTAAAGGGGTACTGGGAAGCCGCAATTTGTTCAGAGAGCACCTCGTTTCAAAGACAACCCGACACAGCAGACCCCTGTGACGGATCTACATATCGNGAGTACAGAGGCCGACGTGTTCGGCCTNTGAACGCCAGAGCAANGGGCTCTGGCGTTTTTTTTTGTGGGTTGGCTAGGCTTCTCTCTGACGTTTTCCATCCGGATTAGCAGATGCGCCACAGTGGCTGGCAACCGGCCGGATCGGTGCTTGGAATCGGTTGCCATTGCCGTGGGTGTGTTGTCCAGCGACCAGCGCGCTGTTTGCGCAATGCTGTTTGCGCACTACAGGGAACACGATGAGTGGCTTGACGCATTTCGATGACCGAGGTGGCAGTCGAATGGTCGACGTGGGCGGTAAACCGGTAACCGAGCGTTTAGCTCGGGCCAGCGCTCGAGTCCGTATGGCGCCCGCCACTCAGCGTTTGATCCGCGATCGCAAGTTGTCCAAGGGCGATGTCTTGGAAGTGGCGAGGTTGGCGGGCATTACGGCTGCGAAACGCACCGGCGACCTGATTCCGCTGTGCCATCCACTTGCGTTGGACGCGGTGGAAGTCTCGTTTGAGTTTTCCGGCGAGTCGTTACTGCGAATCGAGACCCTTGCCAAAGTCACGGCGCGTACCGGCGTGGAAATGGAAGCGTTGGTTGCAGCGAGCGCGGCGGCTTTGACTGTTTACGATATGTGCAAGGCGGTGGACCGCGGAATGGTCGTGGAGGCGGTTCAATTGGACGAGAAACGAGGTGGCAAGAGCGGCCATTTTGTGCGTGCCGAGACAAGCGTTGCACCAACAATCGATGCCGATGACGAGCCGCGGGAATCGAGTGATTGCTGATCGGCTGCTAGCGCGCCCGCGGTCCCCCGATCGGTTTGTCGTTGCACCACCCCCGGCAACGTGTCAATCGTCTTGTTCACGCTGCAGCATGGGGCGCAACTCGTCCACGAAGTCACGTACGTCTTCGAATCGCCGATAGACACTGGCAAAACGCACAAACGCCACCTGGTCCATTTGCCGCAGGCGTTCCATAACCATCTGACCCAACTGTTCGGCCTGTACTTCTCCGTCAATGAGTGCACCGACCTCGTTTTCGATTTCGGTGATCAGCGCATCGATTCGCTCGTCGTTCAGAGGGCGTTTCCAGCACGCTTTCGCGATCCCGACGCGCATTTTTTCGCGGATAAACGGCTCGCGCGCGTTATTGCGTTTGACGACTTTGATCTGCCGCTCTTCGAGTCGCTCATAGGTGGTATAGCGATGGCTGCAAGACAGGCACTCGCGGCGGCGGCGGGTCGCAAATCCGTCGGTACAGGCCCGCGAGTCAACGACGCGATCGTTGTCACGGCGACAAATCGGACATCGCATGGCCGGACCTCGTCTCGCGCAGCGGTAAATTGTCTCGCGCAGCGGTAAATCGAACGACTCCAGCGATTATCGTGGTCGTCGATGCCTAGGATGTCAATACGAACTTGTGGATTGTCGCGGTGACACGGTCGATCATGCATTAAGATACGACAGGGTGCGCGTAAGCCCGCGTTCTACCATACATGCACGGGTTGATCCGATGAGCTGCGCAGCGCACGTTAGAACCTCGCTCCCGATTGCAGCTGGTGTCAACGATGGATGAACCCAAAACACGTTTTTCACCAGAGCAGGAAACGACCGCAAGCGAGGGAGGGCTGGCCGAGTACGGAGAGGTCAGCAAGCTCGCCGTGGTGTCCGGTGTGGTATCGGTGTTGTCGCTGGGGACGCTATTGTGGACACCGTTTATTCTGGTTTCGGTGGTCGGGTTAGTGTTGGCGATGATTGCCGCGTTGGCGATCCGTTTCAGCGCTGTGCGACAGTTGGGCAGCGCGGTGGTTACGGTCGCGCTGGCGCTGACGTCGTTTTCGGCGGTGTTTGGCCTGGCGCGCTTGCGAGCCTACGATCAGTTACTTTTCAACCAGACGCGGGTCCAGTCAGAGCAGTGGCTGAACCAGATTCGCGATGGAGAGCTGGACGCAGCCTTCCAAGCCCGGATTCCGCAGATGGCCCGTCGTCAACAGGATCAAACCTGGGAGGAGTACTACGCAAACAACGCGACGGCGCGAGACGGGCGGACCCAGTTCTACCAGACTTCGCCGTTCAAGGAACTGAGAGAGCACGGGCGCCGGGGCAAGCTAAGGTTAGTCGAGAACGTCTCGATCGAGAGCCTCGGAGCCGACGAGCATGTGGTGACACAGCGTTTCGAATTTACGTACAGTGACCGAGGTCAAACCCACACACTGTCTCTCCAACTCGCGTTCAAACGGCGTTACATCGAACGCTTCAGACAATGCCACTGGGAATGGAATACCGAGATACCGGTATTGGCACCGGAGGGTGCACCCCGTTCAGGTCGGTAGAGCACCAATGTCTTTGATGAACTGGGCCAGGCGACCTCTCTAACATGCACCGTCCCAGTCCCAGTTGTTGTCGCCAGAGAAAATGCGTGGGGCGCTTGAGCCAGCGGTGCGACGGTTGCCCGCCGGCGCAGACAAGAGTTCTTGTACGGAGGTTGCGGTGAATCGAGACGAGTTGGATGCGGACATCCGCACGGTCACCCATCTGGCAACTTACGTGCAGAAGTTACAAGACGGTGCGCGAGAATTGGTCGCGCAGATTCGGCCTCAACAGCGGGGTTATTCCACGCCCCAAGAAGACAATCAAATGCGGGCCTTGTTGGTGTCGTACTGCCAGGTTCGCAATGCGCTACTAGAACTCATCGAAACATTGCGTTTGCGTTCCGAGGAGGACAAAGATGCGTATCCGGTGATCTTTTTGACCGGGTTTTCTGCGGCGCTAGTGCTGGTCGACGCTGCCCGATTCTTACGGGAGATGGTGGAGCATCGAGATGTTGTGCGCGAGAGACTGAACGCAGCGGCGCCGGAGTTCGGAATTCCGGCAGGGGTTTACGATCAGGTACAGAGGTCCCTGCTGAATCCTCGCCACGCGTGGCACTTGTACCATGCGATCTCCTATTTGGATGCACACGAATCGGACTTACGCGAGTTGGCGTTGCGTCCGGATCTGCGACCGCTGATGGCAATCATCGACCGATTGCGACATCGTCTCGATGTGACGCTGGCAACCTATTCCGAGGCCAGGATTCGCAAACGGGGTAAGCAGGTAGTGTCGCTGGTGCGCGATGATCTGCTTAAGCGAGCCTTGGTAGGGATGCAGAAACTGGGTTGTTTGTTGGTGACGGATCGCTACGCGAAACGAGGACATTCCCCCGCGCTGCCGGAGTCGATCGTGCACGGCTTGCGATCAGAACTTGCACCCGGAGATATTTTGGTGGTACGCAAGGAATATGCGCTGACGAACTACTTTCTGCCCGGGTACTGGCCGCACGCGGCACTCTATCTGGGAGACCGTCAGCAATTACGAGCGCTGGGGGATCCACCGCAGCGGCTACGGTCCGGTTGGGATCAGTTGTTGGCTTCCGATGAGACCGGACCTCGGGTTCTCGAGGCGCTCAAAGACGGTGTACGCGTGCGCGGATTGGACTCACCACTCAGGTCGGATTCGATCGTCGTTTTGCGCCCGCAGTTACAGCTGACCGAGTTGGTCGAGGGACTCGCCCGCGGACTTGTCCACCAGGGAAAGGCCTACGATTTTGATTTTGACTTGAAACGCTCCAATTGCCTGGTCTGTACAGAAATCGTGTACCGCAGTTTTGACGGCTTGGGAAACATCCGTTTTGCCCTTCAACAGCGTGCCGGCCGCGCGACATTGTCAGGCGCTGATCTGATTGCGATGGCACTTCACGGCGAACACCTGGATGTACACGCTGCGTATAACGCACCGTTTTCTGAGCGATTAGAAATAGGGGATACCGCGATCGCTTTGACGCGTCAGTTTCACTCAGCCCCGGATCCTACAGGAGACGTGCCGCAAGGTTGAACCGGAGCCCGGACGTGGATGCGAGCGGTCGGGGCGGTTCAGATCGCGTCGGTGTCCAGTTTGGTTTATTCGGCCCCAGGGAGTACCAATTCGTCTCGGCGTGATTTGGGTACCCACCGACTCCGTTCGGTAGCCGCCCAACGCACCGGGCGCGTGGACGTTACCCAGCGAGCGAAGACAGATCAGTCAAGCGCCTGGCGAACCGAACGTCGCATCTTCTCCAGTCCGGTGCGGGCGACATGCAGGGGATCTTGCTTCCAGTAGTCGCGATTGAATAACTCCAGCGAGAGCATTCCGCGAAAGCCGGTTTCCAAGAGGCCGCGCAGGATCGGCGTGAGCGGAGCCACACCGTCTCCCGGGTAGACCCGGTGGGCATCGGTAATTGTCTCGCGGGCGGGGGCACCTGGGTAGTCGTTGATGTGGAACACGTGGATCTTCTTACCGTTGATGAGATTCAGTCCCGCAAAACTCGAGCCTCCCTTATAGAGATGGTAGACGTCGGGAAGCAGGCAGGCATCGTCGGCGCCACTTTCGATAGCCACAAAAAGCAACTCTCCCAACCGATGCAGCGATTGCGAAAATCCCCATAGCTCGACCTGGGGAACGATCTCTTCACGACGTCCCAGCTCCAGCAGGGCCCGATACCGCTCCGCGGCCCGGGATAGATTGAGGTCGGCCTGTTTGGTAGCGCCCGCAGGTGGCGCCGCGATCCGTTTTCCCCCGATCTGACGGAGTTTCCCCATATCGCGACGCGCTTGTTCAAGACCGGCTTGACGCTGCTTGGGGTCGTCGACGATCCAGGTGGCGAAACCGATCGCGCTCTCGACGGTCAAGTCGGAATCCTCGAGTCGCTTTTTCAAGTCGGGTAAACTGCCGCCCTCGCCATCATACCGATCGAGGTCACGCAGCCAGATTTCGATTCCGTCATAGCCGGAGTCCGCGGCCACGCGGATCTGCTCCAGGAGCGGGAGTTTCTGACCTTGAATCGTGCTTGTGTTGAGACAATAGCCGAACGGGTTTTCGCGGACGTCAGAAGCCTGCGCGGAGAGGTCCGTGACGGTGGCGGCGGCGGTCGCCGCACTGGCAGCTTGCAAGAGGCGTCGGCGGCTGAATCGGGGAGGCATGGGGTTTTCCTCAAAGAGGGTTGGTGTGTTCCATTGTCGAAAAGCCCTGGAAAGATTGCAAATGCAGGCGTTCAAACGCACTTGTCTGGTTTGAACGGGACTTCTATACTCCTGCGCGATTCGCCTTGAGGACGTTTTCCGGCGAGCGCCCGGACCGAGCTTGGCAGTCAGGGAGTTTGCGGATGAAGAACGTCGTGACAGCTGTACTTGTCAGTTGCATTCTGGCGGGCGTTCGGGTCGAGGCCCAGCCGCTTGCAGACGCCGCTGTGGCGAAGGAGAACGCTGCGGCGACCGACCAAGTTTTGCCACGGACGCACGGCCAAGTTTTTCGTCGTTACGATTTACGACCCTATACGGGTCGTATCGACTCGAGCCCGACGCCCCAACAGGCGGTGATCGACTGGATCATCCGCGAGACGGGAACCGCGACCTGGTTTAACGAACCCCTCGGATTCTTTAGTGCCAGTCGTGATACGTTGACCGTTTATCACACGCCGGCGGTGCAGCGGGTGGTTGCGGAGGTCGTCAATCACCTGGTCGACGGTCTCGACGAGGCGGTCGTACTTGATGTGCGGTTGGCGCGCGTAACGAGTCCCAGTTGGCGTTTGCGAGCACACCCCATGCTGCATTCGATTTCGGTTGCCCAGCCTGGGGTCGAAGCCTGGTTGATTTCTAAGGAAAATGCCACCGTATTGTACAACGCACTGAGCCGCCGCGCTGATTTTCGCGAGTCGATCGCCCGCTCACTGACCGTTGAGAATGGTCAATCGCACACTTTTTCACAACAAACCCCACGGAGTTATGTGCGCACGGTGCGCAACGCAACTCGCAACGATGCGCGCTACGAAGCGGTGGCGGGTGAAATTCAGGAAGGCCATCTGCTTGAGATGAGTTGCCTTGTAGACTCTGCTGAGGGCAACGTGGACATGGTGGTCAAGTGCCGGTTAGAGCAGGTGGAGCGTTTTCTTCCACTCACCATGAACTTGCCCGGTGTGGGGAATCAGCAGTCGCGAATGCGGATACAGGTTCCACAAGTAGCCGGCTGGCAGTGCCAAGAGCGATTTCGTTGGCCTCTTGATCAGGTTCTCGTAGTCAGCTTCGGAGTGGTGCCCGTACCGGGGCCCGCGCCTCCTACTTCGCTCGGTATCCCGAATCCGTTTTCGACGCGACCGGGGCGCGCCGACGCTCTATTGTTCATTGAATACAAGGGGACGGTTGGCGACCGATTACTCCCAGAACGTTCGGCGACAGTGCGTCGCCCGCGGCGCTAGGCCATGGATGTTTCAAGCTGCCTGGAATGGGGAGTGGAGGCCTCGACACGCGTTTGTAGAGAAGTGGGCGCGGCTCGACGAACCGTCCGGTCGGTTCTAGAATGGCCGCAGCGATCGAATGCGAACACGGGACTATCCCCGGGATCGTTGCGGAGTACACCGGCGTTGGGAAACGACCCGCTACGATTGTGCGACCGATGACGAGCGTTTTTCGTCCGTTGCCGTGTGGGTGGCGTCAGCCTGGTCGCGCGCGGCGAACACTCGCCACCCTTGCCGGGGCGCTATCTCCGTCTGGCGGTGTAACTCGTTGGGATGTGGGGCTTTGCAGACCGCTGCCGCGTCGAATGTGGGTGTCGCGAGATCTTCCACGCATTTGGTTTTGATACTGATTACTGGACACAATTGAATGATCGCAACTTCTTCCCGGCGCGTCGTGATAACGGGTGCGGGACTGATCACGCCTCTCGGCAACACGCTGCAGCCGTTCTGGGAGTCCTTAATTAACGGGCAGAGTGGAATCGTTCCCATGACGCTTGTCCCACCCGGTGTACTCCCCACCTCGGTGGCCGCCGAGTGTCAGGATTTCACTGGGCACATCGATGACTTTGGCGAGCTAGACAAGGACCAGAAACGCGCCATTCGCAAAGGCACCAAGATGATGTGCCGAGAGATCCAGATGGGGGTGGCCGCCGCCCAGCGGGCGCTGGCATCGGCCGGCCTGCGGAGTGGCGAATACGATCCCGAGCAGACCGGCGCGGTGTTTGGTTCGGATTACATCTTGACCGTTCCCGGTGAATTCGCGGATGCAATCAACCATTGTGTGGGCGACGATCAGACGTTTGATTTCAGTCGCTGGGCCGACGATGGATTGCCCCACGTAACTCCGTTGTGGTTACTCAAATACCTTCCCAACATGCCGGCCAGCCATGTCGCGATCTACAACGACTTACGTGGCCCGAACAATTCCATCACGATGCGCGAAGCCTCGGCAAATCTGGCGATCGGTGAAGCCTATTGCATGATCGCACGCGGCGCAGCAGATGCCATCGTCGCCGGAGCCACGGGTACGCGGGTCCACCCCATGCGCACGATTCACGTGGCCTTGCAAGAACAGCTGACAGCGGAAGCCGAGGATCCCGCGGCGGCGAGCCGTCCGTTCGATCTGGATCGAACGGGCATGGTAGTTGGTGAAGGGGCCGCCGCGGTGGTGTTGGAAGAACTCGAAACCGCTCGCCGCCGCGGGGTGCCGATCCTGGGTGAGGTAATCGGCCACGCGTCATCTACGGTGATGGATCGCCAGGGCGTAGGGCATCGTGGCTTGGCGATCAGCAATGTCATCAAGCAGGCCTGCCGCTGTGCGGATATCGAGCCTGACGCGATTGGACACGTACACGCGCACGGTATTGCCACCACCCAGGGAGATGTCGAGGAGGCGCGCGGCCTACGCGACGCGTTTACGCGCGTCCCGCCTGTCGTCGCGGCCAAGAGCTATTTTGGGAATCTAGGCGCCGGCAGCGGAATGGTCGAGTTGATCGCCAGTACGTTGGCTTTTCAGCACGGTCGGCTGTTTCGGGTCTTGAATTACCAAAAACCCGATCCTGAATGTCCCATCGACGTGGTAACCAACACAGATGTTGATCCGGGGGAGACGTTTATCAATATCAACACGACGCCCCAGGGCCAAGCGAGCGCCGTCGTGGTGCGCAAATGGACGGGATGACTCGCATCGGCCGCAGCGGGTCATACTGAACCGATGGTGCGCCCGCCGTCGACCGGAAGACACACCCCGGTGATAAAGCGACTTTCCGCCAGGAATGCCACCGCGTTGGCGACGTCCTCGGGTCGACCCGGTTGGTGTAGCAGGGTGGCGTTGACGGCGTTCTCGCGTTCGATCGGTGAGAGACTGTTGGGGAGCATTGCCGGTCCCGGCAACACCGCGTTGACACGAATCCGCGGGTTGCGGCTGGCGAGTTCAACGGCCAGGCTACGGGTCAACGCAGGTATGGCGCCCTTGGATGGGAAATAGGCGGCGTAGTCGCGATAGGGGCGCGCTGTCGCCCAGTCGCCTAGATTGATAATGGCACCGCCGTACGGCTGCCCCACCATGAGGAGCCCGGCGCGCTGGGCGCAAAGAAACGTGGCCAGGGTGTTGACTTCAAAATGCCGCTGAAGGTCGCCTGCGGTGGTCTCTTCGAGCGGCTGCGATCGCCACACGCCTGCGCAGTTGACCAAGACATCCAGGCGGCCAAAGTGAGCGTGCGTGCGATCGACGATTGCCTGCGCCTCGGACTCCTGACTCAGGTCGGCCGCCAGAACGATTGTGTCGCCGCTACCGGCATCGAGTTCGTCAGCCGTCGTGCGGGCGGCGTCAACGCTCTGGTGTGCGTGGAGCGCGATTCGGTAACCGCGATCGAACAGTGTCCGCGCGACACAATTACCAATTCGAGGCGCCCCGCTCCCGGTGACCAGGGCGACAGGGTGTGTTGTTCCGAAAACAAGCGACAGGTCTTCCACGCGATCGGCTCGTGTAGGGGGAGATCGTCTCAATCAGGGTGGTCGCATCGCGTTGCGGGCCGAGAACGATCCCAGGGAGCAGCGCCGCGCAATACAGCGTGTGGGCGAACGTCAAGGCTCCCCCGATTGTTCGGCATCCGATTGTAAATGAAAAGAACGGATCTTGTCCCAAGCTTCCTGCGGCGACTCGACGTACTCGAACAGGTCAAGATGTTCATCCCGGATGACTCCTTCGTCCGCCAAGAACTGGAAATCGATGACCCGTTCCCAGTATTCGCGACCGAATAGGATGACTGGAATCGTTTGCATCCTGCCGACTTGCCGCAACGTCAACGCATCGAACAGATCGTCGAGCGTTCCGAAGCCACCTGGAAACACGACGAGCGCGCGGGCCCGTAGCAAAAAGTGCATTTTGCGCAGAGCAAAGTAGTGGAATTGGAAGCAGAGGCCGGGCGTGATATACGGATTGGGTGCCTGTTCATCGGGGAGTGTGATGTTCAGGCCAATTGACTTGGCGCCCGCCTCGCTGGCTCCCCGGTTGGCTGCTTCCATCACGCCGGGGCCGCCTCCCGTGATGATGACGTAGTCACAACGCTGGTCGCTTTGCGCCGCCGCAGAAACGAGTTGAGAGAACTCGCGCGCGTGTTCGTAGAAGTGCGCCTTGGCAAGGATCCGCTCAGCGCGCTCGACCGCACGTTGGTGGAGGGAGTTGCCGGGATCGTCCCGAAGTTGGCCACGCGCTGTTTCCAGGCGTGCTGTGGCTTCCGCGTGGTCGACGATCTGTGTTCCGCCGAAAGCGACGATGGTCGATTGGATGCCATTCGCTTCGAACGCCATTTCCGGTTTGAGCAATTCGAGTTGCATACGGACCGGGCGCAGCTCTGGGCGGGCCAGAAATTCGGTGTCTCGTTCCGCTAACCGGTAGCTCTCGGAACGTACAATCGCTTCCAGGTTGGTTTGGGGGTCGAGCACGGGAATCATCCCAAGCGTGGTGTTGATGGGGGTGGCTTGAGGCGTGGTTTGTGTCAGCAACCGGACCAATAGGCCACCAGCTGTGAGCCACATGACAGCCCCTTTGTCGCTGATTTCGGGAAATAAATCCAGTATCTCCGGTAACGCGATCAGGTACGCGGCGGTCGCTACCGCCAGGTAGAGTGACCATGGCAACCAGCGCCCTCGACTGGGCCGCCACGGCGCCCTTCGAATCAGCGCGGGCGCCGCGGCTGCGACGACCGCCACTACCACCACCGCTTGCCAGCCGACCAGCAGCCCACACAGCCCTAGCTGGGTGTCACGCGTTGTGGCGCCGGCGGCTGCTAGGCCGTTGCGTTTTCCCGGAACCGAGAGCCAGCCCAGCAGGAT
>PADE01000139.1 GCA_002702965.1 Planctomycetaceae bacterium
CGTTATGTCAATCTCATCCTGACGATGCTGCTGGGGGGCCTCTGGCACGGTGCGGGTTGGAATTTCGTTCTGTGGGGAGGACTACATGGCGGTCTACTGGCGATCCATCACGGCTGGCGCCGCCTGACAAGCGGCAGGGTACAAAACCCAACGCCGAGCGCAATCCGCAGCTGGTTGTCGCGGTTTCTCACGCTCGTGGTGGTATCGCTTTGCTGGGTCTGCTTCCGCGCCGAGAATCTCACCGCCGCGATACGTCTTTGGGAAGCGATGTGCGGCGCGCAGACCGGGGGTCCCTCACTGATCGGTGCCGCCGAGATCACTCTCAACTGGCAGTCGGCGCTGCTCTGGATCGCGGCCTCCTGGTTGATTGTCTGGCACTGTCCTAATTCTCGACAAGTGGTCGTTCGTTTCAATCCCGCCGAGCAAGATCGTCCGCGCACTCAACAGCGACCCAATCAGCCACAGCGTCTGCAATGGTTACCGACACCGTTACACGGAGCCACCTGCGCTGTGGTGTTGCTATTTGTGCTACTGCAACTGTCGAAATCGACTGAGTTTCTCTACTACCAGTTCTGATCGCACCGACTTGGGAACGAAATGACATGCGCCGTCTGACACAGCGTTACCTTCTGAGTCTGCTCGGTACACTCCTGGTCGGCCTGGTAGTGCTGATTTCCGTCAATGGTCTGATCGATCCGTTTGGTGTGTATTGCTGGATCGGTCAAACGCGACTCGATGACTATAAATACTGGAATCGAAGTCGCCTGATCAAAGCGGAAATTGCCCGCAATCATCCTTTCGACGTCCTCCTGGTGGGTGGATCGAGAGTGCATATTGGGTTGAATCCGCGGTTCCGCGGGTTCGGTGGAGATCGGGTTTTCAATCTCGGTCTGGGGGGCGGAACGAACTACGAGTTCGCGCGGCTGATCGAACAATCCCTGTCCCATCCACCCCGACTCATGATCCTCAGCCAGTTCTGGTTGACTGCAAATCCCCAACTGCTGTCGAAAGGGAATGGTGATTTTGTGAGGTCGAGGATCAATCCCAATCTGGACTATATCGAATACCATGCCCGCAACCTGTTGAGTCACCAAGCCACCGATCAGTCTCTCGAAACGGTCAAATACTATCTGCGCGGTGAGCAGCGAAACGACAGCGGACAACTATGTATTCGTGAAGGCTGGGTACCCAACTATCGGGAGTACTTCGATCGTATCCTGAAAACCGATCTGGGAAATTGGCGGCGGGTGGCTGCTCAACAAGGTCAGCAAGAGCCTGGCGACAATCGTCCCTTCATGGCTCGGCTGTTTGCAAAATGCCAGGCCAATGGGATCCAGCTCAAGATCATGATACCGCCCGTTCACGCTGTTTATCTGGAGGGAGTTTGGCAAACAGGTCAATGGGCGGAATTCGAGAACGCCAAGAGATGCCTGGTGGCTTTGGTGACCCAGGCCAACCGCCATGCCGCGGACCGAATTCCGATTGAAATTTGGGATTTTAGTAGCTTTAGTGGCTACAACGCCGAACCGCTGGGCACCCGTGAACAGACGCAACCCATGCAATGGTACTGGGATCCGTCGCATTTCCGAACCGAATTAGGCGATCGTGTGTTGAGCCGATTGCTCGCATTCGCTCCGCCCCGAGAGGGGTTCGGTGTCCGCCTGTCTGCGGCCACCCTCGAACCGCACCTGCGGCAGCTGCGGCGCGACCATCGGCGGTTCATCGAGCTCCATCCCCAACAGGTTCAGTTGGTGGAGCAATGTATTAACGAGTTAGAGAGCAATCGCCGATGATAGGTACCAATCGCAAGTACTGCCTCGTCGGAGTTTTCTCGCCGCGGGCTGCTAGCGTCGCGGGGTACCTCTGCAATCGCGTAGAAGTCGGCGCGAGTGGGTATACCGCGGTCCCCTATCAACAAACCAACTTCACTGCACATGGTGTCCACGCACTCCGAACGGCCGTTTCTGTTTCTGATCGGAACACAGAAATCCGGGACCACGTGGCTGCGGGACTGTTTTGCCCATCGATGTCGCTTCTGCCAGTGGCAAGAGTGGTACCTCCCCGAATTTGCCGCTGCAATCGAGCAACATATCCAGACCTACTCCCAGGGTATGTCCGAAGGCGACCAGGAGGGTTGTGCTCGCACGACCATCCAGGCCGGATGGCAAGCCATGCTGGGTTCGGCAAATGCCGACAAGAGTGCGTATCCGTGTGTCGACAACCTGGGGCGTTTACGACCGGAACTCCATCGTCGAGCGGTCGAATACGCTCGCCGGTACTTCCCCGGCGCGCGCGTCGTCGTTCTCGTTCGCGATCCGCGGGCCGTCTTGAATTCGCTCCAACACTACCTGTTGCGGCAAGGGTGGCCCACCCGGATTGACGTAACGACATTTGCCCAGCAATGGGTCTTGCAAAACCAGCAGTGGCGAGACGATAAGCCAGACGCCTGGATTCGTTACGAAGACCTCAAACGCGACTTCAAGCGCACCTTGAAACACGCATTATGTGCCGCGGATTTGCCGACCCCGGATCCTCTCATTAGCTCGGTCTTTCAAAGCGAATACGACATCCAACGTCATCGTGCCCGCCAACCGGAGATTTACCGCACGGGCACGATTGATGAATGGCGGGACAATCTCTCTACGCGGCAACTGAACACCATCCACCGAATCGCGGGCGACTTCATGCAGGACTGCGGTTACTGTCCGCAACGCTCATCGCGTCCGCCGACCATCGACCGTGGAAAGCGAGCTCTGGGTCGTGCATTCCGACGATGTACCGCTCCCCGGCCGAAACTGAGCCGACCAGTGCCGTAACACCGATCGCGGTTTACCTCGAAGAGCATGCAAATCAGGACAGACCGCATTGCCCACCGAGTCGCGAGCTTGTGATATCCACACCGTCGGCGTGGAAGACGTCAGCCACGTCATCGGCCTGGCCCGCCGAATCCATGGGATCCAGCGGACACGAGGTTGCATCCGAGCAGTTGACTCACCGCGCCACTAGAAAAAAACTATTTGGTCGATATTGACTTGCGTAAAACTCCCGGGGCTGCACATTTTGGCTGGCGGTCCGATGCCCTCGATTCATGAATAAGGCCCCGACAAGATGGAGCTCGAAACCAACACCGCTGGGATTCCCGTCCGCGCTCTAGGAACCACTGGGACCAAAGTATCGATTGTCGGTTTCGGCGGCGGACATTACTGTCGCAAGCACATCGACGAAAGTACTTCGGTCCGACTGATTCAAACCGCGGTCGAACAGGGAATGACCTTTATGGACAACGCCTGGGAATACCACCAGGGTGAATCGGAACGGCGGATGGGCATCGCACTCGAGGGACGCCGTGACAAGGTAACGCTGATGACGAAAGTCTGTGGCCGGGATCGCCAAACAGCCCAGACACATCTCGAGGATAGTCTACGACGACTTCGCACGGACGTGATCGATGTCTGGCAATTCCATGAGATCAACTATGACAACGACTCGGAATGGGTGTTCGCGGCCGAGGGGGCAATCAAAGCCGCCGAAGCTGCGCGCCAAGCGGGCAAGATTCGCTGGATCGGTTTTACCGGTCACAAACATCCACAGATCCTGGCACGAATGTTGGCCCAGGACTTTCCGTGGGATACCTGTCAAATTCCGATCAACGTGCTGGATGCCCACTACCGTAGTTTTCAACGGGAATTGCTCCCCGAGTTGAATCGCCGAAACATTGGCGTCATCGGCATGAAGAGCCTCGGCGGCGATGCACAATTGGTGCGCGATGTCGGCCTGACCGCACAACAGTGTCGTGGTTACGCGCTGTCGCTACCCATCAGCACACTAGTTTGCGGTATTGAGTCGCCCGAAAACCTGGAACAAGACCTGTCCATTGCGCGCGACTTCCGACCGTTCACGGCCGCGGAACAGGACTCACTGATTCAGCGCGTCCGTGACGTGGCGGGTGACGGACGTTACGAGTGGTTCAAGAGCACGCGTTACTATGACTCGAAGTTCCATCAACAGCAGCACGGTTTTCCCAGCTTTGAAGAGGGTTTCCAGTTGTAGTCTGGAACTCACTAAGCGAAGACCAGTCCACGTCGGTCCGAGAATGTAACCGCTTGGCGATCTCGATGTAATCGCGTCGGGACCCGATCAGGTTCGCGGCAACGTGCTGCAACGCGACTTGTTCCCGGTCGTAACAAACAACAACGTCGCCATCTACATCGGATACTCTGGTGGGCGTTTGCCCGGAAGCGCGCTGGATCTCGGCCGGTAGCCTTCCGTCCCGCAAATCGTCGGGTGCGATCACCAACAATCGCTGTGCGCCACCACTATCTGTGAAGCGAGGACGAGCTTGATTGATCAGTTCCTGCACGGCCTGCGAACCGAGATCCGAAATATCGCGGGAGACAAGTTCGACATTGAACTTCTTGACGACCTGTAGAACCGCATTGCGGGCGGACCTGCGAATCTCCGACTTGAGTCGCTGCCGGCTATCCATGTGACCGAGCATCTGAGAAAGTCGGCGGCGGGAATCAAAGAACTTCGTGGAAAGCTCCCGATCAACCCGTTCGCTCAACCACGGCTGACGGGAGCGCAAGGTCTCAAGCAGCTGCTCGGTTCGGGCGTCGCGCGAGATTTCCGCGCGGCGATCGACACAATCGGTGACGCTGGGTAAAGCCGAGAACTCATCCGCCAGCTGATTCAGATCCTTCGCCAACTCCTGCAAGCGGTCCATCCCCGTGTGCACCTGCGCGGCAATCCCCCTGACCACGTCAGACACCGCCTTTTCGAGAAGTTGTTGTAACCGCAAGCGAGCGTATTGTTTCGCCTGTGCCTNCAGCTCGTCGGCGGNGCACGCTTTACGTTTCAGCGGTCGTTTTTGACNCACTTCACTCACGAACATTTCNAGTTGGCGCTGATACGAATCCTGACGCTGCGAAGCGAGCTGTTCCACAGCGTCCAGTTGGGTCGCGAGTGCGTCNACCACAAGATGTGCCCCGCGGACGCGCAACTCCGGCCGGTCCACCAAAGACACCATCCATTCGGATAGGCTCTTCCCTTGCTGGTTGAACCAGGGACGCAANGTCGTGCACAGTTGGTCGGCCAAGAACAACTCGGTACCGTCCTCCCTCCGCGGCTCACACACGATTCCCAAAGTTCGATCCACCGCCTCGACAACACCGATCACACCAGGTCCGGTAGCCGCGGCTCGCTCGTCACGTCGGATTGACTCTGCGACTAGCTGATCGAGAAAAACCTCAAGATTTTGTTCCAGCAAATCCTCGGCCACGTCGGTCACGCGTCGACGCAATTGATCACTCTCTAAACCACACTGCTGTATTTGTTCCAACGAAATCTGAAGAGACCGTTTGCTTTCCTCCGCATCTTTCCCATCGGATCGTTCGCTGGCGGCGACATCATCGCTACCCCGCCAGTGGTGTACCACAGTTCGACAAATGCGTTCCACCTCGCTATCGGGAACAGATTTCCTGGCACTCCCAAAACTGGCAATCCCAAAAGTCCTCAAATAGCCGTCGGCAAGCGGTGCGTCGCCGCAGCATGGCTCGAGAGCTCGGATTTGATCCAGAACATCGGCCGAACCGGGGACGACACACCGGTAGAGGTACTCTGCCAACAATCCTGTGCGCGTCTCGAACCCAGTCTCGTTGAGGTCGTCACCCAAGTGCACCACGTAGGTTGACTGAAACGCTGAGGGGCGTTCGTAATAAGCCGGTAAGTCACATGCGCGGTCGCCCGGATAATGTCCTCCAGCCACACAAAATTGGTACAGTTCACTGAGAGCGGCATAGGTGTTGGCAATCGCTAGATCCCGAGCCTTGGCTTGACGGGGCGTGCTGTGGGCCAGAATTCCGCATACCCGTTCGTCGGACAATCCCTGTTGCGCCAACACGGTCCGAACCGCGTACGCCAAGTCCAACAGCATTCCGCTGGCCGTGCCGCCTGCCAGCGAGCCGACCACAAACACCCGTGGAGCCGGCAGCCCAGCGAGTGGACCGACGACTCGATCACCGAGATGGTTCATGGCGGTACAAATGCGTTGCCGCAGNCATCCCAGGATCGCATCGCTGTGATCGACGAAGGCCAATCGACCCAGTGGTCGCAGCCCTTCGGTCCGTAGCGACCTGGGAATGTTGTATAACCAGCGGCGACTCATCCATTGCAACAACTGCTCGGATTGCGCGCGGTAGTCCTTACTGGGGCGAAGCGGGAGCGCCAGTGTCTGACTGTCGTGGAGTGCGCCAGCATCCTCACCGCGCGTCGCATCCGCCAGTGCTCGAATATCGGTATCGACCAGCAACATTTGGATTTGACCGGTTTCCTGCCAGTCACCAAACCGGTCACACAACCGTCGTCGCAGGTGCCGAAAGGTCCGCGCCGCGGTACCCCCTGCACCTAGAAAGATCGTCGGCTGCAATGGCAGCGCCACCGTGGCGGTTTCCAGAGCGGGCAATGGTGTCACGTCGCGTGAAATTCGGACCAGCGTCTTCGTACGGCAGGCGGCCTCTATTTCGATCTGTTCGATCGGCGCCATCTCACGTTTGATCGAAACGGACGAGCGTCCGTTGTCGGTGCTCTGTGGGCGCACTCGACGTGTACGATAATCCGGTGCGTGCAGCAAATTCTCGATCAGCGAGCAACAATTGGGAAACCGTTTTTCCGGGTTCTTGCTCAGCGCACGAGAGATGATCGGCTGATCGCTCCGCGGCAACCGCGAGAGATCTGGACGGCGATGCAGATGCTGTACCGCCAGTTGGGTAGCCGTCTGCCCTTCAAACGGCAAGTTGCCTGTCAACATCTGCTGAAAGACAATCGCGAGACTGTACTGGTCGCTGTGCCGATTCGGTTTGTTGTCAAACACCTCAGGCGGAGCATAGTTGGGAGTCAATCCCGCCGATATCGAGACTTGGTCCTCGCGAAGATTCTTGATCAAGCCAAAATCGGCAACTTTCACGCGGCCCCCGAGCAACAGCAGGTTTGCTGGTTTGACATCCAGATGCTGCAATCCGTGCTGCTGAAAGATGTAGTCCAAACCGTCTGCTGCATCGCGTAAGTAGACCAGCAACTCTTCGCGGGGAATCCCCGTCTTCCCTTGGGTTAGACACTGGTCAAACCGATCCTCGAGGCTCCCATCCGCCAATTCCGTGACAATCACGAGGCAACCTTGAACTACTTCGATGCGTTCCAGCGACAGCAAGAACGGGTGATGCGCGTCCTTGATTCGATTGAGCGACTTCAATTCGCGGGATGCGCGCACGTCGTCGTGCTGGCCAAAAATGACCTTCACCGCTTTGACCAATCCACCCGGGGCTTCCGCTTTCCAGACATCACCATAACCGCCGGAGCCAATCCGTTCGAGGATCTTATACCCGGGAATCGGTTCGAGTGAGTCGAACCCAGCGTTAGAGATAACTTTGGTTTCCATGCGTACACTCGATACTTAGTCACCCTGTCCGAGGACCATTGCAAAGTAGCTCGCTACCACATGATCGAAGTACTCTGGTTTCATTTCGAAGTCGACATCTCGATAGGTACAGTCGTTACGGATCTGTGTTAATAGATCCCGCGGATGACAGCGTCTCAGCGCTCGACCCACCGCGCGGTAGTGGTTGGTCAACAAATACTCGACAACCTCGTCGCGATAATCGCAGCCGAGCTGACAGCAGCACAGTTGAAAAAGGTGATGGAACTCCTCTTCGGATGGATCACCGATTTCGATCTTGTAGGGGATGCGTCGCAAGAACGCCTCGTCGACCAGATCGCGGGGTTCGAGATTGGTCGAAAAAATAATCAACTGCTCGAATGGCACCTGGACCTTCTTTCCACTAGGTAGCGCTAAGAAGTCATGGCGGTTTTCGAGCGGGATGATCCAGCGGTTCAGTAAGTCCGCGGGGGCCACGCGCTGGCGACCAAAATCGTCAACCAACAAGCACCCGCAGTTGCTCTTCAACTGGAGCGGCGCTTCGCAGATGTTGCTGCGGGGATCGTGTTGGATGTCCAGATTGTCGAGCGTGAGCTCCCCCCCCACCACCACCGTGGGTCGCTTGATCCGCAACCACCGCCGATCATGCTCCTGCGCGTTGAGCAACCCATCGGAGGGTTTATCCACTGTGTGATGATACGCGGGGTCGTAGACCTTGATGATCTGTTCCCCATCGGCAATCGCGTGTGGAATCCAGATCTGCTGGCCAAAGCAATCCGTGATTCTCCGAGCAAGTGTCGACTTTCCGTTCCCTGGAGCCCCGTACAAAAACATGCCGGCTCCCGAATTGACCGCCGGACCGAGTAGATCGAATAACGCTTCGGGAACCGAAATATCGGCTACGGCGGCCTCCAGTTCTCTTCGCCGTGGCGCTTCGGCGCTGATCGATTGTGCGTCCACAGAGATCACATAGTCCATCAGCGGAACGGGGGCCGGACCAACGTAAACACAAGCATCCATTGCCGACCGAGCCTGTGCGTTTCCCTTTTCAGTCAGTCCGTAATAGTAATCATTGAACGGTGCGGTACCCGCGTGCACCAGCACTTGGCGGGCGCGCAAGCTTCCGAGTACCTCTTCGAGCGCACCGAACGGCAAGCAGAGATGGTCGGCGACACTCCGACCACTCAAGGCACTATTCACCAAGAGACTTTTGCAGATCAGCGACTCGATGAAAGAGACTGAAATCCCCGAGTCCTCAACGGTCTGTGGAGCCGTCGGCCAGAACGCGTCGTCGGACAGGATCGTGGCCAACAGCCCCGATTCAAATTCCAGGGGAGGTGTTGTCAGCATGTTCGAGCACTCAAGAACGACAGGGAAAAGTGGACCCGCCTTCACGCAAACTTAGGTTACGTTTTCGTACCTGCGCGGCGCAAAAGCCGAATAACAGGAATGACCCCCAACATCCCACCCAATCGGATCACAACTCGATTTGTGTCGTACACTTGTACATGGAAACAATCGGGAATATGCCTGCCACCGGGACCCTCATCCGATGTGCTGGGCAACTCCACCTGGGAAAACTGTCGTGACCACCGCCCTCCATTCCAAGATCCGCTCGTGTCCGCCCGATAACGCGGACTGGTTCCTCTCGGGTTCACTCGGACCGGGTGGGGCGATCACCGACGTGCCAGTCCACCCGACTCCATTCGTCGTCGGTCGGAAACCCAACTGCTCACTCTGTCTGCCAGCCCCAACCGTCTCAGGTGAGCACGCTAGAATCAGTCTGTACGATGATCGGCTGTTGATTACGGATCTGAACAGCACCAACGGAACCTATGTCAACGGCCACCGCATCGAACGGCCTACAGCGCTGAACGACAAAGATCTCATTCAGTTGGCCGACGCTCCCTTTCGGGTACGCGCACAAGTCACGCAAACCGAGACCCCAACTCAGCCGGAGAATCCGTACAACAACGCGTTGGCGCTGGTCGAGTTTGACCGCCTGATGAGCGAACGACTCGTCGTTCCCCATTATCAGCCAATCGTCGACATCACTGGACACTCGGCGCGCGACCAGTCTCTGGCGGTAAAGCCCCAGCGATCGCGAGACATCGTGGGTTTCGAGGTCCTCGGCCGCAGCGATCTGATTGGTCTGGAAACCCCCGATTCCATGTTCCAAGCCGCTGCCCGGCTCGACCTAGAAGTGCCCCTCAGTCGGATGTTGCGGTGGGAGGGAATTCGACCTGCGGTGGACGGCGCATCGCTTCCCTGCTTGTTCGTGAACACGCACCCGGCCGAGTTAGACCAGCGGGGACTGATCGACTCGCTGCATGACTTACGACGATTCGCTCCCGGTCAGCCCATGACACTAGAAATCCACGAAGCCGCGATTACCGACCTGACCGCCATGAATCGTCTAGCAGCGGCGCTTCGTGAACTCGAAATCGGTCTGGCTTACGACGATTTCGGAGCAGGTCAAGCGCGCCTAGTCGAATTGGCAGAAGTCCGACCCGACTACGTAAAATTCGACATGAGTCTGATACGTGATATCGATACGGCACACACCAAGCGTCAACAGATGTTGAACCGTCTAGTGACCATGGTACAAGAATTGGGAATCACACCTCTCGCCGAAGGGATCGAGCGACCGGGGGAACTGGAGACTTGCCGCCAACTCGGTTTTGCCCTCGGTCAAGGATTCTTGCTAGGTAAACCGACTACGTTCGACGGGCGCTTTTCGCCGACTGATGCAACACCCCATGCACCGCAGTCGGATTACCACAAAAAACCGTAACGCGCGTTGTGCGATGCTCTGCCAACCCATCGGGTGCGGACGCCCGCGGAACTGAAACGCAGAGTCGCCGGTGCCGACGCACCCGGCCAAAGGTTGTCGCGGTCACTGTTGAGGGCTGCCGTCCACCGAGTTGCGCGAACCCGACTCGTGTTCCATTTTCCACCCGGGTAGCGTCTCCGACTCCTGCGGATCGATCAGTTTACCGTAGAGTTCTGGTCGACGAGCCTTCAGGTAACGCCGTCCCGAGGACTGATCAATCTTGTCTGCGGTCAACAGTGCAACAACGACATCGTCTGCTAACGCACGACTCTCCACCAAGATTTCACCAAACGGATCCAGGATCATCGCGAGACCCGGTTTAACGGTATCGTAGTCCCAGCCGATGGGATTGCTGAAGATCGCGTAGACGCCGTTTTCATAAGCTCTTGTCGGCAACCAGCGCATCAACCACTCACGCCCCTTGGGACCCTGGAATTCCTGCTGCAGACGGACAGGATCCTCATGGCGCCGCTCCCATAACGCGCGATCCACAACCCCGCGACCCGGCATCACAGATGGTAAACAGCCGGTCACGTGTGGCATCACAATGATCTCGGCACCGAGCATCGTCGTCAGGCGTCCGTTCTCGGGGAGGTTGTTGTCGTAGCAGATCAAAAAGCCAATCTTGCACCCTAGTAAATCGATTACTTTGTACTCCGATCCGGCCGTCAGATGGGGATTAACAAAGGGGTGGAGTTTTCTGAATTTGGTGACAAATCCGTCAGGTGAAACGGTGACGTAAGTGTTCCAGACCCTGTCTTGCACATCCCGTTCGAACAGTCCCGCCATCACCACCGTTTGAAATTCGGTCGCGATCGCCTCCAGTGCGCGCACCGAGGGACCCTCCGGGACGGGTTCAGCCATGTCCAACAAACGACGCTTGTCGAGCGGTTGAATCCAGGAGTATCCGTGAATACAACCCTCGTGGAAACTGACGATCTGTGCGCCGAGTTCGACTCCCCTACGCGTCAAATCACGGATGCGTGACAAATTGTAAGATGGGTCATTGTCACGGTGTTCGAACTGCACCGCGGCAACTCGCAAATCGCGCATCGGCCTATACCTCCTCACGTTGCCCCAAGCGTGTCAACCACGTCTGGTTCGGCCCCGTAGGACCCGTGTCAATAACCGCTGGGGCAGCATCAAGAGTCGCAGGCCCCAAACCGACTTCTTGAGCTGATCGACCATCGCCGCAGCTAAGATGAGAGATCCAAAAACCACCATCTGCTCATAGGTGGCAACTCCCTGCATATTCAAACCGTTCTGGATGATGGCGATGATACCAGCACCTACCAGCGTACCAAAGATCCTTCCTTCACCACCCGCCAGACTGGTTCCGCCCACCACCACCGCAGCGATGACTCGCAACTCATACAGTTCTCCTGCGTTCGGGCGCCCTCCTTCAAAACGCGAGGCATCCATCACACCACTCAAACCGGCGAATGCCCCACACAGCGTGTAGACAAAAATTAACACGACCATGACCGGGACTCCCGACAACCTCGCCGCTTCGCGATTGCCTCCGACTGCATAGATATAGCGTCCCAGCGGAGTGCTGGTCATCAGCACGTGCGCAAGCAGGTAGAGCAACAGTGTCAACAGAATCGGATTGGGAATGCCGAGCAACTCTCCGTTGCTAAACGATCCAAACGCCTCGTGATCGATCTTGACCGCTTCCGGCGTTCCCTTGGCGCCGCCACCGGACAAGAAACTCTGGTAGTCCACTGCGATGATCAACGCGAGGCCGCGCGCGACCATCATCATCGCAAGTGTCACGACAAATGCCGGAATGTGGCAAACGGTTACCATGATTCCGTTCAGTGTTCCCCCCAGAGCACAGATGCCCGCCCCGATCAGACAGCCCGCGACAAGCCCTCCCAGGCTAGCGTGTGCGCCTCCCCACAAGCGCTGGATCATCACCGCGGTAATGACTCCCGAAAGCGCCAGCAAACTACCCACCGAGAGATCGATGCCCGCCGTGATAATCACCATCGTCATGCCGATCGCGATGATGGCGATATCCGCGTTGTTCTTGAATACATTGAGAAGGTTCGACCAGGTCAAGAAACTCGGCCACATATAACTCTCTGGAGCGTACACACGTGTAGCGCGAAGTGACGAAAACTGACCGGCCAGCCGGGCCAGCCGGTCGGCCTTGAGCGGCCCCCACTGCGTACCCGCATGGTGCGTCGCTACGGCCTGGAGAGGTTCGCCGCTGCCAATGCGGCGAAGCGCCCGCCCCGCATCAACGGGGGCCTTGGCGAACACAGTTTCTCGTACTCGGCCACCCGATCTCTCCAGTTCACCGGCGATCGCGGCAGCGAATACGCGATCCGCCATAGTGTCTCGAACCACGATCAGGGTATCGCTGTCCGCGCCGTGAGTGGCGACGATCAAGCGCGCCATCGCACGGCCCGCAGCCGCCGTTGTGGGGTGTTGCTCGCTCCAAGTCACGACGCTGTAGTACCCGCATAACAGCAGGAACACAACAACCGAACCATATTCAGAAAACAGTCTCTTCATCACCGCTCAATTACTCACGCTGGGCCTCAGAATTAAATCCCTAGTCAGCCGATTACGCCACACGTGAACGCTGTTTGCCCAACAAGATCACAACCGGCTATTTAACCGCCAACGCCATGATCTGTTCCGGCGTCGCGGAGGCGACATCGCGGATCTCCCCACTGATTCGACCTTCGTGCATCACGAGGATTCGATCCGCCATTCCGAGTGCTTCGGGCAGCTCACTCGTAATCATCAAGATCGCCTTCCCCCGGTCCGCAAGGTGATTCAATAGATGGTAGATTTCGTATTTGGCTCCCACGTCAATGCCTCGCGTGGGCTCATCAAAAATAACGACTTCCGCATTGCGTTCCAGCCACTTTGCTAACACCACTTTTTGCTGGTTGCCACCCGATAGGGTCCTCGTTGGCTGCCGGACACTCGAAATCTTGATTTGCAGACGATCCACATGGAGATCCATTGCCTGACGTTCTCGCGTACGAGAAATCCAACCCCAGGGCGCAAAACGACTCATGTTGGGTAAGCCGAAGTTCTCAATCACCGACATTCCCAGGACAAGTCCCTGTTGCTTACGATCTTCTGTCAACAGGCAGATGCCGGAACCGATCGCATCGCGCGGCGTACGGATCGCGAGCGTCTGTCCGTCCAACTCGACGCACCCCGAGTCCATCCGATCGGCGCCAAAAATCAATCGCGCCATTTCGGTGCGACCCGCGCCGACCAGACCGGTCAGCGCAAGAATCTCGCCGCGAAACAGCTCGAGTGAAACATCCCGCACCGCCGTTCCCCGTCTTAAGTGACGGGCCGTCAGACGCGGTCTCCCGATCGCCGCCGGCTTCTTGGGAAACTCTTCCGACAACCTCCTCCCCACCATCATCTCAATGATGGCCTCTCGTGTTAGATCCGAAACCGGGCGGGTATCGACGTGTTCACCGTCGCGCAGCACCATCGCCCGATCCGCAATCTCCATCACTTCGCCGAGACGATGTGTGACATAGAGAATGGCAATGCCTTGCGCTTTCAATTCTCGGATCACGGTAAAGAGGCGATCGACCTCGCGCGGCGACAACGCGGCACTCGGCTCATCCATGACGATCACGCGAGACTCGACAGCCAACGCCTTGGCGATTTCCACAACCTGCTGTTGGGCAACGGTGAGCGACCGGCATAGGACCTCCGGAGCCACCGCGACACCGATCCGCTTGAAAAGATCGACGGCACGCGTCCGTTCGTGTTGTTTGCGAAGAAACCCAAAGTGGGTATTTTCGCGACCAAGAAAGAGGTTATCGCGAACGGAGAGCGCGGACACGAGATTGAATTCCTGGTAGATCACACTGATCCCGAGTCGGCGCGCATCGACGGGACCGGCGATCAACGTCGGCTCCCCGTGAATCTTCAGGGCTCCGTCATCCGGCGCATGTGCGCCACCCAGGATCTTGATCAGCGTACTTTTGCCCGCGCCATTTTCGCCTAGCAGCGCCAGAACTTCACCGGCGTACAAGTCCAGGTCGACATTCGCGAGCGCACAAACGCCCGGAAAGGACTTGGTGATCCCCCGCATCTGCACCAACGGGATGTCGGTGACAGCTGCGTCGGCGGCAGATTTATTCATGGGGGATCCGATCGGGCGTCCGTTTCCTTCCGCCGATGGTCATTTCAGATCCGGATCCTGTTCGGCATCCGCTTGCTTGTACAATTTCGGCGTGATCAGGTGGACTTTTTCAAATTCCTCGCCGTCCAGATATTTCTGGATGTTCTGCACCGTCAAAATCGCCATCTGGTTGGGAAATTGGATGGGGTCAGCGTAGATTTCACCATCCTTGATCGCCTGCTTGCCCTCGATTTGTCCGTCGAAACCAATAATTCGAACCTGGTCATGCTTGCCCGCTTCTTCAAGCGCTTTTCGCGCACCGAGCGCCGATGGGTCGTTGATCGCAAAAATCCCTCGGAGGTTGGGATGGGCGACCAATGCGTCCGCCGTTGCGTTGTGTCCGACATCACGTAGCCCTCCGCCATTGAGTTCGGCCACCACGTTGATCTTCCCCTCGGCACGTTTTTCGTTCGCAGCGTTGATCACATCGGTGAATCCATTGACTCGCAGAACACAGGAATTGGCCTGGCGAAAGTGAAGCACCAACACCTCGCCACCCTCTTCACCGAGCACTTCGGCCATCGCCTGTCCGGCTTGTCTACCGCCCGCGTAATTGTCCGTTCCGACATGGCCAGCGATCTCCGCGTCTTCGGCAACACACTGCAGGTCGCACGTGAAAACCGGAATCCCGGCATCGTTGGCTTTCTTGATCGCCGGACCTATCGCAATGCGATCTGCCGGATTCAGGACGATCGCGGTCACTTTCTGGGAGAGGTAATTGTCGAGGTGTTTGGCCTGGGTATCAACATTGAGATTTGCGTCGTTGACGGTGACCGAAAAACCCTGTTTTTCCGCTTCGGCGGTAAGCGTGTCGGCGATGATCTTGAAAAAAGGATTCTTCAACGTCAACACGGAATAACCGATCGTCCCACTGGAAGCGGCTGTCGCATCTCCACCGCCGCGCGGCGCGGTCGATTCCTCCGACNCNCCGNCACGCCGGCACCGGCACCGTTTGACGCGTCAGGCTGCGACGATGGGACATCGGAGGAGCCCGTACCGCTACCCCCACACCCCACCAGACCGCACAACAGCAGACCGATTAACACAAAACGGTAACATCTCATCGATGGGCTCCCAGGCAAGCGCGATAGGATCGGGTCAACCTTAATTCTGGTTAATCATGTCGCATCCGCATCGCCAGCTCAAGCAGGAGCCCACTCCCAGAGCCGCCAATCGACCGACTTAGGGCGAACGGGGACGGCGCCGCAGAGACTCTTGTGGCCTTTTGCGACCCCGGTCGCGCAACACGGGTCGGATGTCTGGGCGAGTCCCAAGCGATCGGCGGGAACGCCGCCCGAACCCGCGAACGCCTCGGCGTTGCCGGTCACGCGAGACACCTGACATCGACCGCCGGGAAGACGCTGGTCGATAAATTATGTAATGTGCACACCAGCGGATCCGACCACAGGACCAACCCAACTCCCATTTCCAGGATGCGCGTGGCCTCCGGATGCCACACGATTGGCCCCCCCGCCTCGCGTCTTCGACAAGGTCTTATCTCATGATCACATGGAATCGTACGCGTCCCACGGTTGGCGGCCTTCAGGGAGCGGTAGCATCCGCTCACCCCCTGGCGAGTCAGGCTGGACTGGAAATACTCCGCACGGGTGGAAATGCGATCGATGCCATTGTGGCAACCGCAGCAACGTTGAACGTGGTCGAACCCTATATGAGTGGTGTCGGCGGGGTTGGTTTTCTACTGTTTCACCCTGTCGGAGGGGAGACCCGCGTGCTCAACTTTTCGGGGTACGCTCCCCGCGCGGCAACCCTCGATCAGTTTACTCCCCAGGACCAGGATCTGGGTCCCAAATCCTGCCTGGTGCCGTGCAACCTGGGTGGTTGGTTCGAAGCGCTACAGGCACACGGCAGCCAGTCACCTGAGGAAGTGTTCGCCCGCGCGATCGAACTGGCGGAGCGAGGTTTTCCATTGCACCCGGTCAATGCGCGTATGCTGGCTGCAACTCTGCCACGTTTGAACGCCGCCGGTCGAGATATCTACGGACGCGACGAACCGCGGGTTGGCAGTGTACTCCGCCAAACCGATTTGGCAGAGACGCTTCGCGCTTTGGCGACGCACGGACCCAGTTGGTTTCACGGGGGCGATCTGGGAAAAAAAATCGCCGACTACATTCAGTCTCAGGGGGGCTTGCTCACGCTGGAGGATCTACAAGATCCGCAACTCGAATGGCAAGATCCGATCTCGATTCGCTACCGCAATCTAGAAATCAAGACTTGTCCGCCCAATTGCGAGGGATTTCAGATTCTACAGACGCTCAAGTTACTGGAGCCCTTCGAACTTCGCGAACTCGGTCACAATTCGGCTCAGTACATCCATCTCATCAGCGAGGCGATCAAACTGGCCACCGCCGACCGGATCACCTGGGCCGGTGACCCCCGTTTCCACCCCCTTCCTCTCGACCGCTTGCTATCCGCACAGTACCTAGACGAGCGTCGCAGTCTAATCGATCCGCAGCGGGCGTCCCGGAGCGAAGGGGAACGTTGGCAGGGAACGCGCCAGGAATCTCACGTCTCTCCGGGCAAGGTCGACGGACTCACCACCCATCTGGTCGCGGTGGATGCCGAAGGAAACGTCGCCAGCATCACCCAATCGCTGGGAAACGGTTTCGGGTCGGGCGTGTTTGTTCCCGGAACGGGAGTGGCACTGAACAACTTCGCCTATTGGACCGAAATCGATCCAGACTGTCCGACACCGGGACGGATCGAACCCGGCAAGCGGTGGTCGTGCTGTATGTCCCCTGTCCACGTCTTTCGCGATGGACAATTCTGGTTCTCGATGGCCACACCGGGAAGTTATGGAATACTGCAAACGACCGTCCAGATGATCCTCAACGTTGTCGAGTTCGAGGCCGATCCGCAGGCCGCGATTGAAGCTCCCCGATTCCGAGTCTACGAGGAAACGCGAATGGAAATCGAAGATCGCGTCTCCCCAGCAGTACGGGACGAACTGTCGCAGCGAGGCCATGCGCTGGAACTGATCGGCGACTACTCGCTGCTCGTCGGCGGCGGCCAATCGGTGATGGTCGACCCCGCATCCAATGCCCGACTGGCCGGGGCTGACCCGCGACGCGACGGCTATGCGGTGGCCTATTGATCGCGCGAGCGCAGCAGCGTTCGAGAACTAAGCAGCGTCTCCACCCCGTGTCTTCCAAGCCGCGGCGATACCGCGGGCGGGGGAACCAACCCGTCAGCGGCGGCGGACCGTCTCCCGCCAGGTCCGCTACAAATCGTCTCTCAGGCCCGCAGATGGCGGTCGAACCAGTCCCGCGTCCGCTTCCACATCTCGTCGGACAACACATGACCACTTCCCGCTTCAATATAATGCGAGAAATGAGCGGTCGCTCCGGCGTCCGCATAGTGCGCGGCGATCGTCTTCACACCTGCTCGTACCTCATCGATCGGACTTCCCGAATCGAGTTCACCAAAGTTCATCAGTAGGGGCCGCGGTGCGATCAGTCCGGCGATGTCCGGAGTATCACCGAAAGGGTAAATACCGGGCACAAAATTGGGAAAGCAGTGCAACAGATGCTCGTCATGAATGCCTTTATAGGTCGGCAGACAACAGTTGCCGACCAAGCATTTGATGCGCGGTTCCCAGGGGCCTACCAGCCAGGTGTGTGTCGACCCCATCGAATGGCCGTAACACCCAATCCGGTCGGCTCGCACTTCGGGTCGATCTGACAGCACATCGATGGCCCTCTGCATGTCAAGAATGTTCTTCCAAGCCATGCACTTCCCGTCCACCACGTAGCGGAGGAACTCGTAACGTTCAAACCCCCCACCCGCTAGTTTCTTGGTCGGATCCTGGCGCTCTTCAAAGCAGAGCGCNTCGGGACACAGAACCACGTATCCAGAGCGGGCGAGTGCCGCTCCCGTATGGTGCATGGGATTACCGGCCAAGCCGGCAGGCTCGCTCTTGCCCAGATGGTATTGACCTGCGTGTTGATGCCAAACCGCTATCGCAGGTGCGGGGTGTGCACCCGACACGCCCTCTGGAATCAAAAGCAAGGCGGGAACACGGTCTCCCGGTTCGACTTCGTAGTCGATCGTCTCGATCCGAAATCCCTGATGTTTCTGACGCTCCTTGAACCGTACACTGAGCGGACACGGTTCGGGCCACGGTCCTCCCAGACATTCAAACAACTTCTGACGGAACGGTTCCATGGGCACCTTGTCCGGCAAAGCCGGCGGCTGCTGCGCCGCGAGTTGGCCAGCGGCCAGCGCTGCCGAGGCGACCGCGGCGGATTCTTGAAAGAAAATGCGTCGATTCGGATACATGACTGGCTCCCCGATGACAGAAAATGAACGGCCAACACCAACAACCGGCGGCCACGACCACGTGCCCCAACTGGCGGTCCAGGCGACATCCAGGCAGGCGTCAATCGTCCGACAAGCGAATGCTCCAGTCCCCAAACAAGATACCATGTGCCGGACCTCGCGACCGCGTACGAGGCCCTCAAATTCGCCCTTCCGCGGATCGCAAACCGACCGCGAACGGGGCCGTCGCGTCGAATCTCCAGCGATCGCCGTGACTTTCGGGCCCCGCAGCGACTGGTGACCTGGGGCACGGATCACTCGCAACGTCAACCTGATCACACATCCTTAAACAGGAACCCGCCACGATGAAACTCAAGGGGAAAACGGCACTGGTCACTGGCGCCAGCCGGGGAATCGGCTGGGAAGTCGCGTTGGCGTTCGCGCGCGAGGGAGCCGACGTGGCCATCAGTGCACGAACCGAAGAACCGCTGCTGCGATTGGTCGAGCAGATCACCGCGCTACAGCGGCGGGCCACGGTACTGGTCGGGGATGTGGGTGACGAAGCCGATGTCCTGCGCATCGTGACCACAGCCGCTGAAGAACTGGGGCGGATTGACATCTTGTGCAACAACGCCGGGCTCTTAAAGATCGGCAACGTCGACCGGCTCTCGGTCACAGACTGGGATCAGGTCATGCGTGTCAACGCGCGCGGCCCTTTTCTCTGTTCCCAAGTCGTTTTGCCCTATATGAAGTCCCAAAATTACGGACGGATCATCAACATGTCCTCGGGCGCCGCGATCCGTTGCGCAGCTGGCTACGCGGCTTACAGCGCATCCAAGGCGGCCCTCAATGCACTGAGCTTGACCACCGCCATCGAAGTAGCCGACTACGAGATCCTCGTCAACGCGATGAGTCCCGGCTATCTGAAAACCGCGATGAACCCCGAGGGGACGCGGCCGGCCGCGGACGCTGTGCCGACGGCGGTGATGCTGGCAGCGCTTCCCAGCGACGGGCCCCGGGGGCGGTTTTTCCGTTTCGAAGAAGAGATGATCGTGATCCCGGAATCACCTCAAATCGACTGGACGAACTAATCCCAAGGCAGCACCCGATCGCTTTGCAACGAGCGACAATCCGCTGCACACGCCAAACCGAATCGACCGCGTGTTGCGCTGTGTACCCGCTGTCCATCGCGCCTCTGATCGGCCAACCGACACCGCGGCGCGCCACCAATCAAGCCAACAGGGGTTCCAGCACACTGCCGCTGACGTCGGTCAGACGGAACCGCCGCCCTTGGTACTTGTAAGTCAGCTGCTCATGGTCGACNCCCAACAGGTGCAGAATCGTGGCGTGCCAGTCGTTTAAGTGCACCGGATTTTCCGTGGGAAAGTAGCCTAACGCGTCGGTCTTACCGAGCGTCACTCCACCCCGCACTCCTCCACCCGCCATCCAGACGGTGTACGCGTCCTTGTGGTGATCCCGACCCGGTTTGGCGCGGTCGCTCTGCAGCAAAGGCGTGCGCCCGAATTCGGTACCCCACACGACCAGTGTCTCGTCCAGCAAACCGCGCTGTTTGAGGTCACGGATTAGCGCCGCGATCGGCTGATCGACCTGTTTGCACTTCTTGGGAAGATTCTCAAACACGCTGCCGTGATGATCCCAGCCCTGGTCGCAAAGTTGCACAAAACGCACTCCCCGCTCGACCAGCCTCCGCGCCAGTAGGCAATTGTTGGCAAAGCTGATCTGACCGGGCCGGGTCCCGTACATCGCATGGATGTGCTTCGGTTCCCGCGAGATATCCATCAATTCGGGTACCGCGGACTGCATTCGATATGCCAATTCGTACTGCCGAATCCGGGTCGCAATTTCCGGATCTCCCAATTCGTCGAGCTGGGCCGCGTTGAGCCGGTTGATGCTCTCGACAATCTGGCGNCGATCGACACGTGAGACGCCTGCCGGATTGGACAAGAAAAGTACGGGATCTCCCTGACTACGAAATTCGATTCCCTGGTGGATGGTCGGCAGAAAACCGCTTCCCCACATGCTGTTTCCGGCGCCGCCGACCAGCCCCGTAATCAAGACCACAAAACCGGGCAGGTCCTGGTTCTCGCTACCCAGTCCGTAATTCACCCAGGCCCCCATCGTGGGTCGCCCAAACCGACCGAATCCGGTATGCAAGAACAACTGCGCCGGCGCGTGATTGAAGTGCTCCGTATGCAATGACTTGATCACCGCCAACTCGTCCGCCACGCCAGCCAGATGCGGTAGCAACTCGGACAGTTCCACACCCGCTTGACCCTGTTTGCGGAACTTGTAGCGGGTCCCTAACAAACGCGGATGGCCACGCAAGAATGCAAACCGCGCTCCCTCGAGTAAGGACGGCGGGCAGAGCTCGCCATCGAGCTGCTGCAGTCGGGGTTTGTAGTCGAACAGTTCCAGGTGTGACGGGGCTCCCACCATGTGTAAGAAAATGACCCGTTTGGCGCGCGGCGCGCTGACCACGGGGTGGGCGCCGATCGTCTCGGACAACAACGAGGCGAGTGCGAGGCTCCCGATACCAGCACTCGAACGCTGCAAAAACGCGCGCCGCCCAAGCCCGCTCGGGATGGTCCCCATGGTGTCCATCGATTAGCCCTTGGTTATCGTCTCGTCTAAGTTCAATAACACGTTCGCAACGTGAAACCAGGCGGCGATGTCGGCGGCTGTATCCGGATCCAACGTCTGGTTGCCGATTAATGCGCGCGCTTCAGCAGGTCGTGTACGGTACCGTTGTCGCTGCTGTCGAAAAAAATCCGCCAGGTGAGCTCGTTCGTGCGTTTGCGGAAAACGTGTCAGGCAGAGACGAAACCCGAACACGACTTTTTCGTTGAGCGATAAAGACGGTGCGGCCCGGGCAATGCGCTTGGCGAGCGCCAATGTCATTTCCGTGTAGGCCGGTCCATTTAACAGCGCAAGCGCTTGAAGGGGTGTATTGGTCATGCTGCGGCGCACCGTGCAGGACGTACGATCGGGCGCATCGAAGCTGGTAAAGCTTGGGTAGGGGGCACTGCGCCGCCACACGACATATACGCCGCGTCGAAAACGGTCCCCACCTCGGGACGTGTTGTACTTCGGCGCATTACGGCCCACGTGCCGCCAGATACCCTTCGGCTGCGGGGGATAGACCGCGGGCCCCCCCATCTTGTTTGCCAGTAGGCCCGAAATGCACAAGGCCTGATCACGGATCAACTCCGCTGGCAAACGAAACCGAGGGGCGCGGGCCAACCAGACATTTTTCGGGTCACGCTGACGCAGCTCGGGCGAGAGACGAGATGCCTGCCGATAGGTCGAAGAAGTTACGATCTGTCGGTGAATCCGCTTGGTCGACCAATCTCCAAACATCAACTCCCAGGCCAGCATGTCGAGCAGCTCCGGGTGGGTCGGAGCTTCTCCCTGGGTACCAAAATCCTCGCTGGTCGCAACCAATCCGCGACCAAAGATCTCACCCCACCAACGATTGACCGTCACGCGCGCCGTCAGTGGATTGGCAGAACTCGTCAACCAGCGCGCCAGCCCGAGTCGGTTCGCCGGCAAGTCCGGGCTCGCCGCGTGCAGCACACGCGGTGTTCCCACAGTGACCTCTTGTCCCGGATCCAGAAAATTGCCTCGCCGCAAAATCCGTGTGCGACGCGGCTGCTGCTCGACCATGACGAGTGTCGAGTCCGGCTGGAGCTTGTCAAATTCCTGCTGGGCGGTTTTCCGACGTTGCTCCAGCTTCTGCAACATCGCATCCTGCGAAAGGTAATACTGCTCGATTCGCTGCTGCTGTGGTTTGGTTCGCGTCTGCCGATCGGCAGAGAGAATCGAGGCGATCTCATCGGGAGTCTGCAAAGCCGCCGGATTTCCGGTGACCGCCAACAATCGAAACCGACCGATCGTGCGCCCCGCACCGTGGTGTTGGTCCAGCACAAAAGTCAGGTGCGTCCCTCCCGCATTGCCGATTACATCGCGTGTCAAAAAAGTAGCCTGATGCGGCTTCCCGAACCGTGGAGCGATCGCCCAGCCGGTCTTCGGGTCGCCGTCGATGGCACCGGCAACGGCGTACCTGGCCTGTGAAAAATCAGCGCTGGCGGAATGGAGCCCAATCCGGACGGGGGCCTCCTCACCACGACACGCGGCGGCAGAAACCATGATCTCATGAAGCACAAAATTGGGCCGATCTGGATGGTGTCTCCCCGGTCCCCGTCCGGGTAGAGAAGCGTCGGTCAAGGTCGCCAACCGAAATCCGCGGATCCCAGTCAGTTCGGTTCGCGCTGTCACCGTGTACACATCGGTCGCGGGTCGTGGACCGCCGACCAGAACGGAACCGTCACCCAGCAGCGTGTGCGATGCGCCACCCTGCGACGCGAAGCCCTCCACTTGTAAGGGATGCAAACGAGGACCTTTCGTCAGCGCATCGCGCCAATCAGTCTCCCAGTCTTCCAGCCCTTTGAGCAGTTCACGACGGCGGCGCCCAATGCGCTGCTGAAAGTCGTCGAGCTGACGCTGTTGGATCGATCGCGCGGTGGCATCATCCGCGTTCAATGGCAACGACAGCTTGGGACCGACGAAATCGAACTGGACGCCATCCCCTTTCACTTCGAGTGGCGTATTATTGAAATAAGCGAAAAATTGATAGTAGTCGCGCTGCGAAAACGGGTCGTACTTGTGATCGTGACACTGACTGCAGGCGATCGTGCTTCCCAGCCAAACGGTGGCCGTCGTATTGACACGATCGATGATCTGGTTGACTCGGTTCTCTTCGGGATCGACCCCCGCCTCAACATTACAGGTCGTCAACCGGTGAAACCCGGTCGCCAGTTGCTGGTCAACGGTAGGATTCGGTAGCAGATCACCCGCCAACTGCTCAACAGAAAATCGATCGAACGGCATATCTGCGTTGAGGGCATCGATGACCCAGTCACGGTACGGCCAGACACTGCGAAATTGATCCGCCTGGTAACCGTTGCTGTCGGCGTAGCGCGCCAGATCGAGCCACGAACGGGACCACTTCTCCCCATACCGCGGTGAACCCAACAGGCGGTCGACCTCCCGCTCCAAGGCATCCGGCTGGGTCGACATGCGAAAACGGTCTGCCTGTGCAATCGTGGGAGGTAATCCCGTCAGGTCCAAATAGATCCGCCGCAGCAATCGCGCCGGTTTTTCTTCTGGTGCCGCGACCAACCCAGCAGCGCGCAAGCGCTGACGCACCCAGGTGTCCAATGGAGACCGTGAACCGCCCGCCGACAAGCTGGGAAGCTGGGCGCGAACCGGAGCCACGTAGGCCCAGTGGGTAGTGGTCCGAAGCGGGTCGCCTGACGCCGCCGAACTCGCTGCACCCTGGTCGATCCAACGCCCAATCGTCGCCTGCTGTGCCGCGGTCAGAGGCTCTTCATCCAACGGCATGCGCGGTTCTCCAGCGAGCCCCGCAAGACGACGAAAGAGCAGACTGGACGCGGACCGACGCGCGGTCAATACCGCGCCAGACACACCACCCCGCAACAGCCCAGACCAGGAATCCAACCGCAACTTCCCGCGCTGTACTTGAGGACCGTGGCACTTCACACACCGCGCGGCCAAAATCGGACGGACGTCCCGAGCGAATTCCAGTTGTTCAGACGATTGCCCGGTCAGCGCAGAGAGCCACAACACCAGACCCGACATCAAACCGAAGAATCGATCGTGCGACGCACCTCCAGCGCGCCTGGTAACTCGCATCCCGAAGCCAGTCAAACGCCACGGCGCGGTAGTTCCAAACAGATGGGTTTTCATGCGGATCGCCTCTAATCCCAGGCTAAGTCATCGGGGAGACGGTTCAAATTCACACAACCACCAGCTGTGACCACGACCATGTCTTCGACGCGCACGCCGCCCAGATCGCGACGATACAGTCCCGGCTCGATCGTCAGCGCGTCTCCCACCACCAACTCGGGCCCCTTGTAGTCCAACAGTGGCGGCTCGTGTACATCCAAACCAATTCCGTGGCCGCTGCCGTGGGTCATCGCGCAGTACGAGAGAGGCGCGTCCTCGTCGGGCAAGCCCATCGCATACCCGTGTGCCGTAATCACCTCGGCGGTCGCTCGGTGTACATCCTCTCCCGACACTCCAGCACGCGTGCGGGCGATGGCAGCTTCTTTTGCAGCCACCACGGTTCGATGCATTTCTGCCAACACTTCGGAAATCTCGCCGTGAACAACGGTTCGTGAACAGTCACCATAGTAGTGCGTTGTCTTATCTCGAGGAAAAATATCAATGATCACCGGTTGCCCCGTATAAAGTGCACCCGACCCCCGGTCGTGACAATCCGCGCCCGTCGGACCACCCGCGACAATCGACGGCGGGTTCGAGAACCCGTGGTCCAGGAGCCAATGGTCGATCGCAGCGCGGACGCGCTCGGAGGTCAACGGTTGCTCCTCGACCCGTAGCACGCCGTCATCCCCCGCAGTCGCGCGGGCAATCATCTGGCAGGCCATTTGCATGGCGCCCTCGGTGGCCTCCTGCGCTTTCCGTAACCAATCGACTTCCTGTTGGTCCTTGGCGCGGCGCGTCGGGATACCCAGTTCCGGGTCGCATACCAGCTCGATGCCCGCCCGGCGAACGGACTCGGCGTAAATCAGCGGAAGCGACCGATCACCGACAACCCGGTGGATGTTCGCCCGCTGCAAGAACTCCGCTGCCGCCTGGGCGGTGGCCGTTTCACGGTCTCCCGACAGGCCTCCTTCCGGGGCGAAATCAGCCGGACAGTAAACGTCGTCCACACGCGCATCGCGGCGGGCCCGCTGCATCTCGATGTCACGGAGAATCAACGTCGAGTGACAACCGTCCCCCGACGGTAATTCGATTAGTACGGCCGGGTCTCCGACCGAAAATCGCAACCGATGGAATAATGCGGCATTGGTTTCCGGAATCCCGGCCATGATCGTTGCCGGTCGGGAGTTTTCCTCGGACATACACCACTCCCCGCATGTTCTGGCCACGTCAACAAGGCCTATGGTCGCGTCAACCAAGGCCTGTCGAACTCAGTATACGTGCCCACTACAGACGGTCCAGCGCCGCCCGTAGATCGATCAAGAAACGGCTCGCGCGCCGCAGATAGGCCGCCCCCGGCGGTCCGCGGGTGTCGCCGTCGAGCCCACAGACCGGGGGGCCCAGCGGGTGCTAGCACCGGCAGCTAATGCAGATTTCACCCAACAACGCCGACCTAACCGGAAAGCTTGCTCGGACCAGCCACTTTTGATAAGATCAATCTCAGCTGTCGGCGTCTGTTACGTCGAAAATATGTGAAAGAGCGCGTCTTTACCTCAGGTAGATCAACTCCCCTTTGGCGAGGTCCAATCATATGCTCACCATTCTCGGAAAACCGGACAAGCGCAGTGGGTTTTGTGACGGGGTCAACCGTCGTGATTTTCTGACGATCGGTAGCCTCGCGGTGGGCGGCCTGTCACTGCCGCAGTTGTTGGCAGCTGAGGCCAAAACGGGCGTTCGCAACTCGCACAAGGCGATCATCAACATCTTCCTGGGCGGTGGGCCTCCGCATCAAGACATGTGGGACGTCAAGGTCGATGCACCCCGTGAGATCCGTGGTGAGTTCCAACCGATCCACACCTCGGTGGACGGGATCGAGATCTGCGAACTGTTCCCGATGATTGCCAAGTCGATGGACAAATTTGTTCCGATTCGATCCGTGGTCGGAGCCAGTGGCGGACACGCCGCTGTGCAAGCAATGATCGGTCGCGCCCCGAGCAGTCCTCCTGCCGGTGGATGGCCCTCGATGGGTGCTTGGGTCTCGAAGCTGCAAGGTCCTGTCAACCACACGATCCCACCGCACCTGACCTTGATGTACAAAACCGATCACGGTCCTTGGGGTGATCCCGGGAATGGTGGTTTCCTCGGCATGAAGCATGCACCCTTCCGACTGGTCGGCGGCAAGGGCGCAAAACGTTCGGTCCAGTCCCGTGAAAATATGGTCTTGAACAACATCACGCTCGACCGCCTCAGCGATCGAAGTGCTGTGTTGACTTCGCTCGACAACTTTCGGCGCGAAGCAGACGCCACCGGCGCCATGGAAGGTCTCGACTCTTTCACACAACAGGCGATGGGAATTCTGACCGACTCAAAACTGGCCGAAGCACTCGACTACACGAGGGAAGATCCCAAGCTGATTGAGCGATACGGCAAAGGCAACCCGGGTTTCACATCCGATGGTGCCCCCAAGGTAACCGAGAATTTCCTGGTTGCTCGCCGATTGGTCGAAGCGGGTGCGCGAGTGGTTTCGATGAACTTCAGCCGCTGGGACTGGCACGGTGGTAACTTCAACCGTAGCCGCCAAGACATGCCGATGCTCGACCGGGCGCTCACCGCTTTGGTAGAAGACTTGGAAAACCGCGGCATGCTGGACGATGTCGGTATTGTCTGCTGGGGTGAATTCGGTCGCACGCCCAAGATCAACAAGAACGCTGGTCGCGACCATTGGCCGCGCGTCTCGTGTGCAATCATGGCAGGCGGAGGCATCCGTACCGGACAAGTGATCGGAGCCACAAACCGTCTGGGTGAGTACGCTACCGACCGCCCGGTGACTTTCTCGGAAGTCCATGCCACGCTCTACCACAACATCGGTCTGGATTGGGATTTCCTCGGAAGGGCCGACCATCGCCAATTCGACCTGCGTGGACGCCCCTATTACCCCGTCAATCCGGAAGTCATGCCGATGAAGGAACTGGTGTAACGGGCAGGTTGCCTCCCATGACACGTAACAGGCCTGCGAGCTCGCTCGCAGGCCTTTTTTTGATGGTTGGCAAGCCGCCGGTCCGGCGGAACATCGCGTGGGTCCGTCGTTCGCAGAAAATGGGGCCGGATTGTTGAAAAGAACGTAGGCGATCGCCAACCGGCCCTCGCATCGGCGGTCGACAGACAGTCTACTGGTGTCTGACGTGTAACCGATGTCACCATTTCAGGCGATTCGCGACTTCGCCCTCCGGTCATATGCTGTAACTCCAAAAAGGACCGCATCGGCGCTGTGAATCAATCTCTCCCCACCTCCCGTTTGCTCGACTATCTCCGGCTGTTCCGTATTCCCAACGTCTTCACGGCCGTCGCAGATATCGCAATGGGATTCCTGTTAGTCCAGGGGTATCCGACCCCCGTCTCCATGTTGGTCTGCCTGGTAGGCTGCTCCGCACTCATCTACACCGCCGGGATGGTCCTCAACGACGTGTTTGATATCGACATCGACCTCCGTGAGAGACCGGAGCGACCCCTACCCGCGGGCAGGATCTCGCTGCGCACCGGTCGCTGGCTCGGCTTTGGAATGTTACTGGCGGGTGTGCTGCTGGGTGGTTTGGCAGGTGCCTTCCCAGCAGCCGAGCCCATTGCAGCTTGGCGACCTGGAGTCGTGGCGGTCGCCCTAGCAGCTGCCGTAATCGTCTACGACGCCTGGTTGAAGAGGACTCCTTTGGGACCTCTGGGGATGGCGTCCTGCCGGTTCCTGAATGTCCTGTTGGGGGCCAGCGTCGCAGCACCCGCTGAGACGAGCACCATCTGGACCGCCTACTACGACCCCCATCCCCTGGTGGCGGCCGCCGGTCTGGGAATCTACATCCTCGGCGTCACCTGGTTCGCGCGCAGCGAGGCCCAACGGAGCAATCGACTCGGTCTCGCTCTGGCGACCGCGGTGATGTTGGGTGGTATCTTCGTTCTGGGATTGGTGCACACCACACTGCAACGGGTCGAACCCGCTCGAGAGTTGCTATTGTCAAACCGTTTCGGGTGGGTCTTGTTGTTGACACTGCTATCCTTTGTCATTCTGCGCCGGTGTGTGATCGCGATCGTGAATCCATCCGCGCGTGAAGTCCAGTTGGCAGTCAAGAACTGCATCCTTTCGGTGATTACCCTCGATGCCGCGGTGGCGTTTGACACTAGCAATGAATACTGCGCTGGCGGCGTTTTGTTATTGCTCGTCCCCACCTTGATTCTCGGGCGCTGGGTCTATTCGACCTGAACAGGACTCACCGAGCGGACGACTCAGTCATGCCGTGACGCCGGTCTGGGAGGTCGGCCAGACGGATCAGCCACCTGGGTGCCCCTCCCGCGTGCCTCGATGTGAAGCCACCATTTTCTGGTCGGCCCGAGCTACGGACCTCCCAACTCGTGTCCAATGGCTCAGCTATCGCACCACCGCGCGGGCGATCGGGCTGTCGCGGTAACCCAATCGACAAGCTCGCGCTCGCAATCGCGTGTCGGCAGGCAACGCGATCGGTTGCGAATACAGCTTCCAGTCAGAGCGTTGTCCCGGCGCGGGCTTTCCCAACGCGTAGGCAATCGATGCCCCCATCGTCCGGCAGGAAATACTCACTCGGCCGTTTTGAATCACAATCTGCGGCGTCTGCGTCGTGCGCCAGCGCCCTTCGGGTCGGGCCCGATCGTCAAGAATGGGCTCGGGAATCAAACCCAGGTCCTCTGTCTCGCGCGCCCACACGTCCAGCGCCACCCGCATCCGCTGTAACTGAGGTTGAAACGTGGGATCTGCCACCAGGTTCCGGATTTCGTGAGGGTCGGCCAGCGTATCGTAGAACTCCTCGACGGGTTTGCGATCACGAAAAAACAGTCGCTGGTGCTCGTTCAATTCGCCCGCCTCGTGCAACCGCCGCAGCTCACGCATGGTGGGCATCTGGTCCATATAGTCAATCGTCTGTGCATAGGGGAGTTCGGGCATGAAGTTGCGGATGTACTTGAAGCGTTTGTCACGCACGGCGCGAATGATATCGCGTGTTTCATCCATCCGGTCACGGGCCGCAAAGATGAACTCGCGTTCCTTCGCCCGCTCTGGACCCAGGATGACCTGACCCTGAAAGTGCTCGGGAACCGCAACACCCGCCAACGCCAGCGCGGTCGGTGCCAAGTCGAGAAAACAGACCAGGTCATCCCGGCGTGCCCCCTCGGGAACGTGTCCAGGCCATCGAACGATCAGCGGCACACGAATTCCCGAGTCGTAAATCCACCGCTTGGCGCGAGGCAGACCCCGCCCGTGATCACCCCAGAAAAAAACCACGGTTTCGTCCGCCAAGCCATCCTCTTCCAGGTCTTGCAGAATCTTTCCCACCCGTCGATCGGTGAACGTGATCAGGTCCGCGTAGCGAGCCCAATCGCTCCGCGTCAACGGTGTGTCTGGATAATAGGGCGGAACCAGCGCCGCGGCAGGATCATGTCGTTGCTCGGGCATTAACGATGCCCGCAACTTCTGGTACGCCTGCTCCGGCTGGCGAATCCGGCTCTCATGCGTACTCGTCAAGTTGATCACACAAAAGAAAGGACTCGTAGAGTCTGGTCGGTTTCGCCAATGCGCACCGCGGCGATTGTCATCCCAAGCCGTGATCGGTGCGGCAAACTGATAGTCCGTCTTGGCGTCGTTGGTGCAGTAGTAACCAGCGTTGCGCAAGTACTCGGTGAAACAGCGAACGTAAGCGGGCGGGACACCATTGGCCCGCATGTGGTGTGTTCCGATCGTGGTTGGATACATTCCCGTAATGATGCCCGAGCGGGTCGGTGCGCAGACGCCTGAGTGCGAAAACGCATTGGTAAACAACACGCCCTGCTGCGCCAGCCGATCGATGTGTGGTGTGATCGCGTACGCATCCCCATAGCACCTCAAATCGGGGCTGATATCCTCCAGGCTGATCCACAGAATGTTGGGACGCTTCAACAACCCGTCACGCCGCGCCGACAATTCGGCGGTAAAGCAACGCGCCGACAGAATGAGGATCAAGAGCGTCGCCACAATGCCGCTGTTGGGTGTTCGGAATTTCATGGTTCTGCCATTCATGACCGTGCTCAATCGAGTACTCTTCGTGCCGTGATCCCCGTCCCCTCACAACAACGGGTTATCAAGACCGCGACAACGAGAGGGCTGTGAACTCGCGGACGCGCTCTTCGATCGCCGGCTCGACCGGCAGCCGCTCCATGCTACTGGCTCCGTAAAAACCGGCGATGCCCTCGGTATGATCTAGAATGTACTGCGCGTCTTCCGGTTCGGCGATCGGACCACCGTGACAAAGAACCAAAATATCCGCATTGATGCGCTTGGCCGCATCGTGCATTTCCTGGACCCGCGGAACCGATTCCTTGAGCGTCAAAGCGGTCCCGGCGCCGATCGTGCCCTTGGTCGTCAAACCCATGTGGGGGATCAAGATGTCCGCTCCTGCGGAGGCCAAATCCGCGGCCTGTTCGGCCTCAAAACAATAGGGCGTAGTCAATAGCCCCATCTGATGCGCCGTCGCAATCATGTCCACTTCCGCGCCAAATCCCATTCCCGTCTCTTCCAGATTCTGACGAAAGCGGCCATCGATCAGACCGACCGTAGGAAAATTCTGCACCCCAGAAAACCCAGCGGCATCCACCTGCTGAAGAAACAACTTCATGACCCGAAATGGGTCGGTCCCGCAAACCCCAGCCAATACGGGTGTGCGGGGGACCACCGGAATCACTTCGCTCGCCATTTCCATCACGATCGCATTGGCGTCTCCGTACGGCATCATGCCCGACAACGAACCGCGACCGCCCATGCGAAACCGACCCGAATTGTAGATCACCAACAGGTCAATACCGCCTGCTTCCGACATCTTGGCGCTCAAACCGGTCCCGGCTCCACCACCGATGATCGCTGTACCAGCCGCCGCCTTCGCGCGCAATCGATCCAGAATCGCGGTACGTGAAAACAACCCCATCGTTTCGGACCCTCCTGGGAATCACCCTTTGGCTACGATCGCGCTCGTCTCACACTCCACTCCAACAGAACGCGCGATGTCTTCGATCTACATCATCGAAAGCAGACGCCGTGCCGCCGCGACCGCAAACGACTCGTCGTTGATATGATGATCCAACTCAAGCACCGGGACGTCGCCAGCGTGTTTCTTGATGGCGGTGAACAGCGCCTGGCGTGCCGCCGGACTGTCAAATGGCTGGCCGTCGGCGTCGATCGCTGAGACTCCCCGCAGCGGCAACAGAATGGCGGCCGGACCCGTCGCACCCGCCAGCTTTCCACCGATCTCGGTTCCCAGACGCTGATTCTCAGAGACCGTGGTCCTCATCAGGGTCACCGTCGGATTGTGGTGATAAAAGACTCGCTGATCAAACTCGGCCGGTGTGGTCTCGGGAGGGCCAAAATTGACCATATCCGTAGCTCCCACAGAAACGACCTGCGGGACGCCATGGCGGGCGGCGGCCGTGAGACGCTGCGGTCCAGCCGAGAGAATGCCGCCAACCAATTCGTCTGCCAATTCCGTCGTCGTCAAATCCAGAACTCCGGCCAGGACACCGTCCGCGATCAACGACTCCATCGCCTGCCCACCGTTTCCGGTGGCGTGAAACACCAGGACCTCGTAACCGGCATCTTGAAGTACGTCGCGAGCGCGCTCCACGCAGGGAGTCGTCACACCAAACATCGTGGCCGCCACCAGGGGCCGATCCGACTGAGAGTACTCGGGGCGATGCTTCACCATTCCAACCATAGCGGCGGCGGCATTCGCCAGCACGTGACGACTGATCCGGTTGATCCCAGCGAGATCAACCACGGAGTTGAACATCATGATGTCCTTGTCCGCCACATAGGGACGCACCTGACCCGATGCGAGCGTACTGATCATCAATTTGGGAATCCCGATCGGCAGACGTCGCATGGCCGCGGTTCCAATCGTGGTTCCCGCGGAACCCCCCAGCGCCAGCACACCCCGCACTTGATCGCGCTGATGTGCAGACCAGACAATTTGTGTCGCACCACGCGCCGCCGCAGCAATCGCCGCACCGCGATCGCCGCCGGCCACCAATTCGTGTCGCGACGTCGCAGCCGCGGAAAATACCTCCTCTCGGGAAACGTCTGCCGCCACCGTCGGCTCCCCGAGACATCCGGTATCCACCAGACACGTTTCGATTCCCAGCGCTTGTAAGCGATCGCGGACGAGGTCGGCTTCCGGGCCCTTGGTATCCAACGTTGCCAACAGGAACACGGTCATCGTTCGCCCGTTCACTATCGCGTTTCCCACCGGTCAGCTGCCTGGGCTCATCCGGCGGCGCTCACCTTAGCCCGCAACCCTCTTCGGCCGTGCGGACTGCCGCCGGTCGCTCGAATTCGGTCGCTCGCCTTACTGGCGAACGGGTGACCAAATCTGAGTCAATAGCGGGCCACGTCCCGCGCCGTTTCTTTTGGAAACACCGCCTGCACGACTTCCTGTGCTTTAGCAGTCATCAACCTCAGATCGCTACCGATGGCAAGAAACTGCATTCCCTGCTGGGCGCGATCCAGTGCCGATTCTTCGTCCATCGCGTGGATACCCGTGGGAGTACCGACTTGCTTGCCTACCTCGATCACGCGTTGGATGGCCGCCTCGTGCGCCTCGGGAGTCGGGAACGTCCCATCCGCTTCGCGCATCTGAAAACGCAGGTCATTGGGGCCAATGAAAATCGCGTCACACCCCGGCAGGCTGTAGATCTCCGGAGCGTTTTCAACCCCCTGGGGACTCTCGGTCTGGAGAACGACCAGAATCTCGTCGTTCGCTCGCTGATAATAGTCGCCCGCGGTAGCGGAAAAGTTCATCGAATGCATGCCGCCGCCAACGCTGCGGTTGCCTACCGGCGGGTACTTGGCAGCCGCGATCGCAACGCGTGCCTGCTCCACCGTGTCGACCATGGGTACCACGATCCCCCACGCACCGGCATCTAACACACGCTTGATGTAGTGGTGCGTCCCCTCTGGGACGCGCGCCAGCGGTACGCAACCGGCATCGGCGATCGCGGCGAAAATCGTCGTCGCCTGTTTCCAATCGATCGCCGAGTGCTCAATGTCCAGCGTCATCCAATCGAATCCCAGTCGGGCCAGCACGCGTGTAGCGTACAGATCGCCCAGAGATAACCAGGTACCAAACGTGGGTTCACCTTCTTCGAGCTTTCGCTTGACAGGATTTGTTTTCATCCCAAGTTCTCGACTCTCAAATGCGCGGTGTGATATGCTAGCCCGGTCGCTGAGAACGCGACATAAGGCTGTTATTCTAACAACTCGTACGTCGAACACCCACTGGGGTCACGCGCCGTTGCAAGCGCGGTACGGGGCGAACCCAGATACGAGAACATATGCTCGGAATACTTTGAGTGACCGCCCCATATCCTATACGGGTCGCAATGAACCACGCTGCTAGTTGCCGGTGGCTGTTGATCTTCTGTCTGGCAGTCGCCCCACGTATCTGCGGTCAGGATCGCCAGACTAAGACATCCGGTTACATCGATCCGCGCGGAATTCAAGGCTCTCTGGTGCTCGCCGGTGGTGGGAAACTGGATGACGCAATCCTCGAGCGTTTCGTCAAACGGGCCGGCGGTCCCGAAGCACGCATCGTCTTGCTACCGACCGCCAGCCGGCGCGCCGACGATCCGGACTACGTAACCGAGCTCGCCAAACGGTGGCAGCGCATGCAGCCTGCAGCGGTCTGTGTCGTACACACACGATCCCGCGAAACAGCCAATGGTGACTCGTTCAGTAAGCCGTTACGCGAGGCGACCGGAATCTGGATCGGTGGTGGCAGCCAGTCGCGGCTGACGGAGGTTTATCTCGATACCGCCGTAGAACGAGAGCTCTACGCACTTCTGGAGCGAGGAGGAGTGATCGGCGGCACTTCGGCCGGGGCGGCCGTACAATCGCGCCTGATGATCGCCCGCGGGTCACCCGTGGCGGAAGTCGCGACCGGGTTTAACCTGGTCCCGGGGAGCGTGATCGACCAGCACTTCGTGGCGCGTGATCGACGGCAGCGACTACTGGGAGTTCTTGCGCAGCACCCCCAGATGGTCGGCCTGGGAGTGGACGAAGGGACGGCGCTGATTATCAACCGCCGTCGCCTTGAAATCGTCGGCCGTTCTACCNTCACGCTCTGCTTCGCAAAAACCAAGTACCACGAAGCGTTGACCACAGAGCTCAAGGCGGGTGCTACCGCAGACTTGGTCGCGCTGCGCCGGCGGGCCGCTGCGCGGTTGCTCCCTCCCTTCCCTCCCGCCGAAACCAAACCAACGCACTTACCCCACGGATCGCTCGTCATCGTGGGAGGAGGGGTCACCGACCCGATTGCGGAGCGATTCCTTGAACTCGCCGGCGGATACGAGCAACCAATCGTCGTCCTGCCAACGGCGGTCGCCAAGCCTCGCGGCAGCCGCGACGCGGATCACTTTCGCCGCCTGGGCGCTCGCGACGTAACTGTGTTGAAGCAGCGTTTGCGACCAGAGGTGGAATCCAAGACCTACCTCCAAACACTCGCGAGGGCCCGGGGACTGTGGTTCAGTGGCGGCCGCCAATGGCGGTTTGTCGATGCCTATCAGGGGACACTCGCCTACGATTCCTTTCATGCGGTATTGCAACGGGGGGGCGTCATCGGTGGAAGTTCGGCCGGTGCGTCGATTCAAGCGGACTATCTGGCCCGTGGCAACCCACTGGGAAACCGGGACATCATCGCCAGGGGATACGAGCGAGGATTCGGGTTCCTGCCCGGTACCGCAATCGACCAACACTTCGCACAGAGAAAACGTTTTGCGGACATGACTCGACTCACCCAAACCTATCCGCAGCTGCTGGGGATAGGCATCGATGAACAAACAGCTCTGGTCGTCGAGGGAGATGTGGGCGAAGTTCTGGGCAAGAACTCGGTGCATTTCTACAACCGCCGCGCACCGGTGGCGCCTGAACAACCGGACTATGTGCGCGTGGCGCCGGGCGGACGTTACGACTTGCGCCGTCGGCGGGCCCTGCCGACAGGCCGCTCTACAGACCCACCGGGCGCGACGGAGTGAATGGACCGAAGCGGGCAGTCAGCACAAGCCGGTTCGCTGGCCGCTGCGATAGGCTGCACCCAAATCGACGCGATCAAGTACCGGGCAATACAATCCAGCCTTGTTTCAAAGCAACGCCGAACGCTGCGGCCACGGGTGAAATGATGGCCAGGCTGATCCCGCAAATCCACAATAGCGTCGAGGCCAGACGACCCGGCCGCAAACGCGGGTCGACCCGACGGTAGCTCAAGTAGATCGTCCCCAACCCAAAAATCGGATACATGACCACCGATACGAACCCGGAGATGATCAGCATCAACGGGGGGTTCTCGATCAGGTAATACGTGAGACAGCCCATCGACAGTCCAAATACGATCCAGATCCGCGAAAACCGTAACCGCGCCGCGTAGTCCTTCGCATCCAAGACACCAATCACACCCATCGCATCGGCGACCAGTCGTGAGGTGCCTGCGGTTCCGGAAAAGGTGGTCGAAAACAGCACCACGAAACCACCGATCACAAACAACGCTGCGGCCCAACTACCCAGTGAATCGGTAAAGATACGCTGCAGCAATCGGAGCGTTTCTAGACCATTCGGGTCGTAGTCCGGGTACAAAATGGACGCACCCAAAATGAAAAAACAAATCGTGCTGATCGTGAACACCACCATCGTCAACAGCGCATCGGTGTACATCACCCGCACCCAACCGCGAGCTCTCATGACCCATGCTTCGCCCGGCTGATTAGCACCCGCGTGACGGGCATATCCTTTCTCGACGCACCAATACGTGTAGTGCATCATCTCCCACGTACCGATACCCGTCGCCGCGTACATGCCCAAAGTGGTCAACGCGACATCACCGTGCGATACTCCCTCCCCGGGACTCCCGATCAAGGAAAATGAGAATCCGGAGAGCAGCTCCGAGCCCTGCAGCGCGTGTTCGGTACGGCCCAACAACACCACACAAACCAGCGTGGTCAACGTGAATAGCGAGACCATGACCAGTGAGCCTCGCTCCAGCGCTGAGTAACGTCCCGACAGCAAGAGCAAGCCACAAAAAACAGCAATACCAACCGTCCAGACCCAGGACTCGAGTGAAATCCAATTCCTGAGTCCCAACTCGAGTGCCTGCCCAGCGCCACCGATGACTGCGCCAGAGTTGATGAACATCACCAACTGACAACCGAGATAGACCCACAGGAACCAGCCAACCAACGGACGCTCCGCTTCTGGTTCCCCGCTGCGCTGCGCTGGCTGCCAACGACGAACCAGCCAATACGCCGCAACGAACCAGGTCGCCAACACCGACAGGCCTACCAGCGCCAAACGCAGCAGCCAGCCTCCCGCGGTGTCATCGGTCCCGGTCGGGCTAAACCAGGATAGCGCGGCGATCCCAAATAGCGAACTGAAAACGACGATCGTCAGCCATGGCAATCCCAGCCAAACCGGTCGTCGACCGCGTGGTCCGGGCAGCTTATTGAACATCACCAGCACGGTCTCGCCGCTGGAAATCACATGACGGCCAAGTTCCGCCTGAACGGGCGTTTTGATGACACACGACAGCACAACGAACCACAACAGGACAAAGCCGGCCTGGGCACCGAGCTTGGTGGTCATGATCAGCTCGCCCGACCCGACGATCGAACCGACCAGGATCAGGCCGGGACCCAGCCAGCCCATCATCGGACCGATACCTCGCGGCGGTTCGAGAAAAGACTCCGCATCGCGTGCGTAAGGGTCAGGCGGTTGTGAGGGCGGTTGTGAGGGCGGTTGACTCATGACGGAGTTCGCCTGAAATGGAAACGACTCCCCTTGTCGGAAACAAACGCGCTGTACGACGAGTCGGCCGGCGCGTCGCCGACACGACACGAGGAGTTCATCCTAGGAGGGACTCCTCTTCCCTAGAAACGAAATCGGGCGAGCTACTCCTGGTCAGACTTTTCTTCGAGCTTCTTCAAGCGTTCCGCGAGCTCTCGATTCCGCTTCCGCAAGACGGCGGTCTCCTTGCGAATCGCGTCGAGCCCCTTTTGCTTGTCACGCAGCGCGGTGATCGCGTCATCGTACGCCCGGAGAGCTCCAGCGGTCTCCTCTTGACCACGATGCCGCAACAGTACGTCGATCGCAGCGGGATCTCCGATCTTGACAATCGCATTCATCGCTGCCCGCCGGACCGGGCGGCGATCATTCGCCAGTTGGTCGTACAGACGGTCGAGCAATTCCCTATCGTCCGGATGCAACCGGGCCAGCGCCGCAATCACGGCGACGCGGCGCTCGGGAGTGAGAGATTCGTCCAACATGTCTCTCAGCTTTACCTCGGCGTCCTGCGCCTTGATGTTGATCAAGCCATCGACGGCCGCCCGGAGAACCAGGTTGCGATAACTGTCCTGTTGAATCGCTGCAAAGAGATCGGCCTTACAGTGTTCACGATCGACTGCGACGAGCGACCGCAACGCGGCCGCGGTCACGTAGTACGACGGGTCGTCGGTGATCGCCCTGCGCAAGGTAGTGACCGTCTCGTCGTTCTTGAATTTCTTGAGCGCCGTGATCGCCTGACGCCGCACATTTGATTTCTGGTCATCACGCGAAACCGCCAGTAGTGTCTGGTGGACCTCGTCGCCGTTTGATCCACTCAGTGTCTTGACCGCCTGCTCGCGCACCGCCCAAAAAGGATCGTTTGTTGCGGCGGTCACCAACGCCGTGATCACCTCCGGGTCGGCCTTGAAGTCAGACAGTTTTTCGGCGGCGCGCACGCGGGGCATGACGTGCTCGCTGTAGGCCAGCTGATCCAACCACTCCTCGCGGCTCTTCTCCACCGTCAGTGTCTTGAGAATCCAGTCCCGTGGATCAAAACAGACACGCGTGGGCCGTTTGTCCTGCTGGAAGTGAAATGTCTCCTCTGCCTTGGAGAGGTTCACTCGATGGATCTTCGAGGCGCTATGTGACGCGAGTTCAATCTCAGCGGGCATCCGAAAGCGCGGCGTGACGTCGTCGGTCTGCTGGGTCTGCTTGACCGTCACCGTGACCGTCTTAGTCTGTTCGTCCCAGCTCCAGGATACCGAAAAATCAGGGTGCCCCCCGTGGTGGACCCACTGGTCAAAGAACCAATTCAACCCCTGCCCGGTGGCATCCTCTACCGCGATTCGCAAGTCNGCAGTCTCCACCGTNCGATGTTGGTTGACCGCCACGTAGCGGCGAATCGACTCCCAAAACAAATCATCGCCGAGCACAAACCGCAGCATGTGCAGCACGCGCCCCCCTTTGGGGTACGAATGTCGGTCGAACATGACGTTCGGTTCGTGGTATCGGTAATTGACGATCGATCTGCGGTATCTGCGGTCTTCGGCCTTATACGATTCGCCGTCTCGGTGCCTCGCCCAAGTCGCCTCATCCCAACCCTGATCATGCTCCCGCCAGAGTGTCGTAAAATAGGTGGCGAAGCTCTCGTTGAGCCACAGTTCGCCCCAGTCTTTGCAAGTCAACAGATCACCAAACCACTGGTGCACCAGTTCATGCGCCACCAGCGGGTGGCTCGACGTATCGAGATCCGCCCGCTCATCGTGGAGGGTACGCGTCGTTAGCGTCGTAGCCGAAGTGTGTTCCATGCCCCCCCACATATACTCGTCGACACAGATTTGCGCGTACTTGGGCCAGGGATAACGCACTCCAATGCGCTCCGAAAAAAAGGCCATCATCAAGGGCGTTTTCTGGAACGAACGGGCAGCCTCNTCCAGGCTGCCGCGGGGAACGTATGAGAGGATCGGAATGCCATCCCACTCCTGCTCGTAGACTTCAAAATCACCCGCCACCACCGACATCAAATAGGGAACGTGAGACTTGACCTGCGTCCAATGCCAGGTGTGCGTCCCGTCCTCGTTGTCGGTCTGCTGTTTGAGCGCTCCGTTGGACAACACCACGAACGAACTTGGAACGGTGGCGATGATTTCACTGGTGAGCCGATCGACCGGAGAGTCGACACAGGGGAACCAGTAACGCGCGTACTCCGGTTCACTCTGAGTCCAGACCATACGAGGTTGACTCGGTTCGCTTTCGTCGGGGACAACAAAATGCGCTCCGTGTCGAGGCTGGTTGACCTGATATTCCACCGCCAATTGGAAGGGCTCGCCGCGACCGTACTCCCGATCGAGAGTTACGATGAGCTGGCGTCCGCGTGATTCGTGCTCTAACACCCGATCTTCGTCGGCCGTCCGTCCGCCAAGCAATCGGACCTGTCGGACCGTCATCTCTGCAGCATCCAGCGCGACCCGCGCCAACGGTCGAAAAGGCGACAGATGGAGGACGGCGCGTCCCGTCAACACCCGCTTGTCGAAATCGAATCCCAATTCCAAACGGATATGACGTTGATCGATGTCGCGACTTCGCACCGAACGGCGAGGTTGCGTAAAAGGACCTCTTCGGTCCCCCTGGCCCCACAGCGCCCCGGTAAACGACAACACACACAAGCAAGTCTTTAGAGCACGCGACATCATTCTCATTCCCCGTTCACGAAGCCAGACGACCCAGGCACCCAAAAGCGAAAGTTGCCGAGCCAGAAACAGAATAATCTTCCTGTCGCCGGAAAGCGAGTTGGCTTCGCGAACAAGGGTCCCAGGCAGCTTCGGTTGTACTGCGGGAGAATTCTGTTCGTGGTATAACCGATGAGAGAAAGCGGTTGGATTCCGTTCTTGCTCGCGATCGGAAGGCCCTGGAATGTGGACGCGACGACAGGCCGTACAGATCGGCGGGCTCGCTACGCTGGGACTGTCACTGCGGGATGTGGTGGCCGCCGACGAAAGCCGTTCGGCATCTCGGAGACAAAAACGAGCCAAATCGTGCATCCTGTTCTTCATGGAAGGCGGCCCTGCCCACATTGATTTGTGGGATCCCAAGCCGGATGCGCCACGCGAAATCCGTGGTGTCTACAAGCCAATCGACACCTCCGTTACGGACCTACGAATCAGTGAACGGCTCCCCCGCTGGGCGCCGATTATGAAGCATCTCAGCCTGGTGCGGTCGATGACGCATAACATCGTCGACCACAACGCCAGCAGTTACTACGCGGTGACGGGTCAGGTTCCGATGCGCGGTGGACAACTGATCCGCCGACCCTCGCGTGACAATTTCCCACCCATTGGCGCAGTGCTCGCACGCTTGCAACCGACCCGACGACCGCTCCCGGATTTCATTCATATCCCCCAGCGGATGTTCAACTGTGGCAGCTTTATTCCCGGCCAATTGAGCGGGTTTCTCGGATACCCTTACGACCCTTTCATCACCGGCGANCCGAGCACCGAGGACTTCCAGGTACCCGGATTGGAACGCTTGCCCGAACTTTCCGCGCGGCGGTTCAATCAGCGCCGCGAGTTGTTGTCCCGAGTGCGGCGTGGGGGACCGCTCGACGCGCTGTCCGCGACCGCCGAATTCCAGGGACAGTACCAGAGAGCATACGACTTGATCACGTCACCCCAGGCGCGCAGAGCTTTTCGCCTGGCCGATGAGTCCCCCCAAGTCCGCGACCGGTACGGAGCCCTATCCACCAACAAGGGCTCCGGAAAATTGGCCCATCTGGGATCGTCTCTGCTGTTGGCTCGGCGCTTGATTGAAGCGGGAGTGCGGCTCGTTACGGTGTGGGCCGGACGACAGGTTTTCGATACCCATCGGGGCCACTATGCGGAACTGGACAAGGTGATCGGCCCGCCGCTGGATCGCGCTTTCTCCGCGTTGGTGGAAGATCTGTCCGATCGCGGTTTGTTGGACGAGACACTGGTCGTGGCGATGGGTGAATTCGGACGCACTCCCCGATTGGGTCAAATTACCTCGTCGGCTGGAGCCACGCCCGACGGACGCGATCACTGGGCGCGNTGCTATAGCGTGCTATTAGGAGGGGGTCCCATTCCCGGGGGACACGTGTTCGGCGCCTCGGATAGCCTAGGTGCTTATCCGGCCCGCGATCCGGTCACCCCCGGCGACATCGCGGCCACGATTTATCGGGCCCTGGGAATCGATCCAAAAACGCGGCTTCGCGACCCGTTCAAACGACCGCACACGCTGGCTGCGGGTGAACCGATACTACCTTTACTCGACGGCTGACTCCGCTGCACCGGCGATCGGACCCGCAGCGTCACCGCCCTGGAAAATCCACCTGATCCTGCAAAACGCGATCCCCCGATCGCACCCGACAACCGGCGTCGTCGCCTGCACGACCGTCCGGTTTGAGTCGCCACGGTCTCTTTTGTCGCCCGTCCGTCAACCCACTCAAACCCCGGGATAATCCGTTCCCATGACCAGGATTCAGGCCATCACATCGCTCCCGGCACGTTTTCCGCTCCCCGCGGGCGCGGGCTCCGATGCGGTACACTCGAACCCCGAGTACGGGTATGCGGTGACTCGGCTGGAGACATCCGGTCCGCTTGCAGGCCACGGTATCAGCTTTACGCTCGGCGCTGGAACGCAGCTAGTCTGTGACGCAATTGAACTGCTCGCGACACCGCTGGCAGGTCGCCAAATCGAGGAACTCATGGAACGCTTCGGTGAGGTGCAAAGGGAACTCGCCGAACACCCTCAGCTGCGTTGGTTGGGACCGCACAAAGGGGTCATCCACCTGGCCCTCAGTTCGATCACCAATGCCTGTTTCGATCTCTGGGCACGATCGCGGAAACTACCCCTCTGGCGGCTGCTTCTGGATCTGAGCTCCGAAGCGATCGTAAACCTGCTCGACCTGTCTTACCTGGAAGACGAATGCTCTCGGGAGCAGGTGGTCAACTGGTTGGAGTCGCAGCGCGCGCAGCGCGCACAACGCGAGACAGTTCTCGACACCGGTTACCCGGGATACGACACTTCCGTGGGGTGGTTCGAATACCCCGACCAACAGATTCGAGACAATGCCCTGCGCGCCGTCGACGCCGGTTTCGGTGCCATCAAGCTCAAAGTGGGGTCCGCTGATTCGCGCCGCGATTTGCGTCGGGTGACTCTAGTACGGGAGGCCGTCGGTCCCGACGTCAAGCTGATGCTCGACGCCAACCAGGCCTGGTCGCTGCCGACGGCTCAGGAGGTGGGCCGCGAGCTGGCGACGTTGGACCCGTTCTGGATCGAAGAGCCAACTCAACCAGACGATATCTTGGCCCATCGGCAACTGGCTCGAGAATGGTCGCCGATCCCAATTGCGGTGGGGGAATCGATTCCCAACCGTGTCGTCTGGAAGAACTACTTGCGCAACCAAGCCGTAGGCATTGTCCAAGCGGACTGTACCCGNCTGGCCGGGATCAGCGAATACCTGGNGGTCTCGATCATGGCCACCCAATTTCCGGTCCAGGTGATCCCCCACGTCGGCGACATGGGGCAGATCCACCAGCATCTCGTACTATTCAACCATATCGCGTTGGGGCATGATGTAGTCCTGCTGGAGCATATTCCGCATCTGCGGGACCAATTTGTGTTTCCGGTGCGCGTCGAACAGGGACACTACGTGGTGCCCCAGGAGCCGGGAACAGGTGCGGCGTTAAAGATCGCCCGCGACTAGCAACGTACATCGTCCACCACGTCCATCCNGACAACGAGCAACACGAGGCCGTCTGGGCCCGCTAGTGGGTGCACCGCCCACGGGGGCCATGTGCCCGATCGACGGAGAAAATTCCTTGTCGGTTTCGCTGAGCGATCGGATGATCGAAATCGGAATGCTGGTGGCTTACCTGGGCCTCCTGCTATGGATCGGAGCGCGCGCCGCCCGGCGCGTCCGGACCGCCAACGATTTCACGATTGCCGGGCGCAGCATTCCCTGGATCGTGGTGATGGCCACCACTGCGGCCANCANGATCGGAGGCGGAGCGTCGGTCGGAATGGTCGCCGAAGTCCACCATATCGGCATCGCCGCTGCCGTGATAACCGTCGCTTGGCATCTGCAACTGATCTTTACGGGCCTGTTCGTGGCCCCCCGGCTGCGCGGTCTGAATCTGGTCACTGTCGGCGATTATTTCCATTTGAAATTCGGACCGCTGGCCCGTGAACTGGCGGTCTTCAACTGCGTGATCTTCCTGGTCGGAGCCCTCGCCGCCCAGATGGCGGCGATTGGCACGGTCACGCACTCTATCCTGGGCCTGGATTACACCACCGCGCTCTGGATCGGCGCTGCGGTAACGATCATCTATTCCACGGTAGGAGGCATGCGGGCGGTCATCGCCACCGACGTCTTGCAGTTCGGGATCCTGGTACTCGGGATCGGACTGGCATCCGCGTTCGCGCTCTCGACGGCAGGCGGGTTTTCCGGACTGGCCGCGACCGCCCAGGAGGGCCAATTCGAACTGACGTCTCAGCGGCCCCTGCTCCGCACCGCTAGCCTATTCATCGCCTTCCTATTGGGAGAGACGTTCGTCCCCCCCTACGCCGTGCGCTGCTTTATCGCTCGCGATGCCCAACAAGCCCGTTGGGGTGTCGCCGGAGCCGGTCTGTTTCTGTTGATGTTTCTGCCGATGGCCACATTGGTCCTGGGTACCGCGGCCCAGGTCAACCCCCAAGTCCGACAGGAATTGGACCGGGAAACCGAACGACTGCTAGCCCAATCCCAAACCGACAACGACCCGCTCTCACGAAGCGAAGCCAGACAAAAAGCGAACCAGAGTGCCTTTCCGACACTGGTGCGCACCACGTTCCACCCCTTGTTTGCCGGCCTGCTCATCGCAGCCATCATCGCGGCCGTGATGTCGTCGGCCGACAGCTGCCTATCGTGCCTGGCAACCGTCATGATGGAAGATTACTACCGCCGCCACATAGCGCCGCAAGCGACCGATCAATCCTGCCTGAGAGTTGCGCGGATCACGACGCTGGCTTCCGGAATCGCGGCGGCGATCTGCGCCTGGTTTTTCAGCGACATCGCCGGAATCTTAGAGTTCGTATATGACTTCTGGGCGCCCACCATGGTGCTGCCGTTCGCCGTCGGCCTGTTCTGGTACAAAGTCGGCCGCGTGCCGGCGGTCGTGATCGCGATGGCAACTGGCTTTCTAGCAGCCGTCGCCTGGCGGGTCGGTAGCGACTCCCTGGTGGGCGCGACTTGGTTCTGGGAGGAACTTCGCTGGTTGGCCCACCTATCGCCAGCGGTGGTCGGTTTCCTGGCCTGTCTAGTCTGTTATTTACTCGCCGTCCTCGCTGGCGGCCAGCATCCCCCCCAGAACCGCTGGTTCCAACCGGGAAGTGAATCCCCCGTAGATCCCTAAAGGGCTCTCTCGATGTTGTTCATCGTGCTGACCACACTGCACTACCTGTCGCTGGCTTCCGCCGTCGGTGCGCTGGCACTCTTGGCTCGTCACTACTGGAGCGCCCACAACATGCCGGAAGACGCACCTCCGGCGGAGGATTGATGTTACGGCTGACCCGACCAGCGCACCCAGTAACGGCAGCAGCCCCAAACGGCCCGACCGGATCTGGGGAAATCGTCACTTTTGGTGACAGGCTGGTGTCCAATCCGATAGGATAGGAAGGACCGCCGTCGAGTCCCGAACTCGCTTGCAACCGCTGGCCAAGACGCATGCCGTTCCACAATCCATACCTTCCCAGAGTTTCACGACGATCCCTGCTGACTGCGGCCGGACCGCCCCTACTCGGACTTTCTGCGAGCCCCTGGGCGGATCTCCAGCGGGTCGCCGCCCAGCAGCGCCGAGCGGGTGAAAAACCCGCGCGCAGCTGTGTGCTGTTCTTTCTGTTCGGCGGGCCGAGCCAGATCGATCTGTGGGACATGAAACCCACCGCGCCGGTCGAAATTCGAGGGGACTTTCAGCCGATCGCTACCTCGGTACCGGGAATCCATGTCTGCGAACATCTGCCACAACTGGCACAGCGGATGGACAAAATCTGCCTGCTGCGCAGCATGACTCACAACATGAACGTGCACGGTCCTGCGTGCAGCGAGGTGTTTAGCGGTCGGGAGTATTTTGGTGCACCCACCACGGACCAAGCAAACGAACAGGATTGGCCCTCGACGAGTTCCATGGTGATGCGGTACGGGGAATCACGGGGTGGGTTTCCGGCTTCGGTCGTACTGCCATGGTATTTGCAGTTTCCCGGACAGGCGCGCCGCATTGCCGGACAAACGGGCGCCCGGATGGGGGAACGGCACAACGCGATGCTCGTTCAGGGCGACGACGAGGCCGCGCGCTTTCATGTCGACGGTTTGCAATTGCGACAGACGATTCCGCGCGAACGGATTCGGCACCGTGGCCGATTGCTCGACCAGTTCTTGATTCAAGCTGGATCAAACGGCTGGGCGGGAAAGCCGATCGGTGGCTGGCGGCGGCATCGGGATCGAGCCCAGACGCTGGTCGAACGTCGCGCCGGACAATTGCTGAATATCGAGCGTGAAACGACGCAAACACGTGAGCGGTACGGGTCCACGATGGTGGGGCAAAGCCTGTTGATGGCGAGGCGTCTGGTCGAAGCCGACATTCCATTGGTGACGGTGAACTGGGTGGACGAAACAAAGATCGACGGGATCAACACCTGTTGGGATACACACCAGGAAAATTTCCCGAAACTCAAGAACCTGCTCTGCCCGATGTTCGATCAGTCCTTTTCCGCGTTCATCGAGGATTTGGATCAGCGCGGTCTGCTCGAAACAACGCTTGTTGTGGCGCTCGGCGAATTTGGACGGACGCCCCACATGGGCCAATTCAGTCAAAGCAGTAACACGCTGAAAACGGGTAGGGATCACTGGCCGAGCGCCTTCACCGCGTTACTCGCCGGCGGTGGTGTCCGCGGCGGCCAGATCTACGGCGCCACCAACGCGCACGCCGCCTTTGTCGCAGACAAACCGGTCTCTCCCGCCGACCTGGTCGCAACCATCTTGGACCACCTGGGCATCGACCACCGGCAGCAGTATGTCGACGAACTCCAGGGTCTGCGACACGCGCTCAGTCCCGGACGGCCACTGCGCGACCTCGGCTGATCGGACCGGTAGCGCAGACATCCCACGAGTCGTAGCGTTCGGCGGTGAGACGAAACTAGTCCTGGGCGACGTAAACACGGCTCGAGCGATACGCCAACGACTGGGGTTGGGCCGGTTTCAGCAGCGGCCCATCGGCCTCCGGAAAAATATCCCGTGGCGGTTTCGCAGCCGTGTCGATAAATTCCCGCCAACGAAAACCGGCCGCCGGTGGCGGCAGTACAAACTCCCGAGGGTCACCCGTGGCATTGAGCAAGAACAGCAGATCCGAACCGCTCCCGTTTGGATCCTGAGCTAAAGTGGGACGGGTCAACAGACAAACCAAGGCGGGTCTCCCGTTCCAATCCACGGGGCCCCCCTCCGCAGAATACCAGCTCACGTCGGGAAGCATGCCGGGCTGTGACGCGTGACCGGTCAAGAACTGCTGACGGCGAACCGTCGGTTGCCGGCGGCGAAAGCAGATTAAGTGACGGCAGAAACGCCATAAGTCGCTGTGACGATCGACCAGGGTCCAGTCAAACCAGGAAGTCGCATTGTCCTGGCAGTAGGCGTTGTTGTTCCCACGCTGTGTGCGCCGGCACTCGTCCCCCGAAAGCAGCATCGGAACTCCTTGACTGAGCAGTAGCGTCGTCAAAATGTTCTTGATTTGCTGAACACGCAATGACTCCACAATCTTGTTGCAAGTCGGACCCTCGGCCCCATAACTGTCACTGAGGTTGTGGTTTTCCCCATCGCGGTTGTCTTCCCCATTGTCCTGATTGTGTTTATCCCGATACGAGACCAGGTCGTTTAGTGTGAAACCGTCGTGGGAGGTAATGAAGTTAATGCTGCAGTGGGGTGCCCGACCAGCGCACTCGTAGAGATCGCTCGACCCTGACAAGCGGGTCGCGAAGGAACCCAGCGTCTGCACATCCCCTCTCCAGAAACCACGCACTTCATCGCGGTAACGTCCATTCCACTCCGCCCATCGCTCATCGACTCCAAAAGACCCGACCTGATACGCGCCCGCTGCGTCCCAGGCTTCAGCGATGATCTTGGTGTCGGCTAATAGAGGGTCTTCGGCGATCGCATTGACAACCGGTGCGTTGGGGACCAAGTCTCCATTCTGATTGCGGCTGAGGATCGACGCCAAATCAAAACGAAATCCGTCGACGTGATAATTGTGCACCCAATGGCGCAGGCAATTGAAGATCATCTCACGGACAATGGGGTGGTTTCCATTGATCGTGTTTCCACATCCTGAGTAATTGCGGTATCGACTTCCACCATTATCGAGCATGTAATAGACACGGTTCTCCAAACCTTTAAAGCTCAACACTGGCCCGCGTTCGTTGCCCTCGCAGGTGTGATTGAACACCACATCCAAGATGACTTCGATCCCTGCCTGGTGCAGCGCCTTGACCAGCTGCTTGAATTCACGGACTTGGGCACCCGGCTGATCACAGGCCGCGTAGCCGCGATGCGGTGCAAAAAATGTCAGCGGATCGTAACCCCAGTAATTCGGGCGGTTGACTGCATTGCCCCCGACATCGTGAATCGGAAACTCGTGTACCGGCATCAGTTCGACCGCGGTAATTCCCAGCGACTGAAGGTAGGGAATTTTCTCGATCAGGCCCAGATAAGTGCCTGGGTGCTCGACCCCGCTCGTTGGACTGTTTGTGAATCCCCGGACATGGGTCTCGTAGATCACTGTCTCGGAGAGTTCCCGGCGCAGATGCCGATCTCCCTCCCAGTCAAAGTAGTCTTCCACTACCACGCACTTGGGCGGGCGGATGATGTCATCCGATCCGGATTGGAATCTGCCAGCCAGCGCCTTCGCATAGGGATCGATCAGTCGCGCCTGACCGTCAAACCACTGTCCCGCGGCAGGATCGTGCGGCCCGTCCGCTTGAAAATGATACAGTTGCCCGGCCTCGATACCCGGTACAAACACGCTCCAGATGTCCCCCCAACGGTCGGTCTGGGAATCCAGATGGAGAACGTCTACTGGATCGGTGTCCGTGACGGCGTCGTACAATAGCAAACGCATAGCGGTCGCAGATCGACTGAACACAACGAACTGCACGCCGTGATCATGAATCAGCGCACCGTACGGCAGCGCGTGGGTGAACTGTAGCTTGGGATGTGTGTAACGCATGAGCATGAACGGACCTCGGTCAACCCATGGTGTCGAATCGGAAGGTGCGGACCGAACGGTACGCACGATTACACCATCGGCCGCGGCACCCCATCGAATGCGGGTTGTAGCATGGGAATCACGAATTCCGTGAGCCCGTTGTTGCTGTCTTATCTACTGGTCAAGCTATTCGTACCAGCCCGTTACCGTCACCAATACCGATTATCCGCCCTGTAGCAGTCAGGGGGTTCGGCCCCGCGATTGCCTGATTTGCTAGCAGGACCATCGGACGGGCGATCGTGGAACCACCCTCCCGCACGGGACCGCGGCACAGGCCGACAGCGGCCGGGCGGCAGCTGGCGTCCATTGTCAGCCGACCACTCGCCGACCTTCAAGGCCAATCGTCACCACCCGGGTGAAACGGATGACAGCGGCAGATTCGCAAGGTGCCCCGCCAACTGCCGCGAATCGCACCGAACTTACGGACCGCTAAGATAAAATAGGTACTGCAGGAAGGTGTAAAACGGCAGGTGCGTGGCAGCAACGGACTGAGACACCACTGGTATCCTCGCACCGCCCCCACTAGGAACAGACTGGGGAGTGAAACGACCATTTGCCAGAACGTTCTCACTTCTTCTTCCGCTCCCACTTCACGGCAATCCGTCGGGTTAAGTTCGGCAGCGAAGCAGCGATCGCGGGCAGGCTCGGTTCGGCTCCACGTCGGGGACGGACCACAAAGTCGTACCCACCCGGTAGCTCTCGACGAATCTTTCGAAAGGCTTCACGGATGAGCCGTTTCCAACGATTGCGGAGCGGCGCATGACCCACTTTGCGAGAGACCGACAACCCCAAGCGTGGGTAGTTGCGGTGATTGGTGGATCCGCGAACGACCAGCGTCGGATCGGCGGCAAACACATTCTCCCGGTGAACCCGGGCAAAGTCCTTCTGTTTGGTCATCCGCAGCCGACACGGAAACCGCTCGTCGCCAGCCGCCTGCAGGGGTTCATCCGCAACCATCGTGTTCTTGATCCCGTAGCCGTTTTGCCATCTGGACCTTACGCCATCCTCGGCGCATGATACGCGCCGCACCCAAGTGACGCCATTGATTGCACGATTTTGTCGTCCTGTTGCAGAGGCTAGTGGAAACCGATCGCAACCGCGGCGGAACCCGTTCTGAAAGCGACAGCCGCCTCGCCGGCGCTCACCCCGTCAGCTGTTACCAATTCAGTTCTGACCGTGGATCGGCGCCATTGCGATCTGCGAATTGGCGGATAAGTTCCGCACTGTGAGCGTCGATTTCCGGCGGTACAACAATGCTTAAAACAGCAAACAGATCGCCCCGTTTCTCGCCGGAACCAGGCGCCCCGTGGTCCTTGACACGGAGCCGCTTGCCGCTGGAAGATCCGGCGGGCACCGTCAATGTGATCGCCCCCCAGGGAGTCGGCACATCGATCTTGCCTCCCAGCACGGCTTCGGCCAGCGTGAGTGGCACCTCGACCTCGAGGTGGTCACCGAGGCGGCGAAAACAGCGATGTTCCATCACCCGAACCGTAATTAACAAATCACCCGGCTTCCCACCTGGCGGTGCCGGTTCCCCTTGACCGCGCAGGCGAATCTTTTTGCGATCTTCAATTCCAGCCGGAATCTTCGCGGACAAATTCTCAACGTTGCCTCCTGCACGCTGCACGCTCAGCCGGACTTCCCCTCCCAAGATGGCGGTCTTGAACGGGACCTGAACCTCGTGGTGCAAGTCGGCTCCCTGGCGAGGCCTGGCGGCCCGGCCGCGGTGGCGCGATCCGCCGGGGGAGTTGAATTGTTCGAACAAATCGGCAAACCCATTGAATCCCTCGCCACCGCTTCCTTGCTGTCCAAAAAACTGCTCGAACTCAAATCCAGAAGAACCACCCGGATGGGGCTGCGCACCCGGGCCAGGCCCGGTGGCACCGAGCGAACTACCGAAGCGGTCGTACATCGCCCGTTTTTCCGGATCATTTAGGACTTCGTACGCCTGCTGCACTTCCTGGAACTTCTCCTTAGCGGTCTGGTCATCTTGGTTTAGATCGGGGTGGAACTTACGCGCCAGCTTGCGGTAAGCCCGATCGATGTCCCCTTGGGGTACATCGCGTTTCACACCAAGAATCTGATAATAGTCGTTCGCCATCGTCAACGGTCACCGCGGGTCCCAGTGTAAATTTGACTCTCGGTCCTCATTGTATGGAGTGTCCCCAGTGCCCTTCAACCGCTACTTGCGCACCGCCAAAGAGGGGACCGGAAAAACTGCGTTTTCTGAAAAACCACGATCCGTGTACGATCTCTTTCCACTGAGTGTGGTAACCGCTGAAGTCCCACGCGATCTCGATCAACCATGGATTCCACCCCGTCCCAGCTCACCGCGTCCACGCCGAACTTATCTGTTCGGTCCCTCCTCCGCGCAAGTTGGGCACTGCTGCTGTGGTACTGGTTCACGGGCGTCCCGTCGGACTTGCAGGCGGCCCGCGAAGGGCATGTCACGCTGCGGGCAATCGAGCAACCCGGTGGATTGACGGTACCCGTTCGGATGCACCTGAGAGACCGTCGAGGACGTCCCGTGCGCCCGCGCCGAGTCCCCTTTTGGCACGACCATTTTGTGTTCGATGGCGAATTAACTCTGGAACTCAAACCGGGGCGTTACCGTTTCGAAATGGAGCGCGGCCCGGAATACCGACCGCTCAGCGGCGAGTTCACCATCAGCCGCAACTCAGCAGATACGCACGACCTGGAAATGCGGCGTTTCGTGGACATGAAGAAGGAGGGCTGGTGGTCTGGAGAATTGCACATCCAACGAGATCTCAGGGAGATCGAATTGCTGATGCGGGCCGAAGATCTGCACGTGGCACCGGTGATCAGCTGGTGGAATGAGAATAACCTCTGGAAAGATCGCGACGTGCCGACTCCTCCGCTAGTACGATTCGACAACGATCGCTACTACCGACCCTTGGCGGGAAAAGACGCCCGCCAGGGCGGCGCCTTGATGTACTTTAATCTCCCCGAGCCACTGGAGTTGCCCGGTTCCAAGGCGCGCTTTCCCGAGTTTCCCTCGCCCATCAAGTACCTCCGGACGGCCCGGGAACATCGGGGCGTGCACGTCGACGTCGAGAAACCGTTCTGGTGGGATGTACCGCTCTGGGTCACGACCGGCATGGTCGACAGTATCGGGCTGCTAAACAACCACATGTGCCGGGACCAACAGAATCCCAGCGAGGCCTGGGGCAAGCCGCGCGACAAACTGCTGTACCCGAATCCCCACGGCAACGGGCGGTGGAGCCAGGACATCTACTACCGAATTCTCAATTGCGGCCTGCGCATCCCACCCTCGGCGGGCAGTGCCTCGGGTGTCTCGCCGAACCCCCTGGGTTACAACCGGGTCTACGTCTACTGCGGCGAGCGATTAACCTGGCGCCGTTGGTGGGACGGACTGCGGGCGGGCCGCGTCGTCGTCACCAATGGTCCGTTGTTGCGGCCCCGGGTCAACGGCCAATTGCCCGGACACGTTTTCCAGGCAGCCGCCGGAGAAACGGTACAGCTGCGGACGAGCCTGAAGCTCTCGTTGCGAGACAAAGTCGAGTACCTGGAAGTCATCAAAAACGGCGAGGTGGCACACGAGGTACGATTGGATCAATACGCCCGGTCCGGTGGACGGTTGCCAACGCTCGACTTCCAAGAGAGTGGCTGGATGCTGATTCGGGCTGTGACCACTTACGGCAAGTCGTATCGGCTGGGGAGTACCGGGCCCTACTACGTGGAAATCGGTGAACGCCCTCGGATCAGCCGCGGGTCGGCACAGTTTTTTCTCGACTGGGTCGAACAGCGCATCGGGCAAATCGAGGCGCAGCGCCTCGCCAACGCTGCGGCGATCCTGGACCACCACCAGCAGGCGCGACGTTTCTGGAAAACGCTCGTCGACCAGGCCACCGCTGACTAGTGCACCACCCGCAACGAGCGGCGCACGGGCTCACTCACCATCCGGCGGCCGGTTGGCACCCTGAAAATCGCGAGGCAGTGTGACCACCATCGCGAACGCCAAGAGAGCCGCGGCGATGGTCGCTGGCACCGACATGCAAGCCAACAGCATTCCCAGCGAATTGGACGATCGGCTAACGAGAATCGTCTCATTGAGCCAGCCGATAACCGGATCAAACCAGGAGTGCACCAATACCCCCGAACCCAGATTCAGCAGACCCACCGCGGTGGCGCGGGTGGCCGGATCGACCACTTCGAACGTTGCGGTCCAGGTATTCGACTGGTACAGCCCGACACCCAATCCGGCGGCCAGCATCGCCACGGCGAGTAGGGGGATCGCGTGGCTGGTGCCAATCACCAGTATCGAAGGAGCCACGACCAGCCAGCCAATAATCTGCACCGCCACGCGTCCGTGAACGGTGCGCGCCGACCACCAATCGGCCAACCATCCGCCCACAAACAGTCCACTGACCGTGCCGATCTGGATCCAGAGAGTCGCAAAAGAGCCGGCATCTTCCAGATCCCAGTCGCGCGTTAGATGAAACACTTCGTAGTAATAGCGGGGCAACCAGAACTGGATCATACTGACCACCATCCCACCCAGCGCAAAAGTAACCGCGAACAGTCGGAACGAGGGGACTGCAAGGACGCACCCCACCGAACGCCAGACCCCCATCTCATTGGGCCCCGCTTGCATCTCCTGTGCCTGATCGGTTCGCGCCGGTTCACGGAGTACCAACAGCAGTATTAGCCAGACCCCCATCCCCACGGCACCAAACACAAAGTGCGCCATCCGCCAACCGGCGACATCGAGCACGGCTGCACCGACGGGAACGTGCCAGACGTCGGTGTCGGCCAGGCGCCCCCCATACTTGCCCGCAACAACCAAGGCACAGTTGTAACTAAACAGATAGATTCCGAACGCCCTTGAACGATTGCGGTCGGTAAAGCAGTCGGCGATGATGCTGGCCATGGCGGGCACCGCACAAGACTGGCCGATGCCCAGCAGCACGCGTCCCAACAACATGTCGCCAAAACCTCGTGACAAACCCATCGCCGCCAGACAACAGCTACTGGCGGCCAGTGAACCGAGGATTACCGTTCGCCGGCGAAACCGGTCGGACAAGTAGCCGACACCCAACTGCGCCAGGCAGTAGGGCATCAACCAAGCCGGACGTAACCAGCCAATCTGGATGTCCGTGAGACCCAGTCCCTCCTGCAGGGGAATCTGCACGTAGTTGAGCAGGTTCCGGTGCAGATAGATCGTGAAGTAGTTCAGCGCCACCAGCGTCAGCAAGAACCAGCGGTCGGATCTGCCGTACGGCGAGTAGGAGATCGCTTTCACGCGGTAGAGCCGGTTCATGATCGCGTTGATTGCCTCTACGGTGGGGTCACTCCACCGCCACCCGACAGAATAAATTCGCCAGCTGCCGAGCGACCATCATCCTGAATCCGCGGGGCCGCTGCAACGAGGCGGCGGGCAGAGCCGATCCACCGCGAAGTGGTGCGCCAACGTCAAACCGTGGGTCGCGGCCCACCGAGCGAGTCCCCTCGTTAACCGGAACGCAGTTACGTATCGCCGCGCCGAAAGAGATCGGCCTGCGGATGGTATTGGGGTATTTCGTCGAGCGGAAAAATCGGCCGCTCGCAAACGACATGTCCCAAGCCGCGGACGTTGGCGCTGGTGGCGCCAGGTGCGTCGACATTGACCAACCGATCACACCAGTCGGCGAACATGTGCGGCTCGCAGTGCGGTGATTTAACCACAACCAGATCAAAGTTTCTGGGATTCTGACCGTGGGCCAGAAAGAAAGACCGATCGTACAAACTGACCGGCCGGGTAGAGGCAACCACCGTCAGTTCCCCCGCCTGCAAGACGGCCGTTGGCCCGGAATTCCAAGGCTGTCGAAACGACTCACTGAGAAAACGGCCATCGGATAATAGCCGTACATCACATTCCCGCTCCAAGGGCGGAAACCGCGCCGGGTCGAGGGCCCCTCCGAGTGTCGTCCGTATCGTGGCGCCAACCCCCGCCTGAAAGGCCTGCGCCACCGCCGGCGGGTCAACGACTGGCAACAGAGCCCGGCCCTGATAACCCGTCTCCACCAATTCCCGCAGGATCGCGTTGCTGTCTCCGGAGGCCCCCGAACTGGTCGCATCAGCCGCGTCCATGAGGATCGTGGTCCCCTCGATCTGGTTTGCCAGAGAGACACTCTCTGGCAAACCGGTCAGCGGCACCTGCATCTGCTCGTGGTATTGCCAAAACACCTCGGCCAGTTCCACCGCGCGCTGCCGCGCCGCATCTTCGTCACCATCGGTGACCACCAGACTGTTCGACCGCAGCTCGGGAACGTCGGTAAACGGGTTGCCGATCAGCATTCCCGCCGACAGTCCCCACGGTTGCGCTTCGATCTGTTGGGACTGGCGAATGCAGTGGCCAATGAGTCCCGTCTCGGTAATCAGCTCATCCCCGCGGACCAACGCGGGAATCTTGACACGAGCGGTGACGGGGCGCACCCCCTCACGAACGATGCGCATCAGTAATCGCGCCGCGCGTTGGCCGGTCTCATAAAAGTCCACGTGGGGATACGTGTGGTAAATCACCACGGCGTCGCTTAGACGCAACATACGATCGGTCAAGATGCCGTGCAGATCGAGCGATACCACGATCGGAACCGACTCGCCCAGGATCTTCCGCGACTCGTCTAACAGATACCCCTCAGGATCACTTTCCTGTTCCGCTGACATCGCGCCATGCAAACAGAAATACGCCGCATCGACCTCACCGGCACTCCTCACACCGTCCAGAAATTCACCCGCCAGGCGCTCGAAATCGGCGCCCGCCAAGGTACCGCCAGAGGTCATCGCCCGTGCCCCAAATGCGGAAACCAACTCGACGTCGGTAGCATCTAATACCGCCAGCGCGCCGCCAACTTCATCGCGTACCGAGCGGTGATAGTCCAAGTGCCGCGGCCCGCGGTAGGTCACAAAGTCCTCATAATGACTGCCAACTGGATTGAATGAGGAGACTTCCTGCTTACACTCAGTGATCAGGATACGCGTCACGCTGTCAGACCTCGGGGGAAAAAGGCAATCGGATGGATTGCCGCAACTTACGCCGCTAATCGGCAAAGGAAAAGACGGGTGAGCCACGAATTCACATTCCAACGACAATACCGGGGAGCTCTGCAAGCGGTTCTCCTCGATTGGGCCGGCACGACCATGGATTATGGGTGCTATGCACCTGCGGTGGTCTTCCGAGAAGTGTTCAAACGTCAGGGTATCGAGATCTCGATCGAGGAAGCGCGAGAACCGATGGGGGCTCACAAAAAGGTCCACATCCGACAGATCACGAAGATCCCGGCGGTCGCCCGTCGCTGGCATGAGACACTGGGGCGGCCCTGTGGGGAGGCAGACGTCGAGACGATGTTCACCGACTTCATCCCACTGCAACTGGCCTGTTTGGCCGAGTACGCGGATCTGATTCCGGGAACACTGGAGACCGTCGCCGCGTTCCGCAAACGCGGATTGCAAATCGGCTCCACCACCGGATATACGGGTGAGATGATGGCGATCCTCCAAGAAGAGGCCCGCAAACGAGGGTACCAACCCGATTCGACGGTCTGCGCGACCGACGTGCCGGCGGGTCGGCCAGCCCCTTGGATGTGCCTGGCCAACGCGCAGAATCTGGGGGTCTTCCCGATGGAGTCGATCGTCAAGATTGGCGACACGTTGCCCGATATTGGGGAGGGACTGAACGCCGGTATGTGGACCATCGGCTTGGCCAAGACGGGTAACGAAATTGGCCTCAACGAAGCGGAGATCGATGCCCTACCCCCGGATGACTACGATCGGCTAATCGACCGGGCTTATCTGCGGATGAACCAGGCCGGCGCCCACTATGTGGTCGATGGAATCGCCGATGTCCTACCCTGCCTGGATGCAATTGAATCGCGACTGGCGCGGGGCGAAAAACCCTGAACGCGCGGTCCATCGCGGGGCCATCTGCGTCGATCGACTTCACCACCGCTCGGCACATACCCGCCGGCAATCGAAAGAGAGGGATTGAATTGCAGCATCCCAAGTCGCCCCAACGATGGACACGTCGCAACCTATTAGAAAGCGGTTCGGCGATCGCCGGCGCCGGCATCGCCCACAGCTTATCTCCGCTTTCGGCGCGCGCCGCCTTGCACCCAGACCAAGAAAAAGACCAACAGACCACCGAGTTTCGCCAGATGGTGGCGCTCGGTGAAAGCACCACGGCCGGCGGTTGGAGTACCAGCCGTCAGCGCTGTTGGGTGTCGCAACTCGGAGCGTTGATCAATGACTTTCAGTCGCAACCGATGGCAGTCTTCAACGCAGGCATCGGCTCGAACGTCATTTCGACACGCAGTCCCTGTTACCCGTATAGCGGAAAACCCGCCGCCAACGAACGACTCAAAAAACACGTTTTTGACCACCAGCCCGATCTGCTGATCATTTCGTATGGCCTCAATGACGCTCGTGGTGGCACCCCGGTGTCTCTGTTCCAACGAGAACTGGTCGGACTCGTAGCGCGCGTACGCCATGAGATCCACCCGCTCATTGTCCTGTTAGGCCCCTATTTTATGACCGATTTTGAGGCTGGTGGAGCAGGCTGGAAACACGCTGATCTAGCGCTGTTCAAGACGTTTAATCGCGCCGTGTCGGATGTTGCACAGCAGCATGATTGCCTCTATGTGGATCTGATCGAGGCCAGTGCAGAGGCTCCTTGGCTGGTGCACTTTGATGGTGTCCACCAGAGTGACCTAGGGCATCGGATCGTGGCAAATCGGATCTTTGAAGTTCTCGGCCAGCGCAGCTCTGGACTTGCGATTCACACGCAGCGCGCTGAAAAAAACAGTCCCCGTTGGCGTGATGAATCAAAGTTGAAAGCCGACTACGGGTATTGAGCCCGAGAGGCGCCGTTGACCGTACATGGTTTTTGGTAGCGGTGCTCGACTGGGGTATAATCGGGCGCGTTGAACCCCGATCCCCGCTAATACGATCTCGCGGACCAACTGGTCGGCACGTGCTGTTCCGGGGCAATTGCCATGTCTCACCAACTCTGGTCTAGCGACATCGACCGGTTCTTAGCGCACCTACTAGCCAGCCAACTGGTCACGCAATCGACACTGGAACAAGCCTGCGTGGAGTGGCAAACCGAATGGATGATCCGTAAGAACCTGGATTCGCTGTGCGAGCGACTCGTCGGTTCCGATATTCTCACCCAATGGCAATGCCAGCAACTGCGAGACGGAAAGTACTGGGGCTTCTTCGTCGACGATTACCGGATCGAGGAGTATCTACGTACCGATGGCGCGCGTGACAAGTACTTGGCCTGCGAAAAATCAACCGGCCAACGCGTCATCCTCGAAGTCCAATCGCCCGCGATCGCACGTCTCCACAATGGACGGCTGGCTTATCGGGTGAACCGAGCTCCGGGAGTCCGCCAACCTGAGGGGAATGGGAATCACGCCCTTTCGCCATTGGAAGATCCCCAAGTCAGCGTCTTTTTCAGTGACGCGATTAGAACCGAACCAGACCGAAAGCGGATGCTGGCGGAGCTGCCCTCGATTACCGTCGGTGATCTTCCTCCGGGAGCCCAGCGGGACGTGCGGATACCAGCCGACGAGCCGTCCGAAACACCTTCCTGGCGGGGGCGTTTTCTGAGGATCGCGGTCGTTTCCGGCGCTCTGCTGCTGGCAGTCGGTGGCGGGCTGCGGTTGATGTGGGAGCCGGCCCCTGTCGAAAAGATTGGCAACCTGTACGACGTCATGACTGTCGGCATGACTGCAAATCGGGTAGAGACCGCCGTCCACGCAACCCGCAGCCTCGCTCAGTGGCAGGACAGCCGCGCGTTTGTCGATGACGGGGGATTCATCCGCTACCCACTGGGGTCGGGGGCCTATTTAGTGGTCCGCTTTGATAGTCTGTATGACCCGGGAAACATCCTGCCCGAGGATCGGATCGATTCGTTTCGATTCATCCACTTTGACGATTTGCGTGGCGAGGTTCGCGAGGACCTCCTCCCGCTGGTACGACGCATCCACCTGGCGTCGTTCAATGGATTCAATCTGCAGCCTGTCGAGTTGATCCAAACGGTCAATGAGCTGCACTCGGCCGGCAAGGAGTTGGCAATCGATGCGCTGACCGACTACTACAATCTGGCTCGCAATGATACCGATCGCGCCTGGCAATACAATCTCGACAAGCACCGTATTTTCTTATTGGCGCGGCTGCTATTTGTTCCGAAGGACAACCGTGGGCAAATGGCGGTGGCCCACTTGGACACCAACGCGGATGACTTAAAGTGGACGGGAAATAACTCCGGCAGTCTGCCGCTGATCGTTATCGACGACATTCCCCTATCGCTGCTCAGTGGCTACCGAACCGCCGGGCAATCGCAGTCACCGAGCGCCTTCTTGAAGTATTGTCGATCGTCGTGCCGTTTACGGTCGCGCCCTTTGACGCCTACCATCTCGCCCATCAAGACGATCGAACATCTAGTCCAGTCCAAGCATCTGAAAAGGCTGGTGGGAAACAGCTTTCTTCTCACCAAGTCGCTGCTCCGCGTGCAAGCGACGCGGTGTGTTGACGGCGTGGTACGAGGCCTGCCTGCGGACTATCAAAAGCAGCTTAACTGCAACCTTGTCAGCTCTCTGGAAGCGGACAGCGTGTGGCGAACAATCCGCAACCTGGACAAAAAGGCCAAGATCACCTGGAATGTCGATCGGCAGGAATTCGGATTCGATGAGTAAGTTTGGCCAACGCCCGCTTGCGGTTGCCACTGTATCGGAGAACTGCGATAATCCGCGCGCGGTTTGTCACAGCGGAACGGTATCAGACCGGAGTCAGAACCATGCGTTGGGTACTCTGCTGGTTTGTCGTTGCTGTGCTGTCTCTGCAGCCTTTGTCCCCACTCACTGCCGACTACCCCCTTGCCCCGTACGGCCAGTTCTTGCCGGGCGGATGGGGCGATTGGCGTTGTTATCCTGACTCTCGTTTTCAGCGTTGGGGGATGTACGATTACCGGTCGGACTACTGGGGATTGGTGGGGCCCGGTTATTCCCCATACGTTTACAGGCAGAACGTATTGAACCCCTATCGCGCCTGGTGGCTGGCACCCGTCTACCAACCGCCCGGGCTCCTTTTTGGACCCCAAGCGGTCGAGCGGTTTCTCGGCGTCGGACAGGTCCGCAATCAACTCGCTGCGCAGCGCCGCCAACTGGTAACCAAGGTGCGGCGATCCAACTCGGAAACAAGGCGCCGCGCTGAACGGTTCATCGAATTCGGGGACGACCGTTTCGCCAAACAACATTTTTACCAGGCGCTGCAACGCTACCGAACCGCAAGTAGCGTGGCGCCGGACGTGGCGGAAACGTATTTCCGTCAGGGACACGCGCTGGTCGCGTTGGGACACTTCGATCGAGCCGCTCGCGCTTTCAAGCGCGCACTCGCTATGAAGCCATCACTCGAACGGAGCGGTTTTGAAATCGTGCAACTCTATCGAGACAATCAAATCGCCAAGGAAGCCCACCTGGAAGCGCTCGCCAAGGCGGCCTGGAAACATACTCGAGATGACGACCTGTTGTTCTTGCTAGGTCTCTTTCTGCATTACGACGGCCAAGCCGTTCGCGCCACCAAGTTTTTTCGGCGGGCTTTTGAGTTGGCCGGTCCTCTACGATTTCATTTATTGCCATTCCTGCCAGCCGAACAACCGGCCAAGCCGGAAAATCAGGCGCTGGTCCAGCGGCTCGATATCTAGGAATTACCGGCAACGCGATGTGGTCTTTTCGATGGCCGCACCGCCAGGCCGGCCGCGCTCAACGGAATGGTAGCCCGCGGACTTCCGATGCAGAGCCCACGACAGCGCTTGCGCCGAGCGGTTCACGATTCGGCAAACACGTGTTGTACAAAACGCGGAAGCAACCTCATCGCACCCGGAGTTTCCTCGACCGCGGTGGCAAACTCCTCAAACGTCACGCCCGCGATCGCCTGGACATATTCGGGATAGCACTCGACGCGTTGGAGCAACGCGGATCTCGTCAGCTCCGGGTGAAATTGAGTCGCGTAAATCGGCTTGTTCTGGAAGCGAAACGCCTGGTTGGCCACACCACGCGTCGACGCCAATAAAGTCGCGTCTGGCGGTAAGCGATCTACAATGTCCTGGTGACCGAACTGCGCCGGGAAAGCGTCCTCGACGATCCCGAACACGGGATCGAGGCATCCGGCAGTGGTCAGGTGCAATTGGTGCGTGCCCAATTCCGCGCGCGAAAGATCGGTCACCACTTCGCCACCCAATGCCCGAGCGAGTGCCTGAAAACCCCAACACGACGCAAACGTCGGCTTCGCGTGGTCGTAAAGCAACCGCATCGCATCCAGTGCCCACGACAACCAGGGACCGCCCGCGACCACCGAGTAGTCACCCGATCCACCAATCAACACCACGTCGACCCGACGCAACGCCGGTAGCGACAACCCTTCCGACAGCAGATCGAGCGTCCGCACCCGGTCGATTTCACAATCCAGAGCACGGGCGAAACACTCCACCTCCTGAATCCGCATCGGATCATGGTAATCTCGCACCTGTAATAGCAGAATTCGCACCGCCGCAGTCATCGTTGTCTAAGCCCTTTCGCTACCAGTTTGCGCCACATCGGCATCCACTTGAACCCGACGCGGCACCTCGATCCGCCTGTGCGACATCGTGGCTGGATGATCCGAGAGAGAATATAATCCACGCGACGGCTGCGGTCTCACCGTCCGACAATCGTCTGCTGGCCCCACGGGTGGTCCGTCTCGGCGGCCTGCCAACGTTCGCACAGCGGCGTTCGACGGGCAACGCGTTGTGGAAAGTCACAGCAACCACCAAATACTATTTCGTCGACACAGAGTAGCGCCCCATGAAACCGATCCTGATCATCGCCGCGGTAACCATTTTGTCGGCTGCTCCAAGCGCAGCGCATGAACCGATTCCGGACAAACTCGTCGTGCTTAGTTTCGATGATTCGGTAAAGTCTCACTTCACCATTGTGCGACCGATTCTGCATCGATACGGATTCAAGGCCACTTTTTTCATTACCGAAGGATTTGATTTCCTCTCGAACAAACAAGATTACATGACCTGGGAGGAGATCGCACAATTGCATCGCGAGGGATTTGAGATTGGTAACCACACCAAGGACCATCTCAGTCTTCAACAAGACAACCTCAACCAGTTGGCAGATCAACTCCAGGGAATCGAACAGCAGTGTCAAAAACACGGGATTCCCCGTCCAAGTAGTTTCGCCTGGCCGGGAAATTCCATTCACTTAGACGCATTACCCATATTGCATAACAACGGCATCCGGTTTGCGCGGCGTGGCGGTCAACCCGAACGACCGTATCGATCGGGGCGTGGGTTCGCCTATCAACCCGGACTCGATCATCCCCTGTTGATTCCGTCCGCCGGCGACGCCCGCCCCAATTGGGAACTCGACGACTTGATCCAAGCCGTGACACAAGCCCGCCACGGGCGCGTCGCCGCGTTGCAGTTTCACGGTGTTCCCGATCGCGCCCATCCGTGGGTCAGCAGTTCCCAAGAGCGCTTCGAAGTGTTCATGAAGTATTTGGCGCTGCACAAATACAAGGTGATTGCGATGCGAGATCTAAGCCGGTATATCGATCCCGAGGTCCGCCCGCAAAACCCCGACGAGATCATTCGAGATCGCCAACGCCACATCGCGTCAGGAAAGCAACCGTCGAATGCGCGTAAACCAGCGAGCGATGAAGACTTACGATTCTGGTTGACTAACATGGTTGCACATCACGGTTTCACCCGCGCCGAAGTCGGGGCCGCGACCGGGTTGACCTCTGAGGTCATTGACGCCGCCGTCAAACGTTTTGCGGTGGGGCATCAAGCGTCGCCGCAACCTGATCCCTCAGCTCCTTTGAGAGTGCTTCCCTACCCGGGTGGACGACACCCACGGATCGGTTTTCGTGACGGTGCCATCCGTCCGCAGCGGGAAACGAAGGTGAGTGTGTTTACACCGTGGGCCGAAGGGGGTTATGTGGTCGTCGATGTTCCCGAAGCGATCTGGTCGGGAAAAGGCGAGCAGCGTGAACTGCTCTACCTGGCACACACGCATGTGCCTACACGGTGGACACGCCAAGGCGTCGAACTGTCAAAACAGGAATGGAACCGGCGGCCCGACGGATCATTCGATATCGAGCGTCATTTACCTAATCGAGTCTCCTTCGGTGCCCGCGTGATTCCCGGTCCCGCAGCGGTTCGCTGGGAACTCTGGCTAACCAATCGGGGAGATCAAGACTTGACTGGTCTGAGAGTTCAAAACTGCGTCTTATTGGGTCAGGCAAAGGGATTCGAACAACGGGATAAGACCAACAAGTTACTGTCGGACCCCTTCGTCGCCTGCCATGATCGAGAGAAAAAACGCTGGGTCATCACGGCCTGGGAAAACTGCCAGCGCCCCTGGGCCAACGCCGAATGTCCGTGCATGCATTCCGACCCAGCCTTTCCGGACTGCCCGGTCGGGCAGACACGAACACTACACGGGTGGCTCTCGTTCTATTCGGGTGATGACATTCAGGGTGAATTGCGCCGGATTCGCGCAAGCGACTGGCAAACGGTAGGCAACCGAAAGGGTTCTTGACCGACATCGCGCGGAGATCGTAGCGGACCGGGAGTCGGCATCCGATTTTCACGACCGTCGATGGTTGCGATTGACCGCAACACGCGATTTCGCGTCCGGGAAAATCCCGCACGAAACGGATCCGAGATAGGCGCTAGTTCTTAGTCCGGTGATCGAACATGACGCGCGACCATATTCACTTCGTGACGGGACGCCTGGCCGAATTCTCCTTGCAGCGCATCCTTGCAGAGTTAGCTCCCCAAGTCGGCTTCGACTACTCGATCGGGGTGCTTCCGATCACCGTTGCCGCCTTGATGACCCCCGATTGGATCCAGCGTCATCTCGGCGTCGTACCCGAAGCGACCGAGATTCTGCTACCCGGCTACTGCGGTGGCAATCTCGATGCAGTCGCTAAGACCGCGGGTTGTCTAGTGAGACGCGGTCCGCGCGATCTGCGCGAGTTACCCGAGTTTTTCGGCAAGCGACGGCGACCAGACCCCGCCTATGGAAAATACGACATTCAGATCCTCGCCGAAATCAACCATGCACCGCAGTTGACTCTCGAGGAAATCGTGTCACAGGCCAACCAACTTCGTTCCGCGGGAGCCGATCTCATCGACGTGGGCTGTGATCCAGGCGACCCCTGGATGGGCGTCGGCGATTGCGTCAAGACACTACGAGATCAAGGCCACCGAGTCTCGATCGACAGCCTACAACCCAAGGAGATCGAGGCCGCGGTTCACTCGGGCGCCGAATTGGTACTCTCCGTCAATCACTCCAACCGCGACGCGGCCGCCGACTGGGGTTGCGAAGTGGTTGCCATCCCCGATGAGCCGGCGGACTTGATGGGACTCGATGAGACGATCAACCGGCTGACTGCGGCCAACGTCCCGCTGCGGATTGACCCGATTCTGGAACCCATCGGTTATGGGCTGGCGGCGAGCCTGCAACGCTATCTGAAGATCCGCGAGCGATTCCCCGATCAAGAGATGCTCATGGGTATCGGGAACCTGACGGAACTCACGGATGTCGATTCGGCGGGAGTGAACGTTCTACTGCTCGGTTTCTGCCAGGAATTGCAGATTCGTAGCGTGTTGACGACCCAGGTGATCAACTGGACCCGCAGTAGTGTCCAGGAATGTGACTTGGCGCGGCGACTGGTGCACTACGCGGTGCATCATCGGGTACTCCCGAAGCACCTCGAATCGCGTCTAGTCATGTTACGCGATACCAGCCAACTCGCGCTGGACCATCGCGAGTTGGCACAACTGGCGGAACAGATTCGCGACCACAACTATCGCCTATTCGCCGACGACCAGCAGCTGCATCTGGTGGCGGCTCAACTGCATCTCAAGGACGATGACCCATTTCGCCTGTTCGAGAAGTTGCTTTCCACCCAACCTCAAAACCTCGACATCACACATGCCTTTTACCTGGGCTACGAATTGGCCAAAGCGAACACTGCCGTCGTACTCGGTAAACAGTATCGTCAGGACGAAGCACTCGATTGGGGCCTGTTGACCGTCGACGAAACCCATCATCGACTAGCGAGACCCGTGGCCGGGAATCGGAGTCCGGCTCACCCGGCGACATCCGAACCATCGTCGAGCGGTGCCGAGGAGGATTCACTTGAGTGATCACCTCCCGCTGGTAGAAGAACTACCGAGCACACTCGATTCCGAGCAGGCCTTCCGCGCTCTCGCTTCGCTGCCACACGTCCTGTTCTTGGACAGCGCACAGCGCGACCCGCAATTGGGACGTTATTCGTTTGTCACCGCCGATCCCTTTTCCTTTCTGCGGGTATCGGTCAATGGGAATGACCCGCTGGCGCAACTTCGCCGTCTGCTGTCGGGATGGGAAACCGAGACACGGTCTCCTCTACCACCTTTTCAGGGTGGCGCAGCCGGACTGTTTTCCTACGATCTTTGCCACAGCCTGGAGCAAATCCCGGCATCCCGGTTCTCGGAATTTCAGACACCCGCTGTGGCTATCGGTCTGTACGACGTCGTGGTGGCGTTCGACCACGAGTGTGAGCGCAGTTGGATTATTTCTCAGGGGTTCCCGGCGACCGCNCCTGGTGATCGGTCGCGGCGCGCCCNCCAGCGACTCGACTCATTTCGACAGCTCCTCAACAGACCACCGGCGGCGCCGTTTGAGGACGCCCCACAACCGGAGGATGTCCCGGCGAGTCGATTGGCGCCGCAATTCCAGGTCTCCGGGAGCTCCGATTTGACGAGCGATTTTTCCGCCGACGGGTACCGCCAAGCGGTGCGACAAGCGGTCGAGTACGTGCACGCCGGAGACTTGTTTCAAGTCAATCTGTCGCAGCGATTACTCTGCCCGGCGCACGACCCGAGTCATCGGCTCTACCTGAGACTGCGACGCCGTAATCCAGCGACGTTTGCCGCCTATTTCAATCTCGGCGCATTTCAAATCGTGAGCGCGTCTCCAGAGCGATTTCTCCAAGTCCGTGATCGGCGGGTGGAAGCGCGGCCCATCAAGGGAACGCGACAACGCACCCGACACGCGGTAGCTGACCTGTTCCGCGCTGACGACCTAATACAGAGCGAAAAAGACCGCGCGGAAAATGTAATGATCGTAGATTTATTGCGCAACGACCTATCACGCGTCTGCCAACCCAACAGCGTTCGTGTAGCACAGTTGTGTGATTTGGAAACCTATGCCTTTGTCCAGCACCTAGTTTCCACTGTGCACGGTGAGTTGGCACCACACCGAACTCCGCTCGACNTGGTGCAGGCGAGTTTCCCCGGGGGGTCGATCACCGGGGCTCCAAAGGTCCGGGCAATGCAAGTCATCTCAGAGATCGAACCGACTTCCCGCGGCGCATACTGCGGCTGCTTGGGGTACGTCGGCTTTAACGGCGCCATGGACCTCAGTATCCTGATTAGGACTATTACCGCTGGTCGAGGCTGGTGGCAACTGCCGGTGGGCGGAGGTATCGTCGCTCAATCGTCGCCACAACAAGAATACGAGGAAACCTGGCACAAGGCCAAGGGATTAATCGACTCACTCGCCTGATGATTCTCCTCATCGACAATTACGATAGTTTTGTCCACAACCTCGCGCGTTACCTGCAGCGTTTGGGACAGGACACCCAGGTGCTGCGCAACGACCGCATCGACGTAGATGGTATCCGCTCGCTGGCCCCCCTCGCGATCGTCTTGTCCCCGGGACCTGGTACCCCACAAGAAACCGGTTGTTCATTGGAGGTGGTTCGTGAACTCGCCGGCACGATCCCGTTGCTGGGAGTTTGCCTCGGACACCAGACAATCGCGGCGGCGTTTGGGGCCCGTGTCGTACGCGCCCAAGAACCCATGCACGGACGTACCAGCGAGATCGTGCACGACGGTCGAGGTTTGTTCCGCGGACTTCCCAACCCGTTGATCGGTTGCCGCTATCACTCGTTGACGGTCGAACCCCGGTCGCTTCCGAATACGTTCGAGATTTCCGCCCATACCCGAGACCAAACCGTGATGGCCATTCGCCATCGTGAGCTTCCGGTTGTGGGCCTCCAATTCCATCCTGAATCGGTCTTGACCGAGCACGGATTAACGATGTTGGCTAGGTTTCTCCAACTCGCCGGACTGCGAGGCGACGAAGCGGTTCCCGAACCGGATGATTCCTGGAACACGCCGCCCAAATCGGACGCCTTGGTTCCCGATGTACCAATCACGTTCTGACTGATAGGCCAATCAGGCCACCGGCAGAAACGCGCCAGGAGACCCACATTCATGCCGCTCATCTTAGAAGGCATTGTGACGACCACCAACGTCGACGATCATCCCAACATCTCGCCGATGGGACCCATCGTCGATCCGAGTATGCAAACTCTGACACTGCGTCCTTATCAGACATCGACTACGTTTGAGAACCTCCAACGGACCGGTGTGGGAGTATTTCATGTTGTCGATAACGTCGAGTTACTAGCACGCGCGGCGGTCGGTAAACTGGATCCTGTCCCCGCGCTGTCGCGCTGTCGAGATGTCCCCGGGTATATCCTCGATGACGCCTGCCGGTGGTACGCATTCCGGGTGCGATCGCAAGCCGATGACACAGAGCGCAGCAAGCTCGATTGTCAGGTTGTATCCCACGGCCACCTGCGGGATTTTTTCGGGCTCAATCGAGCCAAACACGCAGTTGTCGAAGCCGCGATTCTAACAACGCGGATCACCTGGTCATCGCGATCGGACATCGAAGGGGAATTTCAGCGTCTCGCATCACTTGTGGAAAAAACCGGCGGAACCGCGGAGCGTCGGGCATTTGCCTTCCTCATCGACTACGTCCGTCAAACTCCCAATACCTGTTTTGCCGCTTCCTAACTGAATGGCGCATCGTGTAACGACGGTGCCTCACGCCAGGTCCCCACCTTCCATCGATTGCATCCTTTCGAATCGCGTGTTACCTTAACGGCCGGAAACGCCATTTTTCTTTTCAGCAACGGACATGCCGATGTCACTAAAGTCGCGGGAACACGAAGACATCCTGATCGTCAGTTTTACCGACTCCAAAATCCTGGACGACGCGCGGATCCAGCAGTTAGGAAAAGAGTTGGTGGACAAAGCGGCCCACGCCCAAGGCGCAAAGATGGTATTGAATTTTGCGACTGTTTCCTTCATGTCTTCTGCGATGATTGGCAAGCTAGTTCTGCTCAGCAAAAAATGCAAACAGGACAAAGTCGACTTGAAACTCAGCAATATCAGCCCCAACGTGCAAGAAGTCTTCAAGCTGATGAAGTTGAACAAGATCTTCGATATTCACAAGGATGAAGAAAAGGCCATCAAGTCCTTCGACAAGAAGGGGTGGTTCGGTTGATCCGTCGATGTGTCCCGACGCCCATCTAGATCCAGTTGGAAAATCGGTCTCTCACGACGTCACGTCGGTGACACATTCTCTCGCTCCGGTATTGCGCCTCTCGTTTGGACTGTTTCGTAACCGGGACTGCTGTTTCCTCAGCCCCGCCACCGAGCATCTCACGGGACACCCAGCGACTGCGCTGGTGGGCACTCAGTTTCTCGAACAGATTCCGGAGACCCACCGCGCCGCCGCCGGCGAATGGCTGGCGGATTCAGTCTCTGACGATACAACCCAGGGCAGCGCGACATTTCCTATCCGCGGCGCCGATGGCGAGTTTCGTGAGCTACGGTTGACACGTCCGCAACGTACCCGGGCAACGCTGAGACCTGAACCGGAAGTTCCAATCGTCCCCGTGTTGTTGGCGGATGCGGCTGCCTCGAGCCCCGAAAAGGACTCTGCATCCACCGACACTTCGACGCTTGCGGACCTGATTCGGTGTTGGCCCGAACCCTGCCTCTATCTGAACCGCACGGGAACCATCATCGATCACTCCGATAGCTGCCGGGAACATCTTGTGGATCTCGGCGTCGTTCGTGGAGAGTCCTTTGTGGTACCCGATCGCGATCCCGAACTCGTGCGCCTCGCGCTGCAAACCAGCCTCACATCTGACCAAATCGAGGTGCTGAATTACGCGATCAGCTCGCAGCAGGACACGCGCCATTTCGAAGCTCGATTCTCGCCTTTGCCCGACGGCCACGCACTGGTCACGATCCGTAATGTGAAGGAACATCACAGTTCTGACATCAGCCGCGCCGACGATGATCGTCTACGCCATTTCTTGAGACAATCGAAGCTCGGGATGTTGAGTACCAATTGCGAACCGGCAAGTCGCATTCTGGAAACAAACAGATCTTTCTCGAACATGCTCGGTTACCATCCCAACGACCTCATCGGAGTCGAGATGCTGGAACTTCTGCATCCAGATGATCGCCAGCAGGAGAGCCTGTTGTTTGCCGATTTGACAACCGGCAAGCGGCAGACGTTTCGTGTTGAACAACGATTCCTACACCGCGGCGGCAGCGCGATCTGGACACGCGTAACCTGCACGATCGTACCCGCCGATTCGCACCGGCTGGGTCATCGTTTTTCGATCATCGAAGATGTCAGCCAACGGAAGGCCGTGGAACAACGATTGACCGCAGAACAGCGTCTACTGCGTCAGCTTCTCGACTTACAGGACCGGGAACGGCGACTGGTCGCCTGTGAAATACACGACGGCTTCACGCAGGATGTCGTCGCGGCCCATATGATGCTCCAGGCGATGAGCAACAGCTACAAACAAAATGACCAACAGACCCCTGAAGAACTTGAGCAGGCATTGGACTTCTTGGAGCGGGCGACCAACGAAGCGCGGCGTTTGATCGACGAACTCAGGCCGATGATGCTGGACGAAATGGGTATCGTGGAGTCGTTGCATTCGCTCGTCGCACAGGAACGAGAACGGGGCAGCGCCGTGATTGAATTTGTGCACCGGGTGCCTTTTTCACGCTTGCCACCACTTCTCGAGGGCACCATTTTTCGCATCGCGCAGGAATCGCTTAACAACATTCGGCGTCATAGTCGCACGCCACGCGCCGAAGTCCGTCTCACGCAAGTCGACAACCGAAATATGGTACTCGAAATTCAAGATTACGGGATCGGATTTGAGATCGACTCGGTCCCACACGACCGCGGCGGTTTGTCCGGAATCCATGAGCGCGCGCGGTTGTTTGGCGGGGGCGCCACGATCGAGAGCACTCCCGGAGAAGGCACACGGATTACCGTTAAATTGCCGATCGAGTTGCCCGACCGAACTCTCGGAGATCCAAACGTGCGTTGGACGGTGTGAAAAACAAAACATGGCGGGGATGAGACGCGGTACATTCGCCAATCTAGATCGGCGCAGGTAGATCGCGGCGACAAAACACGACGATGGCGGCCAGGTAAGAAACGAGACCGATCGCCAGCAAAATCATATCGCTCCCCAGCGGCCCCCACCCGTCCGCCGCCCCCGCAACACCGGCCATCCGCCAAGACCAGAGCTGTGCGGGGTAGTCGACGGCGACTTGAACCTGCACCTGGGGTTCAAATGCCGATAGAAACGTGAACCGTTCCAGAAACGCGAGCGATTCCGCCGATTTGGCGCCAATCTTGATCATCATCTGCAAAATGAAGATCCCTGACACGATACCAATAGACCGCCAACGGTACCGGTCCCAGGATGACATCGCGGTTGCCAAACCGGCCACGGCGAACCCCAAACAAAATAGGTTGAGCGTGGGCGGAATCATGTCCCGGACGCTCACCTTCGTTGACAATCCAACCACGCGGGGTTCGGCGCGTCCGAACGGCAACGAAAGCGTCCAATCGGTCCCAGGAATGGTCCACGTCGGGCGTGTGGGTGGCTCGACGATCTGAGTCGCTTCAATCCCGAGGAAAACGCCAAACCAGCAACAAAAACAGAGCAGCGCTAAACCGATCATCGTGATGCCCGCTTGGGTGCACAGCACCTGCAAACGACCGACGGGCTGCGCCATCACAATCTCCATCGTGCCACGACTGAGTTCACCACTCACCGCATCAGATCCTCGCGCAATTCCCCAAATCACAATCGAGAGAAACACCAGAGGTTCAACAAACGTCAGCGCCACCCGCCCGGGGTAACTGAGGAGATGTTCTAGCGCCACGGGGGAAAACTGACCAAACTTGTCCCACAGCGGTTGTACGACAGCAGCAAAGCTGGGCATTTCCAAAAAGCTGATGATCCAGACGCGAAACCAACAAAACGCAACCAAAAGAGCCGCGAGCGACACGAATAGCCACAGCGCGTCGGCGATGCATTTCTTGATCAAAGCTCGATTCATCGCAGTTCAATCAGACCCGCAGCAGATGATCGGTTTCACATCACCGACTAACGACAGTAAAAGCAATCGTGAATGCGTCAGGTCAAGGGGTTTCCGACGCAACCGTCGCATGAAAGCGTTCGTACAACGATCGCAGCCCAACCGGTTCAATACGAATTTCCTCTAACGACAAACTGGCCAACCACTTCAATATTGGGCCCAATGGGCTATCGGTTTCCACGCTCAACCGGTCGCCGTCGATCTGGACGGATAACTGCCGCTCCAGATCGGCTGGCGGACTCCGAAAGGGTCCGACCAGGCGCGCTCCAATGCGGTGACCCCGTCGCAATTCGACAAGCTCCTGAACGTGCACTAATTCCCCACGTCGCATGATCCCGACACGGTCACATATCTCTTCCGCCTCCGAGAACACGTGAGAGGAAAACAGGATCGTCCGCCCTTCTTGTCGCGCACGCTGCACCAGTCGGAGAACGGTTCGGCGGACCGAGGGATCCAGATTTGCCGTCGGCTCGTCGAGGATCAACAAGGGCGTGTCACCGGCAAACGCGGCTGCCAATGCCAGTTTTTGTCGCATCCCGGTCGACATCCGAGAGACACGTCCAGAGAGATCCAGCTGGAGCTGATCGGCAATCGCTGTCGCCCGGGCAAAACTAGCACCTCGACGCACATCCGAAAAGAACCGTAACACGGCTGCTCCACGCATCGATCGAAACAGTCGCACATCCCCGGGAAGGTAGGAGACCGCCTTGCGGACCGCCAACGATTGCCGCTGGCAATCCCAACCCGCAATGCGAGCGGAACCCGATGAGGGACGCAGGAACCCCAACAACAGTCGCAGCAACGTCGTCTTGCCAGCGCCGTTGGGGCCCAGCAAACCAAAGACCTCGCCCGCTCCGATCGTAAAACTGCATGAGCGCAGGGCGACCAACGATCCGTAGCGTTTGCTCAGCGAATCTGTCTCCACTAACACGTACGAGCGTCCTTGTATGCAACAAACGCTGGTCCACCTCGCGTGGTGCAATGCCAGCCCCGCCGATTGCGGCAAAAGAAACGATTCACATCGGGTTTACCCAGCATCGCAACGGCTGTTGTTGGATACCGGCCAGTAAGTTGTCGGCGGCAATTTCCGCCATCCCGTTTCGACTGGAAACCGTACCACTTGCGATGTGTGGCGCAATCACGCAGTTGGGGAGCTGCACCAGCGGGTCTTTGAAATCAACCGGTTCGGGATCTGTCACGTCCAGACCGGCAGCAAAAATCTCGCCCCCTACCAGAGCTTCATAGAGATCTTGCTGTCGGTGAATCGGTCCCCGCGCGCTGTTCACAAAGACCGCCGTGCTCTTCATCTTGGCGAACGCGTCGCGATCAAACATGCCCTGTGTCTCTGGATTCAAGTCGACGTGCACCGAAACAAAGTCGGATTCCGAAAGTAAGGTGTCCCATTCGACCTGTTGCGCGTGACACTCTTCTTCAGCTACTTGATTGCGGAACTTGTCGACATAGAGGATGCGCATGCCCCACCCACCGTGACAGCGACGTGCCAGCGCATGACCGATTCGGCCCATGCCGACGATCCCGAGAGTTTTGCCGACCAGATCCTGTCCGATGTGGCCCAGCGGCTCCCAGGTCTTCCAGTGCCCGCCGCGAACATATTCTTGAGCCTCGACAATCCGACGGGATGCCGAAATCAACAGCGCAAAGGCCATGTCGGCGGTCGCCTCGGTCAACACGCCGGGGGTGTTCCCAACACGGATTCGACGGCGCGTCGCCTCGTCGACATCGATGTTGTTGAATCCGACGGCGAAGTTGCTGATGACCTTCAACTGTGCTCCCGCGGCATCCATCAACTCGGCATTCACCTGTTCGGTCAATAACGACAAGATCCCGTCGCATCCCGCAACCTTTTCCAGTAGCACCTCGCGCGGTGGCGGCAGCGGCGCCTCCCACACTTCAGCCTCGCAATGATCGAGAATGATACGAAGCCCTGCCTCGGGAATAAGGCGGGTCACGAACACTCGTGGCCTGTTGTTCACACCCATGGATCATGCTCCCTCTGAATTCCACAACCCCGCAGAACGTTGAGCATCGTACAGTGACGAAACTTGTGTTGTGCCTCAATCAGCTCTTAGCGAATATAACCCAATGAATCTTCGTGATGGGACACACCGGGGGGTTTTTCCCGGCCGACCACCTCAACCGACGGCGCGGCGAGAGCCCACAGCCACCCCACGGAGCTCGAAATGGGGTAATCGCCCGTCCGAACCCTCCTTGCGCCGCAGCGAAGATTATTTGCTCGACGCGTACCGACGCGCCAGCTGTTCGACCGTCTGCGCCATCCGCTGACGGCAGGAATCAGGCGAAAGTACTTCGGCCTCGGCTCCCAGCGCCAGGACTCGAGGAATCACCTCTAACTCGTGTGCGACCGAAAGGGTCAAGGTAATGCTTCCGTCGCTGTGCCGTTCGACTCGTTGACCGGGATGCCACGGATCTTCAATCACCCACGGGGCTGCCATGGCGGTGACTTTGATCGATATTTCGATCGGTTGCTGGCCCGAGAAGATTCCGACATTTTGACGAAGGTAGTCCTCCAATTGAAAACCCTCGGGTGGTTTGAACCAGTCATCGAGAGCCACCGCTTTCGTGAAACGGTCGAGCTTGAATCGGCGGATGGGTGTTTCGGTTTCGGGCGATTCCTGAGCCAGTGCCAGGATATACAGGCTCGACTGAAAATAGACGACCCCCAGCGGTTCGATGCGGCGGCGAGAGATCGGTTTGCCGATCGACTGATANTCGATCTCCACCACGCGGTGCTCTAAGATCGCGCGGTTGACGGTCTTCAAAATTCCCTGGTGTTGCTGATACGATTTGGTCGGTAACCCCAATACCGCCAGGAAACGACGGTACTTCGCATAGTGCTCCCAAACCGACGGCGGCAACTGGTCGCGCACTTTGTTCCAGAAAGTCTCGATCCCGTGCCAGAACGGTGTNCCGGCCAAGGGGAGCATCAGATCGCGACCGAGCGAGAGCGCAATCAACTCGCTGGCCGAGGCGGTGATCTTGTGAGTGCCTCGAAACCCGGGCCCCAGTTTCCAGGCGCGACCTCGAGATTGTTCATGTACATCGACGTCTACGCCCGCCAGCTGTAGAGCTTCCAAATCACGGCGTACGGTGCGGACGTGTAAGGAAGTCAGCCCGAGTTCTTCAACCAATTCGTCACGCAATTCCTCGAGCAAGCGGCCAAACCGGTAGCGCTCAAGAATCTGCAATAGCTTGTGCTGGCGAATGAGTTGTTCGTTACGGGCCACCGTATTTGTCCCCGTCCGGCAGGATTACCCATCGGAAACCAACGCTGACCCCTCGCCACGAAAACACGCATCGTCGATCGGTAACCGTTGATCCAAAACACTCCCTTCGACGACAGCGCGCCGTCGCTCATTGCCGCACTACGCATTCAGGTGTGGTATTCAGAGTTGAAGCGCACATACTCGACCGTCAAATCACTGGTCCAGAAACGCGCTTCGGCCGATCCCTCAGCAAACGTCAATTCTACCAGGATTTCCCGTTGGGACCGCATCGAGGCGCTGACCACCGACGCGTCAAATTCCACCGGGGCTCCGTTCTCAAACAAAGAAAACCGGTTCAACTTGAGGCCCAAGCGATCACGGTCAAATGAGACACCCGCGTAACCAACGGCCGAGACAATTCGGCCCCAGTTAGGATCCGCACCGGCAATCCCCGTTTTGACCAGATTGCTGTGAGCCACCGTCTCCGCAATCCGACGAGCGTCCACGGCGGTAGCGCAACCCGTAACGTGGATGTTGATCAAATGGCTGGCGCCTTCGCCATCGTCGGCAATCTGGCGAGCCAGGTCGATACACACCTCTTGGACAACCTCTCCAAAGGACTCCAGTTGCGCACCGACCAGTGGNTCGCTCATCGCAGCGCCACTCGACAGCAACAACACTGTGTCATTGGTGCTCATGTGCCCTTCGACACTGACACAATTGAAACTTGCATCGGCGCCGGCAGTCAGCGTCACTTGCGCTGTCTCGGGGGTTAACCGTGCATCCGTCAAGATGATGGCCAGCATGGTCGCCATGCGGGGACCAATCATCCCAGCTCCCTTGCACATGCCGAGCACCTGTACCGCACGGCCAGCCAACACGACTTCGCGGTGCGCCGTTTTGTGCGACTTGTCGGTGGTCGTGATGCCGCGGGCGGCGGCCAACCAATCCTCCTCACTCGTGCCCAGACGATCGGACGCAGACGAGATTCCGGAGGCAATCCGGCCCATCGGCAAATACTCACCAATGATGCCCGTCGACATCACCAAGACTTGTTCCTGATCGGTGTGCAGCGCAGCCGCCGTCAGCCGGGCCATTTCGCGGGCATCGGCTAATCCCCGCGACCCGGTACAGGCGTTCGCATTTCCTGAATTGACAACGACCGCCCGAATGTCGGGACTGGGAGTCCGCTCACGATCCAACTCCACGGGGGCGGCATACATCCTGTTTTCGGTGTAGACGCCGGCCGCCACGGCAGATTGCGGACAGGTGACTAGGACGAGATCTTGTTGTTGCGGATCGGACTTAATTCCGCAATGAACCCCGGTGAACTGAAATCCGGTGGGCATCCAGTGGGCCATGAATCTGCCGCCTCGAGAAAAAGCCATACCAGAAAAATCGCGTGTTGCCGATTCTGGCTTTCGCACTCACCACTTTCAAGCGGGCGAACCGGATCGCTTCGGCAACGTCGCAGCAAGCCCCAAACCAAACCGACAAATCACTGTTTGCGATCTAGCGTCTCGCCTCGCGAATCAAATGGCCCAATTCAGGCAAGATCACACGGTCCATGGCGAGGCAGACGGCGGCCCGCGACCCGGGCATCGTCAACAGCAAGGTGTTTCCCATCAGCCCCCCGGTCGCACGGCTCAGCATCGCCGCGGCGCCAATCTCCTGATAACTGAGCATACGAAACAGTTCCCCGTAACCGGGCAAGGATCGAGTGAGCAGCCCGGAGACGGTCTCAAAAGTCTGATCGCGTGCGCTGATCCCGGTGCCTCCTGTCAGCAACACACAATCCAGGTTGGCGGCATCGCGAAACCGCTCGAGCAGCGGGCGCAACAAAGTGGGGTCATCGGGAATAATCTCGCGGTGAACCACCTCGTGACCGACCTCGGTCAACCGATCGACGATCGTCTGTCCCCCCGTATCGGTTTCCAAGGTGCGCGTGTCACTCAGGGTGATCACCGCACAGCGGATCCGCCGCGGCGCATCCACCTTGTGTTCATCCGGTGTGGTAGTCATGGCAACACCGACAGCAAGAATCGCGACCGTGTCCGCAGAGGCGCAAAAAGAAAGCGCCGCACAGCGGCGCTCGACACAGTCTACAGGAGCAACAACCGCTCGGGGAGGCTACTGGTTGCTGAGCGACTCCAGCTTTGCCACTTCATCCGCCTGGCTCTTTTGCCATTCGCGGAACAGGTCTCCGCGGCGAAACGCCTCATTGGCGATCCGGACCGCCAGTCCGATCTCCCGGCGAGAAAAGTATTTGCGGTAATACCCGTTGCTCAAGCGAATACGGTCCTTGGCAGCCAATTGCCACCAAGTCAGGTCGTCCGTCATGTGCCAGGCNGCCGCCTGAGCCGCGTTGCGGGGCACCTGACCGTTGCCGAGCATCTTACAGAGCTCAATCACATGCTGTTGCTTGGTGAACCGTTCGATACGAATCATCGTGTACTTCATTCTCGGCGTGGGGTCCTTCTTGCCTTCCTCCAGACAGAGCAGGGGCACCTTGATCTTGCGCTCGCGTGCCGGCTCGAGGTTGAACATCCCGCCNCCGCCGCCGCCGCCCATGCCACCGCCGCCCATACCGCCNCCACCACCACCCATGCCGCCGCCGCCCATGCCGCCACCACCACCACCCATGCCGCCACCCATTCCCTGACCGCCACCNCCGCCGCCGCCGCCCATGCCGCCACCACCCATGCCGCCGCCACCCATACCACCGCCGCCCATGCCACCACCACCCATGCCACCGCCCATTTGGGCGAGCACGGTGTTGGGAACCGCAGCGAAAGCCGCGGGCAGCTGAATGCTGATCGGTTTATCCGTGTTGTTCTTAATCTTCACCGTGGCCTGGCGAGCATTCTTGGGAATGAACTGGACCTCGATCTTGCCGGCATCCCGTCCCGCAAAAAACTCGACGACCTGTTCGTGAACCTGTGGGACCTTCTTGGAGCGCGAACTGCGGCGCACTTTGGCGGCAGACAACAGAGCCGGTGTGAGCACCATAATTGCCAACACAGAAAGTGTGACCGCGCGATGGGCAAATCCGATAGCCTTCATTGAACTTCTCCTGCCTGCTTCAAATTCTCTAGACGCGCTATTCTGAGCTGCCTAGTACGGCCACCCATAATATACTCGTCCGCCTGCCCCGTGCTTGTTCATCTGGCCTTGAAAACAGCGGGCCCTAGGCCATCGAGCAAACTCTTCACTCTACAATACTAGACTGAGAAACTCATTCCAAGAAAAAAATTTTCGAAAGCTGCCTCCTTCATCAGGGCTGATCCCCTCCATCGGGGGAGTCCCAGTGTCGTCTTGTACGGGTATGTGGCAATCTGTCACCTGCGCGGAGGCCGACCGATGTCCCCAAAAGCACCNTCCAGCGGCGGNGGTTGTTAGAATGCAATGAAACGCTGAACTGACGCAATACCAACCGCGCCACGGCTCCCAGCGGGTCGCCACTCCAATCACTCTCACACCCCTCCAGTCAGACCGAGACCGATGACACTTCGCCGTGCCACCACCGGCTTGGGATTTCTGGCGCTGCTGGCGTTTTGCGGATGGATTCTAACGTCATTACCCCCCAGATTAGTGTCTCAGTATCGTGAGGCTCAAGCGGCCGGGCCGACCGTGCGCTTCCTCTATCTGGCCTCGGTGGGAACCGGAGGGGTGCTGTTGGTCGGCAGCGCCGCCGGCGGGCTATGGTACGTCTGGCGACGAACGCGACGAAAGCGCCACCGTCAGGGACAAGCCAAACAGACACCTAGGACTTTGAGTCCCCAGCAGCGGCAAACCGAAATCGAGCAAAATCTGGCCCAGATCCAGGACCTCCGCAGCGACGATTCGGTACCCCCGCCAGTGCAGCGCGAACTCGATTCTCTGATTCGTGATCTACAAGCAAAGCAGGATAGCCAAGAGCTGCAGATCGTGGCCTTTGGCACGGTTTCCAGCGGCAAATCCTCGGTTCTCAATGCGCTCGCCGGTCGCGAGGTGTTCGCCACCGACACCCGCGGGGGCACCACGGTTCATCGCAACCAGATTCCCTGGTCGGGTACCGATCGGCTCACGCTAGTCGATACGCCAGGTCTGGATGAAATCGACGGCACCGAGCACGTGAAAATCGCTACCTCGGCTGCGAGTGATGCAGACCTGGTACTGCTGGTCATTGACGGGGTATTGCGGGCGTCCGAATTCCAGCTGCTCCAACGTCTCGGGGAGATGGAAAAAAAAATTCTCGTCTGCCTCAACAAAGAAGATTGGTACGATTCGACAGACCGGATCGCGTTGGTCGAGCAAATCAGCCAGCAACTCGGTCCACAGGTCTCCCCACAGGACATCGTCGTCGTCCAATCCAAAGCCACGCGCCGCGTTCGTACCCGACTGACCACCGCGGGCCAGGAAGTCGACGAATTTGTCGATCTTCCCCTTGATATCGGAGCCTTAGCGGACCGGATGATGGAAGTCGTCCAGCGAGATGGGCGCGATCTGTTGCTCGCAAATTTGCTGTTGCAATCGCGGGGGCTGGTGGACCAGGCGCGGGAGCGCATCCGTCAAAGCCTCACCGAGCGCGCTCGGAGCACCGTCGAGGGGGCCATGTGGGCGGCTGCCGGGGCCGCCGCTCTGAGCCCCTTGCCACTGGTCGATTTGGCCGCCGGCAGCGNTATTTCCGTCAAGATGGTGGTCGACCTGTCANGGATCTTCCGNCAGGAAATCGACGTCCAAACGGCGATGAAACTACTGGGAGAACTAGGTAAGAACCTGATTGCCATCTTGGGGGTCAGCGCCGCAACGCCAGTTGCTGCCAGCGGCGTGGCAGCGATCTTGAAAACGGTTCCGGGCGCTGGCACTTTGGCCGGGGGGGTGCTGCAGGGGGTGGTCCAGGCACTCGTCACTCGCTGGATCGGGGTGGTCTTCATCGAGTATTTCCAGAACGAAATGCATCGACCGGCTCCCGACCTGGCTTCCCTGGCGCGTCGCGAATGGCAACGCCTAACCACCGTCAATGAACTGCGCAAGGTACTTCAGGCAGCTCGTGCAAGAATGTCCGACTCCGAACATCCAGATTGACGGCCCACGATACACCGACCGCCACCGTGAACCCCAGCGAACCGCTGCCAAACGGACCATTCCATCGTGAACGATGCGCCCCCTGCCCCAGACGATCACTACCGCCAGGCGATGGCCGCCATTGAGCGGACGATCGACAAGTTACGCCGCTGCTCCGAAAAGGAGCGTCAACAACTGAAGGGAGANCTGTCTCAGTTACAGGAGATGGTCACCAAACTGACGACTGGGCGGGTCGAAATCGTGGTATTCGGTGAGATCAGTACAGGCAAGTCGGCACTGATCAATGCGCTGGTGGGTGAATCGGTCGTCGAGGTCGACGTGCAGGGTGGCTGGACACGAGACATTTGGAAGATCCCCTGGGACGGCGCCGGCTATTGTGTACCCGGTTTGGCTGACTCGCAGGTCGTCCTGATCGATACGCCGGGATTGAACGAAATCGGCGGTGACAAACGAACCGATCTGGCGACAACCGCGGCCCGGCGGGCCGACCTGATCCTGTTCGTCACTGACTCAGATTTGAACGAAACCGAATATGTCGCGTTGAGTTCCCTGGCGGGCACCCATAAACCGATCCTCGTCGTTCTCAACAAGATCGACCAGTACTCCCGCGAACAACAAAAGCGGTTACTCGAAGTACTGCGCTCCGAACGATTGCTCGACTTGGTTCCCGCAGATCATCTTGTCACCACGGCCGCGGACCCCCGCGAGCGGGAATACATCATCGAATCCGAACAGGGCACCTGCCGGAGCGAGTGGCGCAAACCTTCACCACAAATNGAAGACCTCAAGGCGTCGATCCTCGCGGTCCTCGAAAAAGACGGACTGGCCCTACTGGCCTTGAATGCCGCTCTGTACGCGGCCGACAAATCCGATCGCATTGCGTCGCTGCGAGTCCGTTTGCGACTGAAACAGGCCAACCAAACGATCCTCAGTTTTGCCACTCTCAAATCGGTGGCCGTGGCCACCAACCGTATCCCCGTACTCGACACCGTGGGTGGACTGGCGGTCGATGTCGCGATGGTCGTCACGTTAGCGCATATCTACGGCTTGGAGCTCTCTTGGATGCACGCCCGTCAACTGGTCCGATCGATCGGCAAGGCGGCCGGATTTGCGATGCTGGCAGAGACCACGACGCACGTCGCGAGTTGGACNTTTACGCTTCTGACCGCGGGGATCGGCGCGGTGCTCACCGCTGTTCCCCAGGGGGCGGCCGCAGGATACGGGTCGTATATTGTCGGCCAGGCGGCCAAATACTACTTTGAACACGGTGCGTCCTGGGGGGGCGAGTCGCCCAAAATCGTGATCCGTCGCATTCTGGAAGAAACCGACAAACGATCGATTCTGAACCAGATGAAAGAGGAAATTCAGAAGAAGCTGACCTGGAATCGACACGCNTCCTAGTCGCTTTGCACGCCCAGCGGCCGACTCCCATGTCAAGCGCACAGCGCCACCAACATGCCTCACCCCCCTCAGCGGTGTTTGTCTACGGAACGCTGCAACGCGGCGAGGAACGCGAGGGGGGATGGCCCCGACCCCCGCGTTCCATTCACCGAGCCACCGTGCGCGGCCGGGTGTTCGACCTGGGTGAGTACCCGGCCCTGTTGTCGGGAACGGAGCGGGTGGGTGGTGAACTCTGGCGATTGGCACCACACGATATGCCTGCCACGCTGTGCGCCCTGGACCGCATCGAAGGCTACNATCAGGGGAGTGACAACAACCTCTACGTGCGACGCGTTGTCTCCTGCCATGTGGAAACCGGAGAAACCGTTTCGGCTTACACCTATTTTCTGGCGCAGCCAGCATTGACCAATGGTGCCCCCGAAGTCGCGGCCGGACCCGATGGCATCCGTGTTTGGAGCCGCGGGACTGTGGAACACCGATCGTCGCCCCACGAACTCCCGGGTTAATCCGGGCGCCGGCAACCACCGACAGATTCCGGATTGCTCACCTCACTATCCGACCCAGCCGGCAGGCCGGCAACGAGTTCCAACGGACCGCCGCCGCGGGGTCGACCTCCCNTAGAAACCAACCCTTTTTCTTGCCAAAATAGAGACGTCCGTAAAGCAGCCGCACGGTTCNTTGAACCACTTTCCAGGGACCCACGCGGGCTCCTGTGACGGTCTGCTTCCTATCTTTCCTATGCGAGGATGAGTGCGATGCGTTATCGATTGTCTCTGCTTTGGCTCGTCCTATTCACTGGCTCCGTCGCTCAACCGCTGGCGGGCGGCCAGAAAGACGGGCGCCTCGACATTTACTGGATCGACGTCGAGGGGGGTGCCGCAACGCTGATCGTCACACCCCAAAACGAATCCGTTTTGATCGATACTGGAAATCCAGGTGTCCGCGATCCAGGGAGGATCTCACAGGTCATCACCCGAATCGCTGGCTTGCAGAAGATCAATCACCTGATCATCACGCACTACCACCGCGATCATTACGGTGGCGCCGAAGCGCTGTCGGGAATGCTCCCGATCGGAAGTATTTACGACAACGGCAAGTTTGAAGGCATGCCCGACAATCCAGGCAAAGCCTATTTCGAACTCGACTGTGACAAACGGGTCGTCATTAATCCGGGCGACCTGGTTCCGCTGAAATCGGCTGACGCCACGAAGGCGGCGGTGCGGCTGCAATGTCTGGCGACACGAAAGACTTTCATCAAACCAGCAAGCGTGGATGCCCAACGCAATGATGCGGACGAGAAGTTATTCCCGCCCAAAGACCGTGACGGATCCGATAACGCGAACAGCGTCGTGATGCTCCTCCAGTTCGGGCCGTTCCGCTTTTTCGACGCGGGCGACCTAACGTGGAATCAGGAAAAACGCTTGGTTCACCCCTTTAATCTGGCGGGCGAGGTGGACGTCTACCAGGTCACCCATCACGGACTCGACAGCAGCAACAATCCGATCGTACTGCGGGCACTCAAACCGCGCGTGGCGATTATGAACAATGGCGTCACCAAGGGTTGTACGCCCGGGGTATTTGCCAACTTGAAAGCTGCCGACTCGCTACAGGCAATCTATCAGGTCCACAAGAACCTGCGGCCCGATGGACAAGTCAACAATGTGGCGGATGCATTTATCGCCAATCATGAACGCGAGTGCCAAGGGCATTACATCAAGTTGTCGGTCTCTCCGGATGGATCGACGTACACGATCAGCATTCCGGCGCACGGCCACACGCGCACCTACCAGACGAAGGGGACCTAAGGCGTTCTCTACCCATCACTGAATCGATGCACAACAGCGAAACGGAACACCATGGGCGCCAATCGGTTCGCATTTGCCTCCCGCAGTTTCACAGAACTGCGGTGTAGCCGCAGACAGGCGCTCAAGGTGGGTGGTGCCGGGCTATTGGGTCTTTCCCATTCGCACCTGTTGCGCGCCGGGGAATCTCATCCCGTTTTGAAAGCGCGGGCCAAGTCGGTCATTTTTCTCTTCCAATGGGGAGGCCCCAGCCATCTCGACACGTTCGATATGAAGCCGATGGCGCCCGATACCGTGCGCAGTCCGTACGCGTCGATTGACTCGTCCGCCGCGGGCATCCAAGTCGGCGAACTCCTGCCCGAATTGGCCAAGCGGATGAACCACGTGACGCTCATTCGCAGTGTCAACCACAACATGAAGAACCACGCGTCGGCCGGGTATTATGCGCTCAGCGGTCACGAGCCGCCAAGCGACGACCAACGCTTGCGCGACTCACTCGATCTCTACCCTGCGTACGGTAGCGTGGTCGATCACCTCAGACCCAACCGTACCGGGCTACCCACGTTCGTCTCTTTTCCGCATGTCATCCGCGACGGTTCGATTGTGCCGGCCCAACACGCCAGCTTCCTAGGAAAAGCACATGATCCACTGTTCTTTCCGGAAGACCCCAACGGCGTGGGTTTTCAACTTCCCGAGCTGAGCCTCCCTCGCAACCTGTCTCCCAACCGTCTTCAACGGCGCCGTGAGATGCAGCGATTGATCGATCGCCAGACGCGATTGCTGGAGTTTTCAGCGCCCGCTCGCGGCTTCGATCAGTACTATCAAAAAGCGATCGGAATGTTGACCTCCGACAAGGTACGCCAAGCATTCGATGTGTCGGCAGAACCCGCATCATTGCGAGACAAGTACGGGCGCACGACGTACGGTCAGAGCTGCCTGCTAGCTCGCCGGCTCGTCGAGAGCGGCGTCCGATTCGTCACCGTTTACTTCTCCAACAGTATCGGTGGTCGCAAGATCGGGTCGGGAGGATGGGACACCCATGGATTCGACAACAGCCGCATGTACAAGATTGTCAACAAGTATCAGTTGCCGATGACCGACCAGACGCTGCCGACACTGCTCGACGATCTGGCNGACCGGGGTCTGCTCGACGAGACGCTGGTGCTGTGGATGGGTGAATTTGGGCGGACGCCCAAGATCAACAAGAACGAAAGCCGTGACCACTGGCCCCAGTGCTACACCGTTTTACTGGCCGGTGGCGGCGTCAAAGGGGGTTATACATACGGATCATCGGACGCCCACGGCATGTACCCGGACGAAAACGCCGTGAAACCGGAAGACCTGGCGGCGACGCTGTACTACCTGATGGGCATTCCACCCGACACCGAGATTCGCGACCGCAGCGACCGCCCACTGGCGATCGCCGGCAACCCCGTGCTGGACGTGATCGCCTGAACACAAACGCCCAAACCGGCGTCACGACTTAGGCACCACAGCCCGCGGGTAATCTAGCAGGGAACCTCGCCGCGGTGCCGCTCAAAGGTGGTGATCTTGTCCTCGTGTGTCAGCGTCAGCCCAATGTCGTCCAGCCCCTCAAGCAGGCACTGACGCCGAAACGCGTCGACTTCAAACGACAGTTCCAGGCCTTGCGAATCGGTGATCGCGCTTTGCGCGAGATCCACCGTCAATCGGTAGCCAGGTTGCGCAGAGGTGTTTTGGAACAACTTCTCAACGTCTGCGTCGGCAAGCGAGATCGGCAATACGCCGTTCTTGAAACAGTTGTTGAAAAAGATGTCGGCGAACGAGGGGGCGATGACGACTTGGAACCCGTAGTCCTCCAGCGCCCACACCGCGTGCTCCCGACTGCTTCCACAGCCAAAATTGTGCCGTGCAACGAGCACCGACGCTCCATGGAAATCGGGCCGATTCAACTCAAACTTGGGGTTCTCGCTGGAGTCGTCGAGATACCGCCAATCGTAGAACAAGAATTCGCCAAAACCGGTTCGCTCAATTCGCTTGAGAAACTGCTTGGGAATAATCTGGTCGGTGTCGACGTTAATCCGATCCAGGGTGGCGACGAGGCCCGTGTGTTGTGTAAATGGCTGCATGAAGATTTAAACACCAATCGAGAAACCTCTTCCGCGACACGCAACCGC
>PADE01000140.1 GCA_002702965.1 Planctomycetaceae bacterium
CTGACTGCCCGCTGGGACCCGGTGCCCGCGAGGTACGCCCAACAGACTGANAGAGGTACGCCCAACAGACTGACAAAGGTACGCCCAACAGACTGACAAAGGCTCCCTGCAGGCTTTCTCAAGAGAGCGATTTCCGGTGCTAGCTGCACAGTCTGTGCAGATATTGCGCAGCGAGATCAAGCCGATTGTCGAGGATACACGCGACCGCGGCTTTGACGGTGTTGCGTTGACGCGATGTAAACAGAACCGGTGTTGAGGCCGCCGGTGGATGCGGGACCAACCGCTGGCCGATGGTATCGATCAGTTTACCAATCCCGAATCCCGTTAGTGCGCTAGTAGATAACGCCGGCGGAGCAGTCCCTGTGCCTCTTTCCAGATCGCACTTGTTCCAGACCGTTAACACGGGTACTCCCTCGGTGAAGGCTTGCAACGTGTAGTCGTTGCGGTCCACAACCGACTCGCTGGCAGCGTGCAGATTCGGTGCAACCGAGAGATCGCGGATTTCGACCACCAGGTCAGCGGCCCGCATTTGTCGCTGCGCCAGCGCGATTCCCTGCTCTTCGACGCGGCTNGGTGCCGACCTCAAGCCGGCAGTGTCGATCAATCTGATCGGCCACCCGTCGATCNCGGTATCGGCCACGACGAGGTCTCGTGTGGTCCCTGCTTGCCCGGTGACGATGGAGCGTTGAAAACCGAGAAGTGCATTGACGAGACTACTCTTGCCAACGTTGGGAGCACCTGCCACAACGACCTGCCAGGGCTGCGTCAGGTGTTCTCCGAAAGGCCAGTTGTCCAGCAGCGCGGTCAGTCGCTGCAGCGCTNCGTCTGGCCGTNGGTCCGTTAGCTGTCGTCGAACGGTCCTCAGCTCTCCGGAGAGGACGCCATCGTGCTGTTCTAACAGAATTGCCGCTGTGCGCTCGGTCTCGGACCGGGAAAGCGCTTCGGTCGCTTCTGCCGAGATGCTATCGGAAGTGCCGAAAAACTCCTGCCAGGGAAGTGATTGGCAACCGTGGTCCCGCAAACTATGCAGTACCGCCTGGGGCGCGGCACGCCCACCATGACAGTGGATTTCGATGAGGTCAGCGGTACGTCGACAAACGATTGTCTCCTCGCGCGACGATGGCGTGCGCCAGTGTCCAAACACAATCCTGCCGCAAGAGATTGCTTCCAGAGGAAGGCCCAAAGTGGTTCGAAAGAAGTGGTTTACGACGGCGGTCGCGTCCGGCCCTTCGACGAGGACCGTGGCAATCGCCCCACGTCCGACAGGGGTCACCATCGTCGCGCGACAGGTGGGCGCGTCGGGGTTCAATCGCTTGTCCGGCGGCGTGGATGCAGGTGACACGAGCGCTACTCGATCCGACAGAGGGCAATCCCGGATAATACCAGGTGCGGAACGTAGNGCGCTGTGGGTAGTTCGGACTCGAGATGGGGTGCCTGGCCACCGGAGAGAAACAGCTGNGGTCGATTTGCCAGGTCTTTGGCAACGGCTTCGACTACCTGCTTTACGGCCCCGATCAGACCCCAGAACAGCCCGCTCTGGATGGCTGCTTGTGTATTCTTCCCGATTGCCGGGGGGGCCGCCGAGCCAGCCCAGGAATCGACCCGAGGAAGTAAGTCGGCGTGGTCGGCCAGAGCGGCTGCCATGGTACCCGCTCCGGGGAGAATGACGCCCCCCTGGTAGACGCCGTCTCGGTCAATCAGATCGACGGTCGTTGCCGATCCGGCGTCGATCACAATCGCAGGGCCACTTGGATCCCGCAGGTGATTGGTGGCACAGGCTGCGGCGAGCCGATCGGTTCCGACTTCGTGTGGGTGATCGACGTCGCAGCGGATCGGGAAGTGATTGTGTGAGAGCAACGTGATGCGGTCGCATTGTCGAGAGCGGGAAACTTGTTCGAGCAGGTCCCGNAACACCNCCCGTTGAACGCTGGAAATCCACCAATCGTAGGGCTCCCGAGGCAATGNGTCCAAGAGCTGATCGAAGCCGTCCAAGCTTGGCGGCAGGCGCAGAACCCTACTCGGCACAGGGAGTCCCGGCGGTGATTGACACGTGAAAAACCCACATTTGGTCGCGCTGTTGCCGACGTCGATGGCGATCATGGAGTTGCTTGGTACGCTCACGCGCGGTCTCGATCCAATTGTGCCGCGATTTCCCGCGTCAGGTCGTTCAGGCCTTGGCCGGTGACTGCAGAAACGAGCAGCACCGGACAGTCAGTCTGTTTTTTCAAGCGATCTTGAACGGTCGGGGCCGAGGAGAGTTCGGCTTTGGTGACGGCAACGATCTCGGGGCGTTCTCCAAGCAGCCTGTTGTGCTGGATCAGTTCGTTGCGAATCAAACGGTAATTGTCGTCAGGGTTGCTTCCATCTAGGGGCTCCGGCTCGACGAGATGAACGAGAATCCCGGCGCGCTCGACGTGGCGGAGAAATTCGTGTCCCAGTCCGACACCCGAATGGGCGCCCGCGATGAGACCCGGGATATCGGCCATCACAAATTGACGTTCGGAGTCGACGGTGACGATGCCGAGGTTAGGTCTCCGGGTGGTGAATGGATAATCGGCGATTTCGGGTCGCGCGCGGGAAACACGACTGAGCAGTGTGCTCTTGCCGGCGTTGGGTTTGCCAATCAGCCCGACGTCGGCGATCGACTTTAGTTCCAGGATGAGCCTTCGATGTTCGCCCGGTTCTCCTAAGCTCCGTTCCCGCGGAACCCGATTGGTGGCCGATTTGAAATGCGTATTTCCACGTCCTCCCTTGCCGCCTTGCGCGGCAACGACGCGATCACCCGTCTGGACGAGGTCCTTGACAACGAAGCCGCGGGCCGCATCGATGATCACCGTTCCCGGGGCAACTGGAATTGTGACATCGCTTCCGGATCGTCCATGCCGATTCGCGCCGCGACCATGGCCGCCGGTTTCCGCCTTCCATTGCTTGCGGTGCACGAGCGCGGCCAGCGTGTCGACACCGTGTTGGGCAACGATAACCACACTACCGCCGTTACCGCCATCGCCTCCGTTGGGCCCTCCCCGCGGAACGAAACGCTCGCGCCGAAAACTGAGGCAACCGTCGCCTCCGTTTCCTGCGATTACTTCGATCTGCACGCTGTCGACAAACATCCCGGACCATCAAGAAACGGGCGAAGTCTCTATCGCGAGTTGCCCCTTGGGTATTGCCACAACGTGTCAATTACCGAAAAAACAGTGGCGCCAGAAGCGTCAATTGACGGTAACGCCAATCGTCCATGTTGCCAGCCGGTACGACAGAGCCCAACACGATGCATCGAACACGAACCGCCCTGGTAACGGCTTCAGTTTGCCTCGGCGACAACGTTGATGCGCCGACCTTTACGGTCAAATTTGACCACACCGGTGGTTAGCGCAAAAAGGGTGAAGTCCTTACCCTGACCGACGTTTGCGCCTGGGTGGAATCGATTGCCTACCTGGCGGACGAGAATATTGCCGGGTTCGACTTTTTGACCACCAAACCGTTTCACGCCACGGCGTTTGGCATTCGAATCGCGCCCGTTACGGCTCGACCCTTGCCCCTTCTTATGTGCCATTGTCTTCTCGATCGGGAGACCACGGACGGACCAATCGTGATTATTAACGATAGGTCCACAGGTAATCAACCCGCAATAGCGTTTCATCTCCGTCGGGTTGATCGGGGGACTGCTCCCGCGGCCATTCGGGGTCGAGTTGATTGCCGCTGGCAGAATCGACCCGAGCGTACCGTTTCAACATCTCTTGTTGTCGGGTTGCATCCTTCTCCGCTGGCACCCCAAAACGAATCTCATTTTCGTGTTCGAGGCGAGTATCCCCCGGTCGCCAGAAGTTCAGTTGGAGCACTTTGAAGCTGAATTTGCGACCGGTTCCGGGTGGGTCTCCCGGTTGGTAACCCCCGTCGGGATCTTGGAACCGAAAGGCGTTGCTGAGGCCCTTGACGAACACTGAGAAATAGTCGATGCGCGGATCCACATCCTCCCAGGTGATCAACCCCCATACCTCGTGGCTTTCCCGTGCGGTGCTCAACGGGACATTCTGCATCATAATGGAGACCGTGTTATGGAGTTTTTCGGCTGCCAGAGACGAGGTTCCTGGCAGCTTCCCGGGAAATTCTCGCATCAAAATGGGCGTTTTGGCAGCTGGAATAATACGATCCAGGTACTGCTTCTGCTGTGTGTTGTTTGGGAGCTTGTCCTGGCTGGCGAGGATGAACAACGGGAAGAATCTCCGATACTGGAAGTTCTTCAGTTCAACCGCCGGGAACGTCGCCAGTTTGGTTTCATCGTTGACTTCTGACTTGGGGGCTGACTCTTGTCCAAGGTATCTGACACGATAAACCAGGTACCAGATGAGCTTCCGTTGCATTTTTCCGGAAGGTTGCGGTACATCGATTTGGATCATCCGCATCGGCTTNAATGAGAACTCCAGATTCCAGATCTGACGACGGAAGATGACACGACTGGCTTTTTCGTACAGCGTGTTGGTTTTGGCAAATAGGTTGGGGGCCGGATCCCAGTTCAAATCGCTCTGCCCGACGGTGAGTTCGACCAGCGGGCGGGGGCTGGAAAAAGTCTCTCCCGACATTCCCTCTGTGGGAATGGTCTGCAGTATTCCCTTCGCCAGATTCCGGCCACCACGCGCGTCCTGAGACAGCAATACGCTCGGCGAGAGCCAGGCGGCGATCGTGGCACTCAGCAACAGGGCGACCGGGAAAGTCAACGAGGGGACCCAAACTCGCATCGGAGGATTCCTACGCAGCGTATCGGTAGACAAGGCGCACCCGGCGGGTGACACCGACGTTTTAGTATAATTGCCTAAATTACCCAGGGTCAAGAATTTCCCTCTTTTCAAGCGGCGATTCTCTCAGCTTCGTTGTTGGCGTGGACCGAAAAGGGGTTGTTTCTCGACTGGGCGCGACCGGGTGCGCCCTCCACCGTCACCCGTTTGGAGCGATCCTCGCCGCTCTGCGTAGTGGCTTTGGATCGACGGGCGGGGCGTAATGGGCTCCGAATGCGGTTTGCGAGCGGTCAGGCCCGCGGGGCAGCATGCGGGCCTTTGTGGCGGCTGTCGTGAATCGGGATGTCGGCCGTTTAGGTAGCCGGTAATCGTTGGGGCCCCTCCCCGGCGCGGTCGCTCGCTTGACGGGATTGCGAAGCGGGGCGCGCGTTTGCGGGGGTCGCCGGTCGATCAACGCGGTTGGCGGCCTCTAGGTGCAGTTCGTCATCCGGTGCCAGCATCCTCTCGGTCGACTCCGAACCTGGCAGTTCGGATTGGTTGAACTGACCTGCCTGAATACTGCCGGGGTCGATCCACTTGCTGTTTTCGTCCAGTTGCATCGTTCCCAGGTGAAAGTCGAGGAACCGACGATTCACCTCGTACGTGGCCCATACGCCCAAGAGATCATCCTGCGCCTGCTGCAGGGCGAACAATGCGTCAGCAATGTCACGGGCCGCGGTAACGCCCTGCAACGTTCCACGCTCTTCGACCAGCGTTTGGATTTCGTCGTTGAGTACAATTTGGTCGATCGCCGAGAGGACGGAGATTCGACGGGACTCGAAATTCAATTCGTTGAGCATGATGGTGCGCAGCGCGCCGCGGAGCGTCTGCGAGACGCCGTCGATGAACTGGTAGTACTGGCGTTTTGCCTGCTGGTAGTCGATCAACACCTGACGGTATTGGTTGCGTTCCAACAGCCGTGTCAGCGGGGCGTCAAATTGCACTCCGAACCGAAAACTACTCGTTGTGGAACGGAATTTCAGCGGGTTGTCCCCGACGGTGTCCAGGTCTCCCTCGGCGACGAGGTCGAGCACCCCCTCCAGATCGTTCGTGACAAAGGCGATCGCCCGCCAGGTGTCCATGAGCGACGCTCGCGCGTTCATCCAGTCGCGGCGATTAATGCTGGCGATTTGCAGTGCTTCGTCGGACGGCATGTTGACCGAGATCAATTCGATCGAATCCGCTCGCGCCCGGGCCTGTAGAAGCGAGAGGTCGAGGATGTCGGAATTGAGGTCGGAGACCAGACTGGGAACCTTGAACAGTAGTTGCGATTCAAGCCGCGCATAAAGTTCCGTAGGTGTTGGTTTTGGGTCATCACTCAACAAGCGATCGAGTTGCTCCCGAAAGACCTTTAGAGGCTCCGTATAAATCGCGAACTGATTCGTTAGCCGTTGTTGCTCATTGCCGAGTTGTGAGACGAGAGTGTCGAGACGTGTAACGTCTAGGATCGCCGGATCGATGTCGACCGGGAGCCTTGTCTGGGATTCGATTGCCAGAGTTTGCTCGGGAGTTAATATCCCCGAGTACCGTGCGGACAGCGTCGCGAGGGACTCGCGTCGCGCCGGCAGGATGGTCTTCAGGCGTTCGATGTCTTCACCTGCCCGCGCGATGTTCTCGTCAGCGAGTTGGTCCCGCATCGCTTGAATCCGGACCACGTAGTCGTTTAGCTGGCTCAGCTGTGCGGCGACCGAATCGTTCCACTCGATGGCGGGAACCTGCGCACCATCGACTTCGATAAACCGGATCTGTGCCAGCAGTTGTTCGTTGATGCGACCGATGTTCAGATTCAGATTGGTGGCTTGCTCCTGAAGTGGCGTGATTTGGGTGTCGAGCAGATTGAATGCGTCGAGCATGGGATCTTCGATGCGGACCGGCAATTTCGGAGGCAGTCCGAGGTCCGCTTTGAACGTGTCCAGAAAAGATTGGTAGCCGGATTCTGCGGTGATCAACGCAAATTCCGCCGTGTACAACGTCTGACGCGCCTGGGCGATTTGCAGTCGGTTGCGAACGATTTCAGTCGGGTCATCCGGTATCTTGCGAAGGTTCTCTCGGAGTGTGTCCTGGAACTGCAACAGGCTCGTTCGCAGACCCATGATGTTGGCCTGGTTGTTGCGAATCCCCTGACGCGCTTGTAACAGGCCGATGAAACCGCCGACTTGCAGCTGATCGCCCCCTTGCTGCGCAAATCCGCCGCCGGTGAAGACTCCACCGACACCCCCGAAACCGCCGCCGACGCCGGTAAAGCCCTGGAGACCCGATCCACCAAATAGGCCGCCGATACGTCTGGGGGCACGCGTGCGTCCGTTGCTACCGGTAGCGATATCAAGATAGAAGGCTCGGCGGAAGCGCTCCATCTGCCGGATGTTGTACAGCAGTTGGCGTTCGGCGAGAGTCAACTGGGCTAGGATGCGGTCCCGTCCGGCGCCGCGCAACAAGGGCTGGACTAGTGAGAAATCGAGAACGCTGAATACCGATTGGCTATTGTCACCGTGGAAGTCCCAGACCAGCGCATTGGCAAAAGACGAGACGAGCGTCGCGCCCGTCACATAGCTCTTGCGCGCGACAGCCTCGGAGTCGATCGACAGCCGGCTACGAGGCTGCCCGCTCGATCTGCCACTGGCCTGGTAGAACCCGTCGCTGCCCGCGAACAGCTGAGAATCGAAATCAAACCGTTCAGCACTGACGTCAAGCGCCGACAGGTACAAGTCCTCGTATGCTTCCTGCAGGTCACTCGAGTGCACCATGGCGAGTTCCAAGGCGGTATCGAAGTCGAGTACGACGACACCTCGGTCGTCGCGCGGCAGGCGTTCCAGCCAGACCGGATTCTCCACGTGAGGAGATTCCTCTGCATCGTCCCAGCCGGCGAATCCCCGATAGCCGTTGACTTCCTGGAGCATCAGATTTGCACTCGGATCGTCCGGCGGCTTGGGAGGCTCGTCGGGATCAAACGGATCGAACATGCGGGACCGCGGGTCGATTTCGATCGACCGGCGCGGGAGATTCCAGTGGGGCATGTTGGCGTGTTGGTCAATGATCTCGTAGGCGTCGGAATCTGCGTTCTTCCGGTAACGCGCGCGANTGCAGCCGCTGTTCCAACAAACGGCTACGACTGAGATCAGACACAACGCGAACAGCGGCGCCTGGAAATGTGTATGGGCACGCACAACGACGTTGCCAGCGTGGGTCGAGCTGCGCTCGACCGATCGTGCAGAAAAAGGCCTGTTGCTCATATGCGCTGCGTCCTTGCCAACACTGTTTTGCTGCCATCCGTGACAACACAGGAGTTCGGGGGCGACACTGCAGGAGTCGCTACTGACCATTCGGGATTGTCGGTTGTTAGCCTCCACTGTGAGTGGGCGACTGCCGACTGTAACGGTTATGCTGCCCACCGGTGCGACAGGATGGAACGAATGCGATTAGTTACCGCGATGAACCAACTTTTCTCTTCAGTCAGGAAAACCAGAGAGTAGATGAAAACTATGGTCGTAAGTTTTTTTGGATGTGGGTGTATAGGAGTACGCTGATCGGTTGAGATTAGCTTGACACCCGAAATACCCCAATTTATCATCAATGGCTCTGGGTTCTGCGTTCTTCCCATCATTACTTTGGCGGTCACCGGCCCCATGACTTACATCGCCATCGGTTTGCTCGTTCTGCTATTTCTCCCCCTCGTCTGGCTGGGAGCGAAGACGTGGCATTGGTTGCATGTGACGGCCGTCGTGTTCTTATTTGGCGCTTCGGTCTCGTTCATGATTGCTGCCTCGCACGTCGCCAACCTACACCTGCAATACAAGCCGCGNTACGCCAGTACCAAGGCACAGGTTGAGAAGAAGAACGAGGAGATCTTGGAGTTGGAAAGCGGTCCACGCAACGTGGTCCCGCCGCCGGTACCGGGCAACATCGGNACCGCCAGCGAGAATCCTGATGCGCCTTTGTCGACGTGTCGCATCGCCCTGGCACGGATCATCATTGATCGAGGGAGAGTATGGCGCGGCTGTCAAATCACGGCGGCGAATGCTGCGGCCGGTCAATTCGAGGTGGTCACAGCACTCGGTGAAGGTGTCGAGAAGCACGGCATTGTGGCCAACGACGTGCTGTATGTATTTGCCGAAACGGCAACCTTGGACGACGGGCGCAAATTGCCTAAGGAGTATGTCGGGGAGTACAAGGTTACAGCGGCCACTAACAATGCGGTGACCCTGAATCTGACGACAGGGGACGGCGTTGACGGGGCCCACACGCTGCTCAATCAATCGGTCACCTTGTCCCTGTATGCGTTGATGCCCATCGATGGTCACATCTTTTTTGCTGCCACCGAGTCGCTCTCGAATTTTCAGCCGCCCGTGTTTGGCGACATGTTGACCGCTGCAGACCTGAAGTCCCCTCAGGTCTTTACGGATCCGGTCGGTTATCGTCCGGACCAACCAGGAGCGCTGCCGCGCATTGCCCAGCTCTATGGTCAAGACGGCGCGATTCTCGATGCAATCACGAACGAATATGCACGCGATGGTGGAGGTTGGCGAGAAGGTGATCGGCCGGAGAACCACTGGGTCCGCGTTCAGTTCCTCAAGCCCTATGAATTCGCCGCCGACAGCGTCGCCGAACAGGGCGTGACCGCCGGGTTTTATTTTGACCCGACTAACGGTCGAGCGGAGGTTCCGACGTTGCGGAACCCTGGTGCCGTCGAGGGACAGGTGAAACTGGAAGCCGCGGATTATGCCATCAACGATTTTGCGTTGTTTCCTTTCAACGAAGAGACACAGAGCTTGATCGATCAGCAGATATGTCAACCTACGGACAACATCTATGTACGCCAACTCAACGACTACGCTTTCGCGTTTCACCGCGGGTTCCAGGTGCGATCCTCTCTGTTTCAGTACGATCAGCTGGTGAGAGAAGAAATCGCTTCGCTGCAGCGCGCTCAACAACGTACCGATCGTCAGATCAACGCCCGCGAGACCGAACGGGACAAGCTGACCTCCGATAAGGGCAAGTTCGATCGGGAACAGGAGGTGGCTGCGGATTATCTGAACACGTTGAACCAGAAATGGGGCTCATTGCAGGCAGAACTCAGCCGCCTCTACCAGGAGAACGTTACCCTCGAGGAGCAGCTGAGCGAAATCAGTGAGCAGGTGACACAGTCCGTCGAAGCCGACGTCAAGCAGGGCAACTAGCGTCGATCGGGGGTGGGTAGCGCTTGCGGCACAGTAACTGGCGCTGCCGGGGGTCCACTGCCGTTGACTCTGGCCGGGGTTCGCGGTTGGGCGATCATGACCCGGGAATCGCATCTCCACGACCTATTTCTGGTCGTTGATAGAGTTGGGACACCCGTCGACCGTGTTCATCGTAGGCCGCTTCGAATAGTTGTGTCGCCCGGCCGGTGCCGACCAGGGCCGCTGCGGTCAGCACGTTCGGCACCTCTCCGCGTTCGACGAGGCGGGCTGCAACTTCTGCCTTGAGGGCATTGATCAGTAGGCAGCCACCGATCGTCGAGGCGGGAGCAACAGGGGTTTCCAATCCCGGCACGCGGACCAGCGCATCACCGAGGGGCGCGCCCGTGTCGAGGATCAGGTCCGCGCAGTCGATCAGCTTTTTTCCGTGGGGATGCTTGCTTTGGCTGCCGCGACAGTGCGCCAGACTAACCATCGCGACGACCTTGATCTGCTGTGCCTGAAACAGTTGCGCCATTTCGATCGGAACGGTGTTGCAACCACTCGAAGAGACGACCAGCGCGGTGTCTTGAGAGGACAAGTGAAAGTTTCGGAGGATACGTTCCGCCAGTCCTGTTTGCGTTTCCAGGAACATCGCTTGCCGCTGGCCGTTGGCGCCCGCAACTTGGTTGTGAAAGGTCAAAGACAGCTCGACGATCGGATGAAATCCTGGAAATGATCCGTAGCGGGGCCACATTTCTTCGACCATGATCCGACTATGTCCGGCACCGAATAGGTGTACCAGTCGGCCGGAATGGATCGACTCAGCGAACCACTCAGCAGCCTGCTGAACGTGCGCGGATTGCGCAGCGACACGGTCCAGGACATGCCGGCAACCGGCAAGGTAATCTTCGCTGGGACTTGGCATCGGACTCCGCCGCGGTCGGGCGCGGATTGGGGGTGGGTGGACAACTCAGCTGTCAGGGTCATCTTCCGGCAGTGGATCGTTGTCCGGCACGCATCGGTAGGCTTCTGACAGCGACCAGCCTCCGTCGATTGCCAGTACCTGTCCGGTTGCGAACTTAGAGCCGTCCGACAGGAAGTAGACCACCGCGTCATCGAGATCGAAGGGCTGACCGGCGCGGCCTCCATCGAGGGGCTGTTTTTCGCGAATGTACGACATCGTCTCTGCGTCGTTGAGGGCCCGTTGCGACATCGGCGTTTCCACGAGCGCCGGGCATATCGCATTGAAGCGGATTCTCCGTGACGCGTAGTAGGCGGCGCAGGACCTAGTCAGACCGATCACCGCGGCCTTCGAGGTGGCGTAGGCATGTGTGGCGAAGAATCGGGGTGACGGCGAAAACCCGAGGACCGATGCCATATTGAGGATACTGCCCCCCGAGCCCTGTTTCAGGAACTGACGCGTGGCAGCTCGATTCGACAAGAACAGAGAGTTCAAATTGAGTGCCAGCGTGCGCTCCCACCCCTCGTCGGTGATCTGGTCCAGGGGCCCGTCTCCATGCCGCCGCCCGCTGCCCCCGGCGACATGATAGAGTCCGTCCAGGCGCCCCCATCGCTGCACGATTTGGTGCACTGCGTCGACTACCGTTTCGGGCTTTGTCGCATCACCACACAGGCCTTCCGCCGGGGCCCCTAGTTGGGCCACGGCCGCAGAAAGGTTGTCGGCATCTCTGCCTACCAGCAGCACCCGGCTGCCGGCGCGCGCACAGGCTTGCGCGGCGGACCAGCCCAAACCGGTCGTTCCACCTACGATGAGGATGGCCTTGTCTTGGAGCGCGGTTTCAGACACGACTTGGCTCGGGAACAAAAAAACAGGTTGGGGAGCGGCGCCCAACGGGGCCAGCGCCCAAACCTGCACGATGACGAAACGTGGTCTGACGAGTCGATATCGATCAGTATAACGGGCTGAGAATTCGGCATGCAAATGCTCCGCGAGACGGGGCGCCGTCTTATCGTCCCGTTCGTCGCGGTGGCCAACCCACCCAGCCGGGTGTGTGGGTGCGAATCGGCCACCATCGACCGCCTGCCGTAATATACAGGGTCTGCAGATCGTCTCCCTCGAACACGCAGTTGGTCACTACGTCGTGGGGAATGTTGATGAACTCTGCCACCTTTCCCGTCGGCGAGAGGACGTAGACCCCTGCCTTTCGTTCTGAGACGGTTTCCCAGCAGGTTGGTTTTTCGCGCCCGGCGGCCACCGTACAAACGGCCCCGTTGGTCTAACACGATGCCATCCGGCCCACGCCCACTGCGCCAGCCGACCAGTAGCTTTCGGCTGCGGGGGGGAATGGTGCCGTCGCGGAGCGAAAAACGCCATAGTTTTCTGGCACCTCCGGTCGTGTTGTTGTTGTCGGCTACATACAAGAAGCGATCGTCCGCGGAGACGGCGATGCCGTTGGGGCGGTCGACTTCATGGGTGATGTCGTTGGGTTGATCGTAACGCTTGCCGTCGTAACGCGCGGTGAGGACTTCCAGCTTTCCAGTCGCCAGGCCGGTGCGCATCATCCGTCGCCCGACCGGTTCACATACCAGGAGTCGTCCTCGGCGGCCATCAGCAGCCCGTTCGCCCCGGAAGGGTCGCGAAAGATATGGGACCGACCGGTCACATCGAATCGCAGAATCCGGTTGGCACCGCTGCAAAACAGGCCCAACTGGCCGCGGCGGCCAGCAGCAGGCAGAGCGACCGGTCGATCAGTGGACCAGAGAGCATCCGTAGATACTCCGTCGTCTCGCCAGCGAAACAAGCAACGCCCGTCTGACCCTTCAGACG
>PADE01000141.1 GCA_002702965.1 Planctomycetaceae bacterium
GGCCGTGGTCGTCCACACCACGTTTCCCTCCAGGTCTAGGGCGGTTGCCTGCACCGCCGCGTTGTTACCGAAGAGTACAAACAGGCGGCCACGATCGCAGGCAATGGTGCTGGTGGCATAGGTGTTCTTGGGGTTGATCTTCTCTTGCAGGTTGTCGCGATTGAGTTCCTTATGCCATAACCGCTTGCCACTACTGCGTTCGTAACACAGCACCGACTGCGACTTGGTTGAGTCGTCGGCGGTCTGCAGGAACACGCGATTGCCGACAACGATGGGCGTCGAATGACCCCGTCCGGGCACCGCCGCCTTCCAGGCGACGTTCTTTGAATCGCTCCAGTGGATGGGAGCCTGCTGGCCCGATTCGGCGATTCCATTGAAGTTCGGGCCACGCCACCAGGGCCAATCGCCCTTGGCCGCTTTGAGGATCTGCGCTGAGGCGAGCTGGGGTACGACAAGTAATCCGACAACCACCACCAGGTTCACGATCGGTCTCATCCATTCGACTCCCATTACGGTTCCGCCCGTGCCCATTGTGAGTGGCAGGGGGTCATTCGAAACGCACCGGCACCGACTTCGCCTCAACACGGGGTGTGCTCGCTTGGAGCTCGTTGACGACCCCTTAGGCGGGATCGCTAGGAAGCGTTTGCGATGGCCAGGTATTGACCCTCTTCTGTCGTCGGTTTACGGGCCGACCCGTCATCGGTGAAACACGGTTCGGTATACGATGTGGTCGGTACTTGCTCGATCGACACGATTGAGCCGAGAACGGCCGCTTGAGTCTAGCGAATCGGCAATCATGTGGCCACAACCGAGCGGCCGGTGATCCTCGGTTCATCGGAAGCGACGAGCGTGCATTCTAGCATAGCTCGATCGCTCGGCCCGCTGCGGGTGGTGCCCGCCACGTCTCTTGCAGACGCGGTGGGGCGATAGCGGAGGTGGGATCACGAACCAAACGGGAACGCCCGCACTGTAGCTATCTGTTGGGGAATTGAAATGCGTAGAGCTTCACGTCCCGCATCATAAAACGTAGCCGGATCGGCCGGTTCTTGATCGACGACAAGTCGCGTTTGCCACCCCACGTCACGGTTTTCGCTACAGCGTTTCCCGTTATTCGATCGGCGTCCTTTGCGGTGAAGCCGGGAATGGGTGTACCGCTGGTGTCGAGCAGTTCGACCTCGGCCCAACCGCCCGCCGACCCGTCGAAGTTGATCTCGAGGCGATCGCCTGAGAAGACCACCGCCGGTGTGGTGAATTCGCCACCTTGGTAACCGGCATCCACCGACATGAAGCCGTCGACGCGGTAAATGGCTCGCGTGATGGTGCCGCCGAGATAGCCCCGCTTCACATAGGCCCCGTGGGTCACATCGTAGGCCGAATAATACAACGACAACTCGTTGCCGAAACGACTGATGCCGTAGCCCACGTAAGCGGCGCCGGCGTTCCACGATCCAGCGAGCCCATTACGGATGATTGGACGGCGATCAGGGCGTAGCCAATGGGTTCCGTCACGGCTCGCGGCGAACTGGATATCGATCGGTCCATCATTGCCAGGATGGGGTGGAGAGGCGTAATGGTGGTACGCAGCGGGAAACATGTAGTAGGCGTCGGAGGCGCCGGAATACTGGATGGTCCCCGAAGTGTAGAAGTCCGTATTGGGTGGGTCATCCGGGTCACGCGAAAAGACGATCTGCGGTGTATTGAAGTCACCGAAACGATCGCTTTCTGCTCTTCCCACCGTCCGACCCAGTCGCCCGTTTTCCGTTTCGCCGGAGTTGATGCGTGGCATCGCCACGTACTTCCTGATGCGTGTGTCCCAGAACATGATATTTTGGGAGTCGAGATGGTAGTTGTGGTGTTTCTTCAAACCGCTGACGTCTAGGAAAGGGACTTTTCCGGTAGCGGTCCAGTGAATCCCATCGGGCGAGCAAAAGGCCTTGCTGGGATATCGATGCGATTCTGTCGAATCGGATTGGCCAGCAAACAAACAGAAGCGTTGACTCGCGGGGGCGTCGGGGCGGTTGAGAAAGACCGTCGATCCGTGGACTCTCGTGAGTACGAGGTTGTTCTGTCGGGAGCCTTCATACTCGATGGCGTTTAGTTTCGGCTTGGTCCACGTCGCCCCACCGTCAATTGAATAGGCGTAGGCCACTGCCGATGGATCGCTCAATGTGCGTTTGTCAGCCGTCTCGTACCACAGGTGGATCCGATCCTGATCCTGAATCACCGAGATGTAGGCGCCGATGTAAAAATCTTCCCAAGGGTGCGCAGCGACAAGCAGTTTTTCTCCGGTGATCCGCGGTCGATTGACCACAAGTTTGGCACCCCGGATGTGCTCAATAAACTTTCCATCGATGAAAACCTGCTTTGCAGCGCCAACCGGGTAGGGCGGCTCCGCGGAGAGGCTCGCGAGGGAAAACAAAACGGGTGCAAGCAGGGTCAACGGGATGCGAACTCTGTCCCGCATGGTTTGGAGAGAATCCAAAGTGTTTCTCCTGTTGTTTTGTCACATCGGATGATTCGCGGTAGTGTGCCACCCACCGTAGCCCGGTGTGCGGTAACCACTGTGCGCGACCCAGCGCGATCAAACAGCCCTTTCAGGGGTCGCTTGCCTGCTGCGCGATGGGAAGACCACTGCGGCGCGACCGCCGGTCGCGGCCAGGTGTTTCCGGATTGCTCTGCCCCTGGCACTCAGGCCAGAGCACTTGCTGTCGTTAGATGGGTGTAGTTGAATGGGTGGCGTTCAAGTCGGAAAAAAATTTACACAGCGGGTGGGGCGACAGCAACCCCGTCGCCGGAGTTGGCCGCAGTGGGGTTACTTGCTGACCTGGCAGTTCAACCACCCCTTCTTCAGTGCGCCGGTTCCTTCAGTGCGCCGGTTCCCGCATCGCTGACATGGCTGGCGCCGAGGGCGAGCCGTGTCAGGTGGGTGCCCGACGCCGGTGTTCACAAGGTCGAAGGCCGCGCCCGAAATGGGTCCGGTCGATGTTCGCGTCAGTCGTAGGATTGCAGGTAGTGAATGTGCCGAATTCCGGGCTCGAATGCATACAGCTTGGCGTTTTTCAGGTGGAAACGCAGCTTAATCGGGCGGCCTTGTAGCAAGTGACAGTTCGGATTGCCCTTCCAGGTCACGACGTGACGGGTGCTGTCGGTCGTAATCGGTACGCAGTCACCGCGGGTGAAGCCATCGATGATCTTGTCCGTTGCATCGAGAGCCTCCACCGTCAGCGTCCCACCGTTTGCGTCGGCGTTCACGACGAGCGTGTCACCCAGGAACACGATTGACTTGGTCGTGAGAGTCCCTTCGCGATCCGTTTCCACCGAGACGAATCCGTCCAAGCGCAGCGTCGCCAGTCCAATCGCGTGGTCCGGTTTGTCTTGGTGCAATGCGCTCCAATGTCTGCCGCTGATCCCTGCGTAATAGAACCGGATGTCATCGCCTACAACCAGTGGTGGGTGATGCGGATAGATCTGCCCCCAGTCCCAGTCCTTTTTGAATTTGCCGTAGGGCAGAAACGTCGCCTGTGCAGCCGCCTGTTTCCAATCGCGGTCTGCGCGCAGCTGACTCGCCGTAATGGCACCTTCGCTGAGCACTCGCTGCCAAGTGACGCCATTGCGGCTGAATACCAGTTGTGTATTGACCCGGTCCATCCACAGCTTGTCTTGGGGAATCGGCGCGCGCGTCTCGCCGTGATACGTGTTGAGCAGCCCCACATAGACCCCCGCGTACGGCATCGCGGTCAGCGTGTAATGGTTGGTCAAGAACGGCTGATCCAGTTTGCTCCTTACGCCGCCAAGCCTCGATTTCCCTGGGATCACGGTCACCTTGGGTGACCAGTGCAGAAAATCCAGGCTTTCAATGCGAGCGATNTGTCTGATGTTCGGTGGCCCGAAGCGGAGGTAGGCGACGTAACGCGCGAGTCGAGCGTCCCAATACGGCGCGATTTGGGTGTCGCTGTAAGGAATCAGCGGGTTGCGAGGCTCCGGCTTCCAGTGAATTCCGTCCCTCGAATAGGCCGCACAGCTTGACAGCGAGGACTTCTGCGCCGGTTTCGCCGAATACAGCATCTTGAAACGCCGCTGCGGATCCGTTTCATGCTCGTCGATGAGGATGCCCGGCGCGGAAATCCAGGGTTCTTGCGGATCGAAAAACACGCGGTTCGAGCCGGTAGACGCGTCGGTAATCGGTTTTTCCCACTGGATTCCGTCTTTTGAGATGGCGTAGCCTAGGCTGCCGACGGACCCCTGCGCGTCGCTCCAAATCTGATACCACATCTTATACAGCCCGTCGTTCGCGTCGCGGACGACGGTACCGAAGTCGATCGCGTACTCGTGATCGTTTTTCCGCAATAGCGGGTTGCGCGGATGTTTGACCGGCTGATTGAGGACTTTCTTGACCCCGCTTAGTTCGGCGATGACATAGTCGTCGATAAACANCTGTTTCCCGTGCAGGATCAGCGCGTCGCCGGCGATNACATCGTCCAGTTCTTTGAACATCCCCGGCGGGCCTTGGCGGAATTGAGCGCGCGCCGAGGCGGTGCAGAGACACACCACGAACCACGAGATACAAATGCATCGCACAAACATGATCCGCTCTCCGTTAATTGCTGTTGTTGTTTTCTTCATGTGGCTGATCCATTGAGAATGGTGCGCGGCGTAAGACGGTCTCGGTGAGCCGGTGTTACGGACGCGATGCCACCGTCGCGTCCCCGCTCTGCGAGCGGGCGCGAGAGTGCTTTGCGAGAGCGACTAAAACCGATGGCGCTCGAGTTCGCCGCTAACGGAATNGAAACGAGAACAGATCAGCGTCTTTGAGTACGAAACGCAATCGCACGGGCGTCGACGCCCATCGCGCTACGTTGTCGATGGATTTCCAGACCACTTCGCGCTGAATCTCATCGCCGAAGATCTCGTGACACTCGGCCTCGCTGTAACCCTCGAGTGGTTGTCCACGGGCGTCCTGAATCTCGACCCAGATTCCGCCGGCTGCGGAAGTCGAGTAGTTGATCACCAACTTGTCGCCGTCAAACACGAGCGGTTTGGTCACAAACTCGCCGCCGTTGAGCGGTGCTTGGACCGACACAAATCCGTCAACTCGAATTGAGTACCGCCGAAAGTTCTGACTGTTTTTGGTCCAGTAGCCTTCCGTGGCGTAGATCGACAACTCGTGCGGCGATTGGGGTTGATCAGATACCGTGTTCAGGATTCCCCAGGAGATAATATTGTCGCCGTACACCCAGGAGTTGTCGCGGGCTGGTCCCGGTCGGAGAATCGCCTCACCCCACCGTTTAAATGTTCGCCCGTCGCGGCTGGTCATCATCAGCCCGTCGGTGACCGCGCTACCATAGCGGGGTGAAGCACTCGCGCGTTGGCGACGTAATTTGGGACGCGGCAATTTTTCCGTTGAATCGACCCAGCCGCGATCGGTATAGCGCATCGGAAAACCGAACAAGATGTGAGGCGCGCGCTCGTAGGGGGTGACCTGGTTTGTGTAGAGGTGTTCTTGTGGTGCGTTGGGAAAGATCAGCCATTGCGGGTCACTCCATTTCAGAAAGTCCTTCGAAGTGGCCGTCTTGATTCCTCGAATCCCATCCTGGAAATCACGGAAGTAGGCGCGGTACTCGTTACGGGAAACGTCCCAAAAAGCGAGATTCTGTGAATCGAAAGCGCCGTCGGTGATGATCAACTGATCGCTGAGAGGCGAGAAGTGAAGTCCGTCCCGAGATTGCAGGGCGTATAGTCCGCGCGCGTTTGCCGCGCGGATCACCGCCTTGTACCGCGCCTCCGGCGGACAGTGAGGATTCGCGTCTTTGAAAACCGCAATGTGGCCAGGATCGACCGAAATCTCTGCGATGCTCTCGGCAGCCAACACGATGTTGTTTTGCTTCGAACCGTTGAATTCGATCAGTCCAAGTTTGGGCTTGGACCAGTGAATCCCATCCCGGCTCTCCGCATAACAGGTGAACGGCTTGTGAGGAGAGAGTAACTTCCCGTCGGAGTTGACATATTGTTGGCTGCCAAAATACATCCGATAACGGTCGCCATCCTGAAAGAACGAGCTGTAGGTACAAGCATTGCCTTCCCACGGTTCATCGGTGACGATCGCCACGTTACGGCGCACGGGCTTGTGTAGCTGCAGGTGAAGCGTCGGGCTCATCGTTTCGATGAGGTGACGATCGATCATGAGTTCCAGTCGCGAGCTGATGTCGATTGGTTCGCTGGCCATCAGGGGCGCACACTGCAGCAACGCGAGAACGATGGCGGGTCCAATTTTCATGACAGTACCTTTTGGTTGTTTACGGCGGGCCGTTATTCGCGGCGGGGGTGAAGTCGAGGGTGTTGCGCTTTATCGTGTCGGGCGCCTCCCGCTGCGGCGCACGGGCGGTAACCTTGATTCTGCCATGATTGCCGCGGGATGCAATCACGACCCGCGGGGAAGCGTGTCCAACCGACGCGCCGGCTTGCGTCGCCGGCCAGGGAGTCCAGTCGGGTCATCCCGCGTTGCCCGTTGGTCGTTAGCCGCGCCCGACTGGCGCCGATAGAATCACTGCTATGTTACGTGTGCTCGGACGACCAACGAAGTTGTGCGACGGTATCAGCCGTCGCGAACTGATGCGTGTGGGTGGGCTGACCCTGTTTGGCGCGCTCTCTGCTCCCGTTACGCAATGGGCGGATGCGGGACGCGACCGGCCGCGGGGCCGAGCCAAGGCGGTCATCTTCTTCGATCTAATGGGTGGACCAAGTCAGCTTGACACGTTTGACATGAAGCCAAACGCACCGGTTGAGGTTCGTGGAGAATTCAAACGCATTCACACAACGTTGCCAGGATTGCAAATCTGCGAGCATTTGCCAAACACATCGAAGTGGATGCACAAAACGGCNCTGGTGAGAACGGTAACCCANACTTTCAACGGACACGATCCGTTGCCGATCACAACGGGTTACGGTCACGAGCCGTGGCAGGCAAAACCTTCAGAGGACGCGCCGGACATCGGGGCGATTTGTGAATACGTGGGGCTCGCCAGCGGTCAATTGCCGGCGGCTGCCTGCTTACCGGGGCCGCCTGGATGGGGTGAAGGTCGACGACGACCGGGGATCGGTGGCGGGTTCCTCGGAAGCCGTTACGATCCCGCGTTCAGCCGCGCCCCGCGTCGTTTTCAGCGACCACCGAAACACATTCACGACCCGGTCATGCCGATCGGGGAACCGTACATGCCGGGCTTGCCCGCGACTCCCGAGATCACGTTGGATCGACTCGATCAGCGACGGTCTTTGCTCACGCAATTGGACGACGCGTTGCGACGTGTCTCCGCATCGTCCCCAACGCAGAACCTGAAACACAACTGGGACCGCGCGTTTTCCTACTTGTCCGCCAATCGGCTGCGTAGCGCATTCGACTTGTCAGCTGAGGAAAGTAGTACCCGCGACCGCTACGGGCGGAATTTGTATGGATCGAGTGTATTGGTTGCCAGACGATTGATCGAAGCCGGGGTGACGTTCGTCAGCGTTCACACCGAGATCTTCGGCGACTTCAACGAGACCTGGGATACTCACAAGAACNATTTTCCGTTGATGAAAGAGAAGGCACTGCCGATTTTAGATGACGCTTTTCCAGCGCTGATGCAGGACTTGCAAGATTCGGGATTGCTCGACTCGACGCTCGTCATCGTGATGGGCGAAATGGGTCGCACCGCAAAGATCAACAAAGACNCGGGGCGCGACCACTGGCCTCAATGCGGATTTANCTTGCTGGCAGGCGCTGGCATCAAGGCTGGGATGATTTACGGACCCACTGATGCGCAAGCACAATGGCCGACCGAGTATCCCGTCACTCCGGCTGATATCGTGGCCACCGTCTACAAGCTGCTCGGCATCGATCCGCACATGACGGTGCCCGATCGCAACGGACGGCCTTTTCCCATCGCNCATGGCGGCAAACCGATCAGCGGCATNCTCGTTGACGGGGCATGAGTTCTCAATGTGCCGCGCCTTGCATCCCCTGATTTGCGGGGTAGACGCCACATCACCTTGTTGTCCCGGTGTGTAACCCCGGACTCGCTTTCGCTTCGGACGNGATGTCGGTGGTGACATGGGGTCGGCGGTCGATTTCGCTGATGGTGGCCTCGACAATTCTTGTGAAGAGGGCTAGTTTTGCCGATAATGACACAGACGGTGAACCAAAGGAGCTACTTCGCGATGTCGCCACCCACGGAAGATGTTCGGTTGTGCCGAGGGCCCATCAGCCGCCGGCGCGTTCTTGAGTTCGGCGTCCCGACGGCGCTGGGACTGGGGTTGGGTGAGTTCCTCGGGGCACGCGAGCAATCGAACCTGGCCGATGATGAACCATCGATCATCTTTGTATGGCTGCCCGGTGGGCCGCCGCACATGGAAACGTACGACATGAAGCCGGATGCTCCCAGCGAGTACCGCGGCGCGTTTTCGCCGATTCCGACCAACGTCGCGGGGATCGATGTCTGTGAACTGCTTCCNCAGCACGCCCAGGTCGCAGACAAATTCAATCTGATTCGTTCCATTCACCACGGGTACGCGAACCACGACGGCGGCCACAANCGGTTCCTGACGGGGCGCAAGCCGGCTTCGCCGAACGGGTTTGTGAACGACAAGCCGTGTGTCGGTTCGATGGCCTCCGTGACGCTGGAAGGCAAACGCGAAACAAACGGGCTGCCCAACTATATCGTGATGGGATCGGGCCGGGTCAATCACGTCGACACGTTCAGTTTTGGCTCGGCTTACCTGGGCACCCACGCGCACCCGTTTCGAATCTCGGCCGACCCCAGCCAGGAAAACTTCAGTATCCAGAACATCGGCATCGATCGAGCCGTGTCCACGCGTATCGATGACCGCGTAACGCTGTTGCGGTCATTCGACCGCCTGCGACGTGACACCGACAGCCGCGGTCAGATGCGGAGTCTGGGCGTGTTTAATCGCCGGGCGTTGGCGATGTTGACCTCCGCGAAAGTCCGCGAGGCGTTTGACATCACCCAGGAGGCTCCCACCGTGCGGGAGCGTTTCGGCATGCACGGCTGGGGGCAGCGCGCCATTCTGGCGCGACGACTGGTGGAGCGGGGCGTGCCGTGGGTCACGGTGGTCATGGAGAATCCGTACCAATCGGGCATTCCGATGCTCAAAGCGGGCACCTACAACTGGGATTCTCACGCCGTGAACTGCCACATTTTNGAAGACGCCAAAACCCGTTTTCCCATCTACGATCGCACCATCAGTGCGATGATCGAGGATCTGTACGCGCGCGGGTTGGACAAGAGAGTCATGCTCGTCGTGACGGGTGAATTTGGGCGAACGCCCCGTCTGAATTACCGCACCGGTACACAGACCAAGGTCAGTCAACCTGGTCGCGATCACTGGCCCAACGCGATGAGCGTGCTGGTTTCTGGCGGTGGGATGCGTACTGGGCAGGTGATCGGATCGACAAACAGTAAGGGAGAGGAACCCGCGTCACGGGCGATGCGGCCCAACGAACTCTGGGCCACCGTCTTCCGGCATCTAGGAATCGATTACACGCGCAGCTTTTTGGATTTTCGGGGTCGGCCGATGCCGATGCTGCCCGATGGCGATCCGATTGGCGAATTGTTGTAGCGCATCCATCTGTCATCGCCTCGACGGCGTGCGCCCCGTCCGTCGCGTTTCCCGGTGCGAGCGCCCGCGTCTTCCGACAGCCCGCTTGCTGCGGAGGGAGCCGAAATGCCCGCTGTCGGCGATGTGGGAATCCCCCGTCTGCAGGTCAATCGGCCTGGGGAGCGGCCTCGGATTGGAGTTTCCAGATCAAGTAGTCCAGCGTCGTCGCATGGACGACGGCGGGTGCGTCCGGGTAAACCAACTCACAGGCGACTCCGACACTCNGGCAGTGCTGCTGTAACTTGACTCCGAAATTCGACGTGTGCGTGGGGTCTTTCTGGGGTTGTCCCAGTCCGGGCGGATTGTTGTAGAACAGATGCACCGGCGGGTCATCGGCGGTGACCAGTGCATAGGGCGAGTACTCGGCGATCCAGGGAAGAATCGTATCGCGTTTGGCGAGAAACTCGTCGAACTGGGACACTTTTTTCTGGCGGTCGCCGCGGAACCCGAAGGCATGGCCTCCGTAGCGGCTGTTGGGCGTCCACTGTTTCATTTGTTGGGGATCGAGCGTCGTTTGGGCGCCCNGTACGGCCGCGCACCACAGCCGTGTGGATTCGCGCGCGACCGGGTCATCGCTATCGGGTTCAGCCAGATCGGGGTGGAACGCCAGCCACAAACTCGAACAAGCTCCCGCCGATCCGCCCGACGCGCCGATACGCCGCTTGTCGATGTTCCACTCGGTTGCCTTGCTGCGGACAAATTGTAGCGCCCGGGCGGCATCGTGTAGGGGACCCTTCACCGGCGGGACGACGCCATCGGCGGTCGCCTCGGGGATGAATCGATANTCGACCGAGACGACCGAAATACCGGCGTTGAGAATCTTCGGCAGCATGCGCGTGAGCCCACTCAACCGTCCCCCGCCCTGCCACCCGCCCCCGTGGATGAAGAACAGCGCGGGTGTCGGTCGGTCCGATTCGGCTTTCCAGAAATGAAGCTGTTGTTTCAGGTGAGGTCCGTAGGCGACATCGTAGTGTGTTGGATTCGGTAACAGCGGACCAGCGGTGAGGAGCCGCTTGGCTTCCTTCGCGGCGATCTTTCGCACGAAGATGTTGCGCCAGCGAATTTCCCCGCCATGGGTTTGCAGCATGATCGGTCCCGTGGCCGGCAGCGGCTGCTCGCGGTCCCAGTAATTTTCCATCACCGCGCCTTCGACGACGGCCCGATTGTTGAGCCAGACCCAGGTGCGCGCGCCAATCTGGCGAATGCGAAACTGATTCCACTGGCCAAACGGCTTGTCCGCCCGAAGAGACGGATCGCGACCGAGCGTGGCCGGCGTGTTGTTGAACAGACCGCCCGATCCGAGATGTGGCCGGCGCGTCGGGTTTTTCGGATCGAAGATCTGGTTCCAGTCCCAGATCTGGACCTGCGGTGTTCCCCGTAGATAAATGCCGCTATCGGCACGCGGAACGGTCTTGTACTCCAGACGCAACTCGATGTCCCCGTACGCTTCGTCGGTGGTCGCGTAGGGTCCGTGTCCGTCGTTGACGAGTTCTCCGTTTTCCACGGTCCAGTGCACCGCGAACTCGGCGCGCTGTTGGGCGAGANTTTCTGTTTTCTTGTCACCCGTCAGGCCGGCGGCGCGATGCGGGTTCAAGCCGTGCCAACCGCTGAGATCCGCGGCGTTGAAAATCGCCTGAAAACCCTTCGGCGGGCTGGGAGCGGCTGCGTGGCTGGTGATCACCGGTGTGAGGCCTAGGACGGCTGCACACAGCAAACGCTGTTTGGTGGAACGCTTCATGTCGAATCCTACCACGGGTGGGGTTTGCAGCACGGGTTTCTGTCGCGGGCGGACGAATCCGTCCGACTACCGATTTATCTACCATCAAACCACTCCGATATCCACTGCCGAGCGCCCGGTTTTCGTTATCATGGGGACCTGCGGCGGTGCTCTGTTTTACGCGAACACAGAGGGGGATGCGTCATGGTGCGGCGCTCGTTGATGCTGGCGTTCGTCCTGGTCACGCTGTCGGCTTGGACGTCGGCCAAGGAGCCGCTCCGGATTCGCGTCCTTTCTTACAACGTGCACCACGGCGAGGGGGTNGATCGAAAACTCGATCTGACACGCATCGCCAAGGTGATTCAATCGGTTCATCCCGATGTGGTGGCCTTGCAGGAAGTGGATCGGAAGACGATGCGGACCGGCCGGGTTGACCAGCCGGCTGTGCTCGCGCGTCTCACCGGGATGAGTGTTGTGTTTGAAAAGAACATCGACTACCAAGGNGGCCAGTACGGCAACGCGGTGCTTTCAAAGCTGCCGATCGTCAAACACAAGAACGTGCATCTGCCGCGGCTTGACCAGGGAGAGCAGCGGGGTGTCTTGATTTGCGAGCTAGAACCGAAAGCATCTTCTACACGGATACTGTTTCTCAATACCCACCTGGATCATCGCGCCGACGACGGGGAGCGGCTTGCATCGGCAGCGCGCATCAACGCCCTTGTGTCCGACCGCGGCGAGCTGCCCGCGCTGCTCGCTGGTGACCTCAATGCAACGCGCGACAGCTCGGTTCTGGCGAGGTTCGCGCAGCATTGGAAGACGGCCAGTCGGAAGGAGCTGCCGACCGTCCCGGTCGGGGCGCCGCGTCGCCAAATCGACTTTATCTTGTCGCGGCCAGCTGGTCGCTGGAAGCCGGTCGAAGTCCGTGTTCTGGACGAGGCGATTGCTTCGGACCACCGCGCGANTNTTGCGGTCCTCGAGCTCACGCGCCCCGCNGACCCNNCGAAACCAAAAGGCCCNTTCGGTAGCGTGCAGTGCGCGGGTGACTATCGACATCANCTGCAGGGCGTCTGCACCGACGAAAAGGATGCCATTTTCTGGTCTTTCACGACCGAGTTGGTGAGGACGAATCGGGAGGGAAAAGTCTTGCACAAAATCCCCGTGCCGAACCATCATGGCGACTTGTGTTTTCACAAGGGAAAACTCTATGTCGCAGTGAATCTCGGCAAATTCAACGACCCCCAAGGAAATGCCGACTCGTGGGTCTACGTGTACGATGCGCGCAGTTTGAAACGCATCGACAAACACCCGGCGCAGGAGGTGTTCCATGGTGCCGGTGGGATCGGCGTGATGGCTGACAGCTTCTACGTCGTGGGGGGCTTGCCCGATGGGGTTCGCGAAAATTACGTCTACCAGTACGACGCCCGCTTTCGGTTCCAGCGCAAGCACGTGATCGCAAGTGGTTGGACGCGGCTGGGAATCCAGACCGCCACCTTTCACGACGGCGCGTGGTGGTTCGGATGTTACGGTTCCCCGGCGATCCTGTTGAAGACCGACAAACGGTTTCAGATGCTCGGCCGGTACGAGTTTGACGGATCGCTCGGACTGGTGGGCGCGGCGCGGAACCGTCTGCTGGTGGCCAAAGGCCCCAGAACCGATCAGGGACGCTGCCTGGGAAGCCTACANGTGGCGCGTCCCGACGAGNAGAACGGACTGGTGTTGCTGCCGGACAAGCTCCCCTGAATGACCAGGCTCCCGGCATCCGGCGGTGACCCACGGGCGTGATGCCCACCGCGTCACAGATCCGGGCCGACGACAAGACGTGAAACACCCCGCACACTAGATTCGAGAGAACCGTAACGCGATGCGGCAAAGTGAGCTGTGCCGTTTACCGAGACAGGTCGAGACAAATCATGAAATGGACCAAGACCCTGCTGCTGCTGTGTGTGGTGACGACGGTCACCGAGGGCCAAAACCGCCAGCGGCCCGAGCTGTTTGAGGTGCCCGCGATCCGTTCGTCCTGGGACGATTTGACCGCCGGGGTCCGGACGCAGGCCGAATGGCATGCGCGGCGGGGGGTACTCAAGCGGCGGTATCTGGAGTTGCTGCGCGACCAGCACAAGCCCCAAAAGCCGCCGTTGGATTTGCGGGTCCATGAGGAGGTGGTGGTGGACGGTCAGTACCGGCGCCAACTGATCAGTTACGCGGTCGAAGCAGGCGAGCGGGCGCATGCCTACCTCGGTATTCCCCTGCAGGCTAGCGATCCGGCTCCGGCGATTGTCGCCCTGCACGGCACGTTCGCCAAGGGGAAACAGCGCGCNGCCGGGCTCGTCGATAACCCGGACAAGGCCTACCTCGATCACCTCTGTCGTCGCGGCTACGTCGTGATCGCGCCCGAGCATTTTGTATCCGGTCACCGGATCCCGCCCGAGGGTCCCTACGAAACGGGGCAGTTCCACAAGAAACACCCCCGTTGGACGGCGGTCGGCAAGTTCACGTACGAGCATTCGATTGCGATTGACGTACTCCAGGGGATGGCACAAGTAGATGGTGAGCGGATCGGCGCGCTGGGCCATTCACTCGGCGGGCACGGGACGTTCTTTCTGGCGGCCTACGACGACCGCATCAAGGCCTCGGCCTGCAATTGCGGCTCCTCGTTCTTTCGGCACAATCCGCGCGTTACCGCTTGGTCGCGTGATCGGTGGTACGTCTATTTCAAACCGATTCGCGATGGATTGCTCAAACGCGAGATGCCGCCGATCGATTTCCACGAGATCATCGCACTGATTGCTCCCCGCGCGTTTCTGGATCTCTCGGGTCTGAACGATGGCCACGGCCCGACGCAACGCCAACGGCTGTTGATGCTGATGAAGATCATGGAAGTCTACGAGTTCGAGAAAGCCCCACAGAATTTCGCGTTTTACGTCCATGGACGGGGCCATTCGGTAGCCCACGAGTCACGCCAACTGATGTACGGCTGGATGGACACGCACCTCAAACCACCAGCGGCGACTCAGACGCGGCGGGTGGTCGCCGCATCGCCGAACCGGTAGCCAGTTTCATCCGCTGCGAGCTTCTGCGGTGGCGCATCGGACCGCGAGCGGGTGATCGGCACATCCCTCCCGCTGCGCGGCGGCCTCAATTCGTGGTCAGCGCGCTGACCACCTGTGCGCCGGTGACCTCGGGATCGGTCAGCCGTTCATCGCGGCCGAGATGCTGGTACGCGAGCTCGTGGTGATCCAGTCCGAGTTGCCGCAACAAGGTGGCGTGAAAATCGGCAATCGAGACGCGATTCTCAACCGATCGATAACCAAAATCGTCGGTTGCACCGTAGGTAAACCCGGGTTTGAATCCACCGCCGGCCAACAGAAGCGTAAATGCGTTGCGGTTGTGGTCGCGCCCCTTGGTGTTTTGGCTCACGGGCAAACGGCCAAATTCCCCTCCCCAGATCACGATCGTTTCATCCAGCAGCCCGCGCTGTTTCAAGTCCTTCACCAGGCCCGCCGACGGCAAGTCCTCTTGGGGTGCGATTTTCTCGATGTCCACTTTGCTATCGGCGTGCGAGTCCCACGGCTGGTTGCTCGGTTTGGCGGGTGGGTGGATTTGTATGAACCGCACGCCCGATTCAATCAGTCGGCGGGCGAGCAAGCAGCGCATCCCGTAACCGGCCGTCACGGGGTTGTCCAGCCCGTACAGCGTGTGCGTCGATGGAGACTCTCGCGAAACATCCAGCACGTCCCCGGCTGCCAACTGCATGCGGGCGGCCACCTCGTAGTTGATAATCCGCGCCTCCAGGTCGAATTCATCGGGATGCCGAGCCAGGTAATCCCGATTGAGTTGTGCCAGCAAACTCAGGTTGTCTCGCTGGACACCCTTCGGCTGGGGGATGGCGGGCCGTAGGTTGAGCACCGGGTCACCCACCGAGCGAAACTCGGTGCCGCGGTACAGCGCCGGCAGCCAGCCGTTTTGCCACAGTTGGGTGCCGTTGGTGCTGTAGGCGTTCGGGTCGCGCAGCACGATGTACGCCGGCAGATTCTGGTTCTCGGTGCCAAGGGCGTAGGTGGTCCAAGCCCCCAACGTCGGCCGGCCCGGCAGGAACTTACCGGTCGTAAAGATCACCATCGCTTCGGTGTGGTTGTTGTGGTCGGTGTGCATCGAACGGACCATGCACCACTGATCGGCCAATGACGCCATGTGTGGTAATGGCTCGGCGAAGTCCATTCCACATCGACCGTGTTTGCTGAATCGAAACGGTGTGGCCAGGAGAGTGTTTTGCTCACTCCCCTGCTGAAACGTCTCGACCTTTTCGGAATGCACCTGGCCATTGCGTTTGGTCAGCTCGGTTTTGGGATCAAACAGGTCCATTTGGGAGGGAGCACCGTTCTGCATCAGCAAGATGACCGACTTGGCGCGCGGCGAAAAGTGTGGGGCCTTGGCGCGCAAATCGAATCGCCCCGCCGCGCGGGCGCGCGATTTCTCGGTGTGCAACAGCGAAGCCAGCGCCAGGCTGCCGATGCCGAGGCCCGCATCGCGGAGCCATCGTCGCCGGCAGGGTTGCAGCGGGGAAAGGGAATGCATGTTTGTCTCGTCGATTCAGCGTAGCAGCCACCGCGAAGGCGTCGCACGCCAGGCGGGTTTTCACTCTACGTACAGAAATTCACTCGTGTTGAACAGCACGTGGCACAGGCACGCCAGCGCTTTTTGCTCGACCTCCGCGGCGCCCGCGGCTCCAAACCGGTCGGTCTGCCGGGCGATCAGTTGTTTGCATGACTCTAGCTCACGCGCTGAGGCCGTTCGGCCCAGCGCAATGGTAAACGCCAACGCGATTCGGTCCTCGGTCGTGGGTCCCGCCTGGTGTAGCACACGCCGGGCAAAATCGTCGGCCCGCTCCAGTACGAACCGGTCGTTCATCATCGTCAGGGCCTGTAGCACGATCGTGGAGTTTTCCCGGCGGGTGCAATGGTCACCCATGTTGGGCTGATCGAAGACACCCAAGACCGTGGGAAACCACCGTCGCCGTGCCAGCAGATAGATGCTCCGTCGCCAGCGACTACCGGGCGTCGGCTGGTTGTCGCTGGTAATGCGGACGCTGCCATCGGAGTGCGCCTGCGTATTGATCGACGGCCCACCGATCTGACCGACTAGTTGCCCGCTGCAGGCCAGCATGGCATCCCGAATGATCTCGGATGACAGTCGTCGGATCGGCATCCGGCTTAACGGTGCTGCAGCCGCGGCGACAGCCTGGCGACCGCGTGGAGGTGTCGCGCGTCGCTCGGGTGTCGAGGCCTGCCGGTAGACCGCCGAACCCATCATCCGTCGCAACAGGGGTTTCAACCGCCAGCCGGCGTCGACCCACTCCGCCGCGAGCCACTCGAGCAGGTCCGGGTGCGTTGGGCGGGCGCCCTGGTGGCCAAAGTTATCCGCTGTGCTCACCAGCCCGACACCGAACAGATGCTGCCACGCGCGGTTGACCTGAACCCGGGCCATCAATGCGGCGGCTCGCCCTTCCCGGTGCGTCAGCCAGCGCGCCAGCGCCAGCCGGCGTCCGCTGCTCGCTCCGATCGGCTCGAACGTGAGCCGGGTCGCGTTCTCCTCGTCATCGCAGAGCACGCTCAGAAACCCCGGTTGTACCACGCGCCCGGGCTGGGTGTGGTCACCGCGGTGCAGCAGATACGTTTCCGGTGGGGGCCCCACGTCGTACACCGCGTGAATTGTGGTATCGCCCCGCGCCAGGTCGCGGTCGGCGGGCAGCACCCATTTCTGTGGGTTGTAGGCTGGTGTGAACAGAGCCAGCATGCGGTAGTAGTCGCGCTGGGGGACGGGGTCGAACTTATGGCTGTGGCACCTGGCGCATTTGAGCGACAAACCCAGCAGGTTGCCCGCGATGGTCGCCACCGTCTGGTGCAGCACCCGGAAACGCGTAAACGCGCTGTTGTCGGGTGGGTCCCAGGTCAAATCGACGGCCATCCGCAGAAAACTTGTCGCGACGAGTAGTTCTTTGACTCGCCCCGAGTGAAGATCTGCGTTGCGCCAATCGACCAACTCGTCCCCCGCGAGTTGCTCGCTGATGAACCGGGTGAATGGTTTGTCCCGGTTGTGGGAGTCGATGACGTACTGCCGGTACCGCCACATACCGGACATGAAGTCGCCGTCGCGGTTGAGCGCCGCGTCGAAGTCGGTCCCCCGGATCTCACAATAGCCGGCGGCGTCCATCCAGTGCCGGCCCCAGCGTTCGCCGAAATGGGGTGAGGCCAACAATCGATCGAGCAGACGCTCGTAGGCNTCCGGCGTTCCGTCACCGACGAACCTCTCGATCTCCGCCGGATCGGGCGGCAGGCCGATCAGATCCATGTGCGCTCGCCGGATCAGCGTGGTGGGGTCAGTCGGAGTCGCGAATCGCAGGCCGACCGCGGCCAGGCGGACGGAGACGAAGCGATCGACAGAAGTTGCCAGCCGAGCGGCGTCGGCGATTGGGGGAACCGCGACGCGGCGCAGCTTCTGAAACGCCCAGAACTGGCGGTCTTCATCCGACACCAGCGGTGCACCACTGGCCGGTATCGAGGCGTTGGACGGCTGTGGCGGAGCGCCGGCCTCGACCCAGCGCCGTATCATCTCGATCTGAGCAGGTGTGAGGTCGAGTTCCCCGTCGGGTGGCATGTTGCGGCTCACCACCTGGCGGTAGATCAGGCTGGATTTCGGGTCATTGAGGTCCAGCGCGGGGCCTTGATCTCCGCCCCGCAACAGCAGGCTCTGCGTGCGCAGATCGAGCCCCGCCTGCCGCGCTTCTAGCCCGTGACACTTGCAGCAGTGCGCCATCAGGATCGGCTTGACGTCGCGCTCGAACTGGGGCTCGCTGGGGCGGACCAGCGCGGGTGTGGCCGCCAACATCAACAGGCAGGTGCAGAGACGCAACACGTTCGATCGCTCCCGGGGGTGCCGGCCCCCTCCGAGGTCCGTNCTTTGCCNCAAGACGGTCCCTATGGATCGTCTNGAGGGCGCATCCGCGACAGCCACNANTATAGAACATGTCCCGCTACAGGGGGTGTGCGTCTCGACAATCAGACCGGCGATGCTTTACCAGTGGCGGTNGCGGATGGGGCGCGTGACCGACCAGACGGGGCGCTGACCTGATCGCCATCTGATGGGTGTCACGTCGNCGAGGNTTGNCTGCGTTGGTCAACGAACCGNTGATGAAAAANGNCGGTTGTGGTGGCGNTNGTTGGTCTGGCGTCGATGTCGACGGTGACCGCCTTCTGCCGACGCCTCCGAGTTTTTCTCATCGGTNGGTCCGGNCGTGGTGTGTNAGGCGGCCCCTCACCACGCTATTCTGGTCCTTGTGATCGACACCTGGCGCATCNCACCCCTGATCGAGNATGGAGGTCCGCGCTGACCATGAAAACGACGATGACGACACTGCTTTTGGTGGGGATCGCCGGTCTGTCTCAAGGTTGGACTGCGCAGGCCGCGGGTGTACGGCGCGCCGGGGATCGTATCGTCCTGGAGACCGATCACGCGGTCTACGCGGTGGGGACCGACGGGATGAACAAAGCGTTCACCGACCGGCGAACCGGCNGGGACCGTCTGGACCGTGAGCCGGTACCCTTCATGTTCGTCGAAAAAGAGGGCCACTGGAGTCCGTCCACCGCGGTCCAGTGGGTGGGTGGATTCCTGCAGGTCAGTTTTGCCGACACGGGCATCCGNGCCAANGTCCACGTCCGCGCGTTCGCGGACTACCTGACGCTGGAACTGACGGCCGTCAACGACCAGGCCATCAGCGAGATCCACCTGGTGCGCGTGCCGCTGAACATGGCTCAGACGATCGGCAGCAGTTTGGCATACTGCCGCGATGACNTGTTCGCAGCGGCCGTCATTCCGTTGAATATCGAGACACACTGCTATNTCGCGCCGTTACAGCGTGCGGCGCCCGNTCAACCCCGGCCCGCCCTGGCCTATGGCGGTGCCCGCGGGCACATCGGACCCCAAGGGGGTGAACATCCGGTACTCATCGCGCACGCGGACCGACGGCTGCGACTCGACGGCGCCAAAGTCGCCCTGCTGGGATGCCCGACCGAGAAGCTGCTCGACATCATCGAGCGGATCGAGATCGAGAATGGCTTGCCGCATCCTACGATCGACGGCGTCTGGGCGCGCAGATCGCCCGCGCAGATGAAGTCGCTACTCTACACCGACATCTCCGAGCGGACCGCCGACGAAGTGATCGCCTATGCGCAGGCGGGTGGCTTCACCACGATTCATATCAATCGACCGGTGTGGTGTGCATCGAACGGGAGTTACCTGATCAACCGCCAGAATTTTCCCAGCGGCGCGGCGGGACTCAAGGCGGTCAGCCGCAAGATCCACGCAGCGGGGTTGAAGTTCGGGATGCACAACTGGGAGATGGTGATTCACAAGCACGACCCGTTGGTCCGCCCGGTCCCGGCACAGGGTTTTCTGATGTATCCCGACCGTCGCCGCGTTCTGGCCGCCGACATCGGCCCCGATGACACATTTATTCCCACCACCACCAACCCCAATGGACTGCTCTCCGGGGGCGACAAAGCGGTCCATTACGGGCGCGACCTGCGGATCGGAGATGAGATCATCATCTACGGGGACCTGCAGAGGAGCGAGCCGTTCGGGTTCACCGGTTGCATCCGTGGCGCACTGGGAACGAAGCGAAGCCGGCACACNGGAGGTGCGGCGATCGATAACTTCGCCGAGTTCTACTGGTCCTACTACAAACCGGATCTGCAGAGCGANTTGTTCGATCGCATCATGCGCGCCGAGGCNGCGCTGCTGGATGAGTTCGAAGTCGACTACTACTACCCCGACGGTTCCGGTGAGAACACGAACCAATACCCTCCCGTGTTGCCCGACTGGTACGTGCGGGGGCTGGCCGCCGTGAAACGGTTTCACTACACCACCCGAGAGGTGCGCTTCGCCCACGGAGTGCCCTCGAATTTTTCATGGCACATTTTCACGCAGGGAAATCATAGCGACTCGGTCCAGGTCGGTGTCATCGAGCACTTCAATCGCAGCTTGGCGGAGTCGGCCCGTTCGCGGGCCGACCTGCAGTCGTTCGACCTGGGCTGGCTCGGCTACTTTACCCACAACGTGACCGGCCCCGCCACGCGACCGCGCGAGATGGCGTACGCCTGGTGCAAGGCCCTGGCTCACGAAGCGCCCATTAGCCTGTCCACCGACAAGGCCCGCCTGGACGGCAACGGCCGCACGGGTGAGATTTTGGCGATGATTCGTGATTGGGAGCAACTGAAGATTGCCGGCTACTTTCCGGACCAGATCCGAGAGCAATTGAAGCAACCCAATCGCGAATTCGCGCTGGAGCAGGTTGCGCGAGGCAAGTGGCAGCTCCGTCCGGTAACGTACGCGCCCGGCAGGTACGTGGCAGCGGTCGATGGAGCGCAGAATGTGTGGAGTTTCCACAGCGACCATCCGGCTCAGCCGCTGCAGGTCCAGATCGAGCCGATGCCGGAACTGGCCGCCTACGGAGCCGCAGAGAACATCGTCCTGATCCAACCGGGCCCGCTCAAACTTGCCCAGACGGGGGCGGGGCCGATGTGGGGGCCGCGCGCGGCCCCCGGAATGGAACTGACGCTACNAAACAAGGGCGAGCAATCCCCCGGAGGGGGCGAGTCCTTCCAAGTCTCCGCGGTGAACAAGGGACAGAATCCACTCGGCTGGGCGTGTGCCGAGGTGGTCCTCGACAACCGAAAAGACCTTTCAGGTCACCGCGCGCTCGGGGCCTGGGTCAAAGGAGACGGTTCGGGCGCGTACCTGCATTTTGCGATCGAGTCGGGCCGACGCTCGGCCCGCGATTACTACACGCATCTGGACTTCACAGGTTGGNAGTANGTTCGGATGCACCGATCCGCGGGGGGCGAGATCTACGATTTCAAGTTCCCGTTGAGCAACTACTGGGCGCTGGGAATCATGGGCTTCGCGGAGGTCGACCGGGTCTACGTCTTCATCACCAATTTGCCGCCCGGGGCGACCGCTGCAGCGGGCTTTGGCCGCCTCGAAGCGCTCCGGGAAACGCCGCGTCCTGTCCACAACCCCGGCTTGACGGTGCGAGGTAAGTCGATCGTATTCCCCGTCAGCCTCGAACCCGGCTGGTATCTGGAGTATGCAGGCGGTGGTCCGGTGCGGGTCTTCGATCCCAATGGGTTCGTCCAAGCCGAGGCTCAGCCACAAGGGGTCGCGCCCACAATCGGCAACGGCAACAACGAGGTGACGTTCTTCTGTGACCGCGGTGAGGACCGCGGTCAAACGGCACAGGTGACGCTCATCACGCAGGGCAAGCCACTGCGGTAGGCAGTCGGGGTGCGAGGCGGATCACCATCACCGATGCGGCGCAGCGATTGCGAGTCGGGGCATGACCGACCGTGCGCCGCCGTGATAACTTGCCACGTCACTTCTTGCTCACCGATGCTGGCCGCGGACGGGCGGGTTGCGGGACCGGTAGATCCGCCGCCCAGTAGGTGGCGTTTCGCAAGAGATGTCTGAAACCCGCGATCTTGAAACTCTCAGGATGGCCGAGCGATGTGTAAAACACGCGGCCACGGTTCGGACGCTGATGAGTCCACGCCACCGGTTCGGGAGTCTCGGCCCCCGCGACGCGCCCCTGCATCAACGGGGCGGCCGTCGTCGCTAACGGGTGGTTCTTGTAGAGCGACCCGGAGACGCGAAACGCGTCTATCGGTACACCGGCCAGGATCGGATGACGGGCTGCCGCCGCGAGCGGCTGAACCCACGTTTCGGCGTCATTCGGGTAATGGTCGTGATAGTTTCCGCCCAGNACTTCATGATCGAACTGGGGCCATTGCTCCAATCCAGCGNTCGGTTCGCCGGCGCGCAAGCTGAAGGCGTGGCTGGTGGTGCGAAGGGCGACCAGTGGCTTGCCGTCNGCGAGGTACTTGCGCAGTACATCGAGCTGCCTTTTCGGCAGCGTGCGTCGGCGAATCGACCAGATCGCGAGATCGGCATCTTCGAGCGCTTCGATCCCCGGGATGTCGTTGCGATCCTCGGCGCTGGCGTAGACACACGTGATCTTGAAATGCGATCCGAATTGGCTCAGCGCAAAGGGTGGCAGCGTCGCGGCGGTGTCGTATTCGTCTTCCGCCATCACGATCACCAGGTGTTGACGCTTGTCCCCGGGAAACCGAAACGGCTCGCCACCCAGAATNTCGGCGCTGGTGATCGTCGGGCACCAGTANCGCTCGATGTGTTCGAACACCAGGTCGTTGCCGGTGTAGTGGTTGACGTACGGCTCATCGCGCGGATTGTACATCGAGTCGGTCATGTCGCGCATCAACACGACGTTTTGCCCCTGATAGACCAGCTGTCGAATGCCAAACGGACGTCCCAGCACACACATATTCGTATGGACACCCATCAGGATGACGTTCTGGATGCCGCGTTGCTTCATCAGGTAAAACGCCTCAGCGCTGTCGGTGATGGCGTCGCCTGCTGTGATTTCGAGAGTCTTGATCTGCCGATCAAAGAAACGAACGGCCTTGCGGATCGTTCCGTCATCGTCGCTCGGTTGGTCGACTTTGACAGGCATCTTGGATTCCTGCTTTTCGTCGAGGTAGCACCAGCCTTGTAGCGGGATCTTGGTTTTGTAGGGAGGTGCTTGTTGGGCCAACCGACGCTGCGGCGTCCCCTCGTATTGGTCCATACAACCGCTGGGTGAGTGGATGATCAACACACCCTGTTGGCGAGCCTTCTTGAGCACCGCGTTCATGCGGGGGGCCATTTCAGCCACCCGCCGCGCCGCGTTGCGGCAGTAGTGNTCGTTCCACATGTCGCAGATCACAATCGCCGTTTGGTTTGCCTTCCAGGTCACCGGATCNACCGCTTCACGAAAGCGATTGCTCTGCGGCGCGACCTCGGAACGGGTTCGCAGGCGGAGGTGTAACACCCCGTCCGCTGCGGCGGCGTTCGCCGCGGTGCACAGCAGCGCGGTCNAAAAAAACAGCGNGGGNCGGCGTCGCGTGACGCNGGCNAGGCAGTGGGGTGACAACAAGGNCATCGGATGCTCCAGCGTGAANGAAGGGCCACGTGGGGGAGTTGATCATACTCTCGATCCGCTTGTTGGTCACCAAGTTGCNATCAGAATCTGACGAACACGACGGGTATCACTATCAAGGCAACCTGCGTGTTGACCCGCGCGAAGCGGGGCCATTCAAATTGCACCGACACGGTGCAAACGAGTACAATCGCGCTNCTGTTCGCCGTACTNGTNGCANTGATCCTGGCGACTGCCGCGCCGGAGCCGAGCCATGTCGCAACACGAGAATCACGCGTTTTCCGGATGGTATCCGCGCCACCGCGAGGGATTGGTCTATCTGGATCGACGCGGGATGCTCAAGGTCTCGATGGCCGGGTTGGCCGGCCTGACCCTGCCGGGGCTGTTGGCCGAGCGAGCGCGAGCGGGTCGCGAAAAGCGACCCATGAACCGACGTAAGAGTGTGATTCTGTTATGGATGACCGGGGGTCCTAGTCACATTGACACCTGGGACCCGAAGCCCGACCGGCCGTACGAGAACCGCGGCCCGTTCGGGGTGATCCAGACGAAACTGCCGGGCGCCCTGATCTGCGAGCACTTGCCCAAGCAGGCGGCGATGCTCGACAAGTTCACCATTATCCGATCGGTCGATGCCCGCAAGAGCGACCACGAACCGAACATGGTCTTTCAGACCGGTCATCGGGAGTCGCGTCCACGGCGTAATTCCAAGGGGTTCATGTACCCGGCGATTGGCTCGATCGTCGCCAAACACCACGGCGCCAATCGGCCGGGAATGCCCGCCTACATCGCTTTCCAGAAACACCCTTGGCATATCGCGTACAGTGGCTATTTGGAGAAGCGGTACGACCCGTTCATCGCCAACCAGACGACCAAGCTGCCAAAGTACACGAACACGGGAAAAGACACGGGTCAGACGATCGGCGGCGAGCTGTTTCAGTTTTCCGAGCGGTTGACGCTGGATCGAGTCAATACCCGGCAGCAGCTGCTGCGTCAGTTCGATCGGATGCGGCGAGACCTGGATCTGAACGGGTCGATGGATGCGGTAGACCATTACCGTCGGGCGGCCGTCGAGATGGTGACGGGGCCCCAAGTGCGAGACGCCTTCGATCTGTCCCGAGAGCCGGACGACGTGCGGGCGCGGTATGGCAACCATCTCTGGTGTCAACAGACGCTGCTGGCCCGGCGGCTGGTCGAGGCAGGGGCCAGTTTCGTAACGGTCGACCTCAGCTACCACCCGGCTTCCGGGACGTGGGACAACCACGGGGTACCCGGCTGTTTGTACCGTGGGATTTCCAAAGGCCTGGGCCCCCTGCTACCTACGTTCGATCACTTACTCACGACCTTGGTGCGTGATCTTGAGGAGCGTCACCTACTCGACGACGTGCTGGTGATCGCGATGGGAGAGTTCGGTCGAACACCGAAGATCGGCACCGAGAATAGCGTCGATGGCCGCAGCCATTGGCCGGTTGTCATGTCGATGTCGCTGGCCGGTGGCGGTCTACGTCACGGTCAGATCATCGGAGCGACGCAGCGCGATGGTGGGGACGTCAAGGAGCGCCCGATTATCCCCGGCGACATCGCGGCGACCATCTACCGCCATATGGAGGTTCCGCTGGACACCACGTACACCGACCACCGCGGCCGGCCCCGGTATATCCTGGACGATGGGGGTGAGCCAATTCGGGAGTTGCTGTGAGATCGGCACGCGGTACCGTGACACGTGTTGCCGCCTGTCGGCTGCTGGTGTTGGTGGTATGTCCCTGTGCGTTCGCCGATACTCTCGTCTCTGCGGATCCGCCGGTCACCGCGGACAGAGCTGGCGACGAGGCTGGCGACGAGGCTGGCGAGTGGTCGGCCGGTGTTTCGGTAGCGGCGATTACTCCCCAGCAACCCATGATGTTGGAGGGGTTCGGCAGCCGCACGCGCCCCGCCGAGGGTGAGGCGACGGAATGGTACGCCAAGGCTCTCGCTTTGCGTGACGCGCGCGGAACGCGTTTGGTGATCGTTACCAGTGATCTGATAGGCATCCCGCGACCGTTGCGCGAACGGGTGGAAGCGCGGATTGGGAAACGACTTGGTCTACCGCCGGAGTCGCTCCTGCTGAACGCGTCCCACACGCACTGCGGCCCTGAATTGAAGATGACGAGCACGGCTCTCGAGGAACTTTCAACGCAGCGACAAAGGCGAACGATCGAGTACTGCAAATGGCTGGAAGATACGCTCGTGAAACTGATCGAAAAGGCGCTGGCTGGTTTCGCTCCGGCCCAACTCAGTTACAGCCATGCGCGCGCCGGTTTCGCGATGAATCGGCGACTCAAGAACCCCGACCCGCGGCGAGGAGAACCCTATCTGAATCACCTCAATCCCAAACGACCGGTCGATCACGACGTGCCCGTACTGCAAGTATCTTGGAAGAATCAAGCTCGGCGCGCGGTTCTGTTTGGCTACGCCTGCCACAATACCACGCTGTTCGTTAACGAGTAGGCAGGAGACTACGCGGGTTACGCGTAAGCCTTCTTGGAAGCGGATCACCCGCACACGACGGCGCTGTTTCTGACCGGCTGTGGCGGCGATCAGAACGGCTACCCGCGCGGCACCGTCGCGCTTTCACGGCGCCATGGGCGTACGCTGGCGACGGCCGTGGAAGCAGCCCAGGCAACGCGTCAAACGGCGATTCGAGGTCCATTGGTCCCGGCGTTGGCGCGGGTGCAGGTCGATTACCAGACGCCCCCCACACGCGCGCAACTGACAGCCTATCTGGCCGGTTCGCCGAGCGCTCACTTCCAGGATTATGAACTGACAAAACCCCACGCCGAACGCCTGCTGCGGCAGATTGTGCGGGAGGGAAAACTGCGGAGTTCGTACGACTACCCGGTGCAGACGATTCGTTTTGGAGATCGACTGGTGCTGGTTGCCTTAGCGGGGGAAGTCGTGGTCGATTACGCGCTCCGCCTCAAACGTGAACTGTCCGGACCGGCCGTCTGGATATCGGGCTACAACAATGATGTGTTCGCTTACATTCCGAGCCGACGGCTGTTGGAAGAAGGCGGCTACGAGCCACGCCGGTCGATGAACTACTTCACCACTTTGGTCCAGCCGGGACCGTTCGCACCGTCGATTGAAGATCGCATCGTGGCAAAAGTCCACGAGCTACTGGGGCGCGTCCCAAAGCTGAACGACGGTCAAACCGATGGCGCGGCACCCAACCGCGCACGGTGATCCAATTCGCCGGCGGGCGCCTTTGCGACGGCCCCC